>CALCEA010000113.1 GCA_937900675.1 uncultured Chitinophagaceae bacterium
AACGCATGCTAGCATTTAACGCACAACAAGTTGCCCTGATGATTCAAGGAAAAGTGGAAGGAGACGCAACTGTTGAAGTGACACAGTTTGGTAAAATAGAAGAAGCTAAAGCTGGAGAAATTTCTTTTTTAGCGAATCCTAAATACGAAGATTTTTTATACACTACCAAAGCATCTATTGTTATCATCAATGATAGTTTGGTTTTAAAAGAAAAAATAGCTGCTACATTAATTAGAGTACCCGATGCATATGCTGCATTCGCTACCCTATTGACCAAATACCAAGAATTAAAAGCGGCGAATATGGTGGGTGTTCAAACCCCTTCCTTTATTGCGACTTCTGCAAAATTAGGAGCTCAACATTTTGTGGGCGCTTTTGCTGTTATTTCTGAAAATGTACAATTAGGTGAGCAAGTAAAAATTTACCCTAATGTTTTTATTGGAGAAAATGTACAAATTGGAAATAATGTAACCATTCATCCAGGTGTAGTTATTTATTTTGATTGCAAAATTGGTAACAATGTGACCATTCATGCTGGTACCATTATTGGAAGTGATGGTTTTGGTTTTGCACCAAAAGCAGATGGCAGTTTTCAGAAAGTACCTCAATTAGGTAATGTTATCATCGAAGACAATGTAGAGATTGGATCTAATACTACCATTGATAGAGCAACTATTGGCTCAACCATTATTCGACAAGGAGTAAAATTGGATAACCTTATTCAAGTAGCTCATAATGCCGAAGTGGGAAATAATACCGTGATTGCCGCACAAACTGGCATTAGCGGAAGTACTAAAATTGGTAAAAATGTAATGGTAGGTGGTCAAGTGGGATTTGCAGGCCATATTTCTATTGCAGACGGCACCAAATTAGCCGCTCAAAGTGGCGTGACAAAAACTATCAAGACCCCTAATCAAACCCTAACTGGTAACCCTGCTGGAGACCATTCAACCGTCTTGAGATCCCAGGTTTATGTCAAAAACCTCCCAGAATTAGAAAAAAGAGTCAAAGAACTCGAAATATTAGTAGAGCAACTGTCTAAAAAAGGGTAATTCAGCCGTATTTTTGCTGAGAATCACCCATTTAGGGTATTTAAATTTTTTTTATGGACCAGCATTTTAATCCAGATAAGCAACATACTTTAAAAGATAGTATTTCTATTAGTGGAACCGGATTGCATACAGGCGTTTTGGTAGACATGAAATTAAACCCTGCCAATCCAGGTTTCGGTATTCAATTTCAAAGAGTAGACTTACCCAATCAACCAATTATCAAAGCTGATTGTGATTTAGTTACAGATACCAGCAGAGGAACCACCCTTCAAGTGGGTGATGCTAAAGTGAGTACTGTAGAACATATTTTGGCAGCCTTAGTGGGCATGGGCGTTGACAATGCATTGATTGAATTAAACGGACCCGAAATCCCCATCATGGATGGAAGCTCTGCTCCGTTTATTGAACAAATTGAAAAGACAGGTGTGGTTGAACAAGATGCAGCTAAAGCTTGGTATAGTATTGATGAAAATATTTTTCACTACGATGAAGGCAAACGAGTAGAAATGGTTGCACTTCCTGCTTTGGATTATCAAATTACCACATTGATTGATTTTAATAGTCCAGTTTTAGGAACACAGCATGCTGCATTAAATACGATCAAAGATTTTAAAGCACAAATTTCACCTTGTAGAACTTTTTGTTTCTTACACGAATTAGAAGCTTTATTGGATAACGATTTAATTAAAGGCGGAGACATTAACAATGCCATTGTAGTAGTAGATAAGGCAGTGACTGACGAAGAAATGTCAAGATTGGCAAAAGTGTTCAAAAGAGATAAGATTGAAGTAAAGAGCGAAGGCTATTTAAATAATTTAGAATTAAGATTCCCTAACGAACCTGCAAGACATAAATTATTAGATGTAGTAGGTGACCTTGCTTTAATTGGTTTCCCAATTAAAGCAAGAATTATTGCAAACCGTCCAGGTCATAGCAGCAATGTGGAGTTTGCTAAAAAAATCAAACAATACATTAAAAAGAATAAGCATGTAAAAGATGTACCAGTATATGATCCATCTATTACGCCAGTGTTTAACTTGGAGCAGATTGAAAAATTATTACCACATAGATATCCATTCTTATTTGTTGACAAGATCATCGAGTTAACAGACAAAGTAATTGTGGGAGTAAAGAATGTAACTTTTAATGAATGGTTTTTTCCAGGACATTTCCCTAGTAATCCAGTAATGCCAGGTGTTTTACAAATTGAAGCATTGGCACAAACAGGTGGAATACTTTGTATTAATGCAATGCCAGAAGGACAATACGATACTTACTTCTTAAAAATTGATAATTGTAAGTTTAAGCAAATGGTAAAGCCTGGTGATACCATGTTATTAAAAATGGAATTAACAGCACCCATTAGACGCGGTATTTGCGAAATGCGTGGCACTGTATATGTTAATGGCAAAGTGGCTACTGAAGCAGACTTAGTTGCACAAGTAGTTAAAAGAGCCGACTAAAAATTAAAAACTATGACACATCCTTATACTTATATTGATCCCAATGCTAAAATTGCAGACAATGTAAAAATTGACCCATTCACCGTAATTCATGGTGATGTGGAAATTGGTGAAGGCACTTGGGTGGGATCAAATGTGACCATCATGAAAGGCACTAAGATTGGTAAGGGTTGTAGAATATTTCCTGGCGCAGTATTAGGCGCAGATCCTCAAGATTTAAAATTCAATGGTGAAAAAACAACTGTTGAAATTGGCAACAATACTACCATCAGAGAATTTGTAACAATCAATAGAGGTACTTCTGATAGATGGACAACCAAAGTGGGTAATAATTGTTTGATAATGGCCTACAGCCATATCGCACACGATTGTATTATTGGCAATCATTGTATTTTAAGCAATAGCGTTCAAGTTGCAGGTCATGTTACCTTAGGAGACTATGCATGGATTGCAGGTGTGAGTGCCGTACATCAATTTGTAAATATTGGACAGCACGCTTATATCGCTGGAGGTAGTTTGGTGAGTAAGGATGTTCCTCCATATATTAAAGCAGTTAGAAATCCATTAAGCTATGGTGGTGTAAATAGCGTTGGCTTAAAGAGAAGAGGATTTGATTTAGAAAAAATCAATCATATTTTAGATATCTATAGATATATTTTCAACAAAGGAATGAACACTACACAAGCTTTAGAGTTTATTGAAGAAGAATTACCAGCAACAGACGAAAGAGACGAGATTGTTACTTTCATTAGAGAGAGTGGCCGTGGCATTATCAAGCGTTTTGGTAAGGGCGAAGTAGTGGAAGATTAATACATGAAACAAATTAGCCTAAAAGGAGCTGGAAAAAGATTCAATAAGGATTGGATTTTTCAATCACTCAATGTTGAATTTGAGAAAGGACAGCACTATGCGCTTATTGGTAATAATGGATCCGGTAAAAGCACTTTATTACAAGTAATTGCAGGCTTTACAAATTTAAGCAAAGGACAAATTGAATGGGCCAACGCAGATAGTCAAACCATTTACGATCAAATTAGTATTGCTGCACCCTATTTAGAATTAGTCGAAGAATTAACTACAATTGAGCATTTTGAATTTCATGCAAAATTCAAATCCATCATCAATACCCTTTCTGTACAAGAAATGATTCAGATGATTGGATTAGAAAATTCCACAGATAAACAAATCAGGTATTTTAGTAGTGGTATGAAGCAAAGATTAAAATTGGCTTTAGCTATTTTTTCCAATGCACCTATTTTATTATTGGATGAACCTTGCAGTAATTTAGACAAAGAAGGGTATGCTTTATACAAGCAATTAATTCAGCAATACGCATTGCATAAACTCATTATAGTTGGTAGCAATGACCCTGAAGAATATGCATTCTGCACTCAGCAAATTAACTTAATGGATTACAAGTAAGCCTAACTCTTACTACTAGCAATCAATAAATTTAAATCGGTAAATTTCAAGTCAAACTTATGACTAATATAAGAGTCTGTTAATGCCCCTTTGTATAAATAGATGCCTTCTCTTAAATGTACATGTTGCCAGATAATTTCTTCTAATCCGCCTACATCACCAATTTGAATGAGTAAAGGCATCAATACATTACTGATAGCTTGACTGGCTGTACGAGCAAATCCACTCGGAATATTCGGAACGCCATAATGTATTACATCATGCTTGATCACAATAGGATTTTCGTGATTGGTTAATTCAGAAGTTTCAAAACAACCTCCCCTATCTATAGCTACATCAATAATAATACTTCCTGGTCTCATAGAAGCTACCATTTCTTCTGTCACTACAATCGGTGCTCTTCCAAAGCCACTTCTTAAAGCACCCACTACCACTTCGCAGGTTTTAATTTGCTTAGCTAAAATTCTTGGCTCCAACACACTGGTCCAAACTCTTTGTCCTAAATTATTTTGTAATCTTTGTAATCTTGAAACATCGTTATCAAAGACTTTCACACTAGCTCCAAGTGCTAAAGCATTTCTTGTTGCAAATTCCCCAACAATATCAGCTCCAATAATCACCACCTTTGTTGGTGGCACACCACTTATTCCTCCTAATAATACACCCTTACCTTGATTGAAATTACTTAAGTACTGTCCAGCAATTAACATCACCGCACTACCTGCAATCTCTCCCATACTTCTTAGAATAGGATAATTATTGTTTTCATCTTTAATATTTTCAAAAGCTAAAGCAGTAATTTTTTTAGCCATCAATTGCTCCATCAATTCTTTTTTCAATGCCGATAAATGTACCGGAGAAATAATGGTTTGATTCATTTGCAAAAAATGAAGATCCGCTTCTACAGGAGGGGCTGTCTTTACTAAAATAGGACATTGATACACTTCTGTTTTATCGATTACTATTTTAGCTCCAGCTTCTGCATAATCCTTATCTGAATACCTACTACCTTCACCAGCACCCGCTTCTACTACTACTTCATGTCCATTCGCTACCAATACATTTACCGCTTCTGGAATTAAGGCAATTCTATTTTCCTGAAATGCGCGCTCTTTGGGTATACCAATTAATAGAGGCTTGGATTTAAAAGGAATATCCAACACTTCTTCCTGTGTTTCATACGAAAATGAGCTAAGGATTTGTGGCTTGATAGCACTCATGGTAGCAATTTTTATCTAAGTTACAAAAAAGCAAGTGCTTAATGAACTAATATCTTTCTAGTAGTTGGATCTACTATTTCAATAGTTAGATGTAGGGCGTCTTCTGGAACAATTAAGGGAGCTTTTTCCGGCCACTCTATAAAACAATAATCTGCTTCATCTATGGCTGCTGCTAATCCCGCTCTTGCAGCCTCTTCTTCCCCCTCTATTCTATACCAGTCCATATGCACCATCAGCTTCTTTCCTGCCATATACTCATTCATTAAGGAGAATGTTGGACTGGATACGGTATCCTCTACACCCATCACCTTGCATATAGTCGAAATAAGCGTGGTTTTGCCTGCACCCATTGGCGCATGAAATACCCAAACGGGATGACTCCCATATTGCTCCACCAGTTCCTTTGCAATAGATGGAATTTGCTCCAAACGATACATTTTTTCCATAAAGCAAAGATACAATATAGGAGTTGTACCTTTGTAGTATAAATAATTTCTTATGGAAAATGTACAATTAAAAGTAGATGGAATGAGCTGCACCAATTGTGCTTTATCTATTCACAAATATTTAGAATCTGAAGGAGTCGTTGCGCCAAAAGTAAATTTTATGGAAGGGGAAGTAAATTTTGAACTTCCCTTTGAAGCCAGCAAAGAAAAATTAATTAAAGGCATTAATAGTTTAGGATATAAAGTAAGAGGCTCAGAAGAAAAAATCACTAAAAGATTTTTAGACAATAATAAAGAAAGAGCCATCTTCTGTTTGATTTTTACTTTGCCGTTGATGATTCATATGATTCCTGGTGTACATATTCATTTTTTAATGAACCCCTTCGTACAACTAGGCATTACTCTGCCGGTGTATATTGTGGGAATGAGTTACTTTGGAAAGAGTGCATGGAATAGTATTTTCAAAGGCATTCCTAATATGAATGTATTAGTAGCTATTGGCGCAACTGCAGCATTTGGCTATAGCTTATATGGAACTTTAATCGGACAAGGAGCTGCGTTTGCTTATTACGAAACTGCAGCTACTATTTTAACCCTGGTGTTTTTTGGTAATTATTTGGAAGATGCTTCTATCGAATCCACTCAAAGAGCTTTAAAAGATTTGGTAAAAGCACAGAAAGTAATGGCCAATATGATTGTATTTGACGAGCATCACAAAGAAGTTATTTTCAATGTGGAAAGTAACACCCTTAAAGTGGGTGATATTATTTTAATCAATGCTGGTGAAACAGTTCCCATGGATAGTAAGATTCTGTGGGGAGAAGCTAGTGTAAATGAAGCAATAGTTACCGGAGAAAGCGTTCCAATTCATAGAAAAACGGGTGAAATTTTATTAGGAGGTAGCACCATTGAAAATGGCACTATTAAAGCTTATGTAACTGCTGTGGGTGACGATACGGTGCTTGCTAATATTTTAAAAATGGTGAAGAATGCACAAGGAGAAAAACCGCCTGTGCAAATTTTAGCAGATAAAATTAGTGCGATTTTTGTGCCACTGGTATTAGGTATTGCAGTGCTTACTTTATTGGGTAACTTTTTCTTTACCTCCATTGGATTTGGAGAAAGTATGTTAAGAGCTATTGCTGTGTTAGTCATATCCTGTCCTTGTGCGATGGGATTAGCTACACCAGCGGCTATTGCTGTAGGTTTAGGAAGAGGCGCACGCAATGGAGTGATTTTCAAAAATGCCAAAAGCTTAGAAACTTTTAAAGATATTAAACAGGTTGTTTTTGATAAGACAGGTACATTAACCACAGGACATTTTGTAATTGACAAAGTATATTTTACCAATGCCATTGAAGAAGTACAATTCAAAGAACTGGTATACTCTTTGGAAAAATATTCAAATCATCCAATCGCAAAATGTATTAGCACAGAATGGAAAACCAAAACAGAAGTTAAATGGAGTACCATAGAAGAAGTAAAGGGATTAGGTATTAAAGCCACCGATAAAGAAGGAAATCATTACTGGGCTGGATCATTCAAAACATTGGTAGATAAAAATGTAGAAGACGGACACAATATTTATATTCAGAAGAATGACCAATTCATTGGATGGGTGGATGTAGCTGATCAAATAAGACCAGAAGCCAAAGAAGTGATTGAAACATTGCATCGACAAGGCATTCATACAATTTTATTAAGTGGAGACAGAAAATCTAAATGCGAATTGGTAGGCAATGCCCTGGGCATACAAGAAATTATTAGTGAGCAAAGCCCTGCAGATAAATTAAATAAATTAGAAGCACTCACCAAAGCATGTCCTACTGCCATGGTAGGTGATGGTATTAATGACGCACCAGCTTTAGCCAAAGCAACCATAGGTATTTCATTAAGCAATGCTTCTCACATTGCTATACAAAGTGCACAAGTGATTTTAATGAATCAAGGATTAAAAAACCTACCCATGTCTTTGGGCCTTGGTAGAAGAACCTATGAAACCATTAAAGAAAATCTTACTTGGGCTTTCTCTTATAATATAGTTGCTATTCCTATTGCAGCAATTGGATTATTAGGAACCTGGGGGCCAACATATGGCGCATTGATCATGGGCTTAAGTGATGTGGTATTGGCTTTAAATTCTTTGAGATTGTTTAAGAAAAAATTAGTGTAAAGATTGCAAGCAACTGGTACATATAGTAGTCCTCAAGAAATACTGAAAACCTATTGGGGGTATGGTCATTTTAGACCTCAACAGCTAGAAGTAATTGAAACTGTTTTAGCGGGAAAAGATGTATTAACATTATTGCCCACTGGAGCAGGAAAATCTATTTGCTATCAAATACCTGTGCTTTGTAAAAAAGGAATAGGTATTGTAATTAGCCCCTTAATTGCATTAATGCAAGATCAAGTAAAAGATTTAAAAGCAAAGAATATCAATGCTATCAATTTGGGTGGAGAAATTGATTTTTATACCCAGCAAAGAATATTTAAAGATATTCAAGCAGGCATGTATCAATTTATTTATTGCTCCCCTGAAAAATTAGCACAAAAAAACTTTCAAGATTTTTTACAAAGCATTCCCATTCAATTAATAGCTATAGATGAAGCCCACTGTATTTCTCAGTGGGGTTATGATTTTAGACCTTCTTATAGAAAGCTAGATATCATCAAAAAATTATTCCCATCGATTCCTGTATTGGCCATGACTGCTTCTGCGATACCTATGGTACAGGAAGATATGATCAAACAACTTCAGTTAAAGCAACCCACTATAATCACTAGTAGTTTTTTAAGACCTAATCTAAGTTATGCAGTTAAAAAAGTAGCAGTCAAATTACATAGTGTAAGAAGTATTTTAAGTCAAACCAATGGTTCTACTATTATTTATTGCGGCACAAGAAATAATGTTACCCAACTTACCCAATTATTAAAAGCTTATAAATTTAGTGTAGAAGAATATCATGCAGGATTACCTATACATATTAGAAAAGCTGTTCAAGAATCTTGGATGAATAATCAAACTCAAATTGTAGTTTGTACCAGCGCATTTGGTATGGGTATTAATAAGCCAGATGTTAGAATGGTGATTCATTATGATATTCCAGGCAGCATTGAACAATACTATCAAGAAGCAGGTAGAGCAGGCAGAGATGGCAAAGCAGCTGAAGCAATTTTATTATACCAGCAATCCGATTGGGAATATTGGGAGGCTTTACAATCTAAAAAGTTCCCTCCTATCGAGACGATTAAAAAAGTGTATCAACACTTAGCAGATTTTGTACAATTACCTATTGGCATGGGTGAACAAGACCAATTCCCTTTTGATTTTGAACAATTTTGTTTGGTATTTGATCTAGATAAAACCATTGCAAGAAATGCTTTACAATGGATTGCCCAAGAAGGACATGTGAAATTCTCTGAAGCTTCTTTTAAACCATCCATGGTGCAAGTTTTAGGGGATAGAAATACCATTGAGCAATTTGAAAGAAATAATGTGATTGCGGGTACTGTTTTACAAACCTTATTAAGAACTTATGGGGGAATCTTAGACAGTCCTCAAATGATTCAAGAAAATCTGTTAGCAGATTTAGTTCAAAGAGATATTTATTTTATTCAAAAGCAATTAATCTATTTAGCAGAACTGGGATTGATTCATTATCATCAAAAAGAAAACCAACCTATTGTTCAATTTAATTGGAATAGAACTTCTGCTGAATTTATGAAGTTAGATTTGGATCAATATACTGCCAGAAAAAAAGCTTTCTTGGAAAGAATCAAAGCTTTTGCGCAATACATCCAAGATGCCCACTTAAGCTGTAGAAGTCAGTATTTAGCCCATTATTTTGGAGAAAAAGACCCTATTTCTTGTAATATTTGTGATATTTGTACAAGTACGAAGGATTAGGTATATTTTAACAAAAGATTGGAAACCCTAATTTTAGAACCATTGTAAAAAATTGTTTCTTTACATAAAGCAATCAATATGGAAGACAAGAAAAAATATAAAATACTTCTTTGTGAAGACGATAGCAATCTAGGATTGGTATTAAAAAATTACCTAGAACTAGACGAGTATGAAGTAACATTAGAAAGAGATGGTCGTTTAGGATTAGCTGCTTTTCAAAGAGAAAAATTTGACCTTTGTTTATTAGATGTGATGATGCCTCATATGGATGGCTTTACTCTGGCTGAAGAAATTAGAAATACAGATCCTGATATTCCTTTATTCTTTTTAAGTGCAAAGACATTAAAAGAAGATATCATCACTGGCTATAAATTAGGTGCGGACGATTATATTACCAAGCCTTTTGATAGTGAAGTGCTTTTAATGAAAATCAAAGCCATTATTAAAAGAAATGAAGAAGACAATAAAATTGTAGATAACCAAGAGTTTGAATTAGGAAAATATCATTTCAATCCTAAGTTAAGAGAATTGGTATTCAACGGACAGGTGCAAGTTTTGTCTCCTAAAGAGAATGAGTTATTAAAAATGCTTTCTGAGCATAAGAATGATTTATTAACTCGAGAGAAAGCCTTGAAAAAAATCTGGGGCAGTGATACCTACTTCAATGGCAGAAGTATGGATGTGTACATTGCTAAATTGAGAAAGTACTTAAAAGAAGACGAAAAAATTGAAATTGTAAATATTCACGGAAACGGATTTAGATTAGTGGTAAACTAAAATAATTCCTGCGTATTACCCTGAGTTTTTATTTTCCCTAAATGTTCATACGCCTTGTGGGTGACTTCTCGTCCACGAGGCGTTCTTTGTAAAAAGCCTTCTTGAATTAAGAATGGTTCATATACTTCTTCAATGGTACCAGACTCCTCACCCACTGCAGTAGCAATGGTAGTGATACCAACCGGACCGCCTTTGAATTTTTCAATGATCGCTAATAAAATCCTGTTATCCATTTCGTCTAATCCATGTTCATCCACATTCAATGCCTTTAATGCATGTTGTGTAATGCCTAAATCAACCTGACCATCATTTAACACCTGTGCAAAATCTCGCACTCTTCTTAATAAACCATTGGCAATTCTTGGTGTTCCTCTACTTCTTCTAGCAATTTCACCTGCTGCATGACTATCAATTTGTACAGATAATATTTGTGCACTTCTTTCAATGATCTTTTGTAATACAGTAGCAGGATAATATTCCAATCTTGATTTAATACCAAATCTTGACAATAAAGGGGCAGTTAATAATCCACTTCTAGTAGTAGCCCCTACTAATGTGAATGGATTTAAATTGATTTGAATACTTCTTGCATTAGGACCACTATCAATCATGATATCAATCTTAAAATCCTCCATGGCAGCATACAAGTATTCTTCTACCACGGTACTCAATCGATGTATCTCGTCTATAAACAATACATCATTGGGTTCTAGACTGGTTAACAAACCCGCTAAATCACTAGGCTTGTCAATGACAGGACCAGATGTTTCTTTGATTTGTACACCCATTTCGTTGGCTACAATTCTACTAAGTGTAGTTTTACCTAAACCCGGAGGGCCATGAAATAAGATATGATCCAAGGGTTCCCCTCTCATTTTAGCCGCTTTAATAAAGATGCTAATGTTTTCAATTAATTGAGGTTGACCAGAGAATGCATCAATAGCAGTTGGACGAATACTATTTTCAAATTCTCTATCCTGAGGATTTAAATTTGGGCTTTCAGCGTCTAAAATAGGATTCGACATATCTGTTGATTAATTCAATTATTTAGTAGCAGGAACTGGCTTCTCTAATAAATGAGTATAAATGAATTTTGTTTTTAAATCTGCAAAATGTTTTCCTTTTGCACCACCCCATCCATGTCTACCACCTGGATACAACATGAATTCAACTTCTTTACCATTATCCTGTAATGCACTTAATAATTGAATAGAGTTTTGCATATGTACATTATCATCTGAAGTTCCATGTACTAACTGCAATACACCTTTGAAGTTTTTAATATGGGTCATCACAGATCCAGACTTGTATCCTTCTGGATTTTCTTTTGGCGTATCCATGAATCTTTCCGTATAATGTGAGTCATACAATTCCCAAGCAGTTACACTTCCTCCAGCCATTGCATGTGTAAATACAGAAGAACCGAATGTTAAAGCATAACAACTCATGTATCCACCATAGCTAAATCCAGTGATGGCGATTTTCTTTGGATCTGCATGTCCATTTTCAATGAACCATTTTGCCATGGTCATATAATCTGTCATTTCCCAGTAACCTAAATTGCGATACATATAGTTCACCCCTTCTTTACCAAAGTGTCCACTCGCTCTATGGTCAAATGCTACTTGAATCAATCCATCTTTTGCCAATGGTTCTTTATAGGCAGGATTAGTCCAGTTATCCATCACTGTTCCTGCGCTAGGACCGCCATAGATACTTACTAGCATTGGATACTTTTTATTTGGATCCATATTTTTTGGCCAAGTAACTAATGCTGGTAATTCATATAAACCATCTGCACTTTTAATTCTAATTAATTCTGTTTTTGCATAGTCTTCTGCTTTAAAACTTGAATCTACTGCTGTTCCAATGTTTTCTACTGCAGGCTCTCCTTTTTTAGGTATGTCAAAAATAGATAAGGCAGTTGGTGTTGTTGCATTGCTGTATAATCCTACGAAATGTTTTGCATCTGGCGACAAATTCACTTGACTATAATTAAAGTTGCCTTTAGATAATCTCTTTAAATTTTTACCATCAAATCCAATACTATAAAAATCCACTCTTGCTGTATTTTCAATACCTCTTGCAGTGAAATAGATAGTCTTCGTTTTTTCTTCTATTAATTTAATACTGGTAACAGTGTATTTTCCATTGGTAATAGGATTGATCAAGTTGCCATTGATATCATATAAATATAATTGATTCCAACCAGTAGCATCTGATTGTGCAATATATCCTTTGTTATTAGCTAAGAAATTAATTCTGCCACTCACTCTATCTTCTAAATCGATCCAAGTTTTTTGATATTCTTTATAAACTTCTTTCTTTGCTCCAGTAGCCATATCTAATTCGTAGATCTTTAAATTGTTTTGTCCACGATCCATCCATGACATCCACATGCTGTTATTATTTGGATTCCAAATAGGCCATCCAAAATATTGATCTTCTTGCTCATTAAAATCTGCCCAAGTAATATTGCCACCGGTTGGACTAGTCCATCCAATTTTCACAGTTGGGTTAGGATCTCCTGCTTTAGGATATCTTGTTTCTTCAATAAAACCATGTTGTCCATCACTATTGTAAATAGGGAACATTGGCACTTCACGCTCATCAAAGCGCATAAAAGAAATATACTTACTGTCAGGGCTCCACCAAAATGCTCGGTACTGAGTAGGGCGACCAAATATTTCTTCAAAATATACCCAGCTTGCATAACCATTTAAAATACCTTTTGTGTTTTCTGAAGTGATAGCGTGTTCTTTCTTGTCAGATAAACTAATAGTATATAAATTATTGTTTTTTGTATAACCTACAAAGTTGCCGTCTGGAGAAAGCGTTGGATTCTTTTCCTCCACTGCATCAAATGTCAATTGAGTCTCTGTACCATTTTCTTTTAAATAAATATTAGCATTTTTAACTATTACAGTTTTTTCTGTCGCAGGTAAAGCAGCAGCTGGAGCTGCAACATATTGCTTGGTCTTTATATTGTATAGATACTCTTTAGCGGTAGTTTCCTTATTTAACTTAGTGCTCACTAAAATTTGTTCATTATCTACCCAACGAATAAATCTTGGAAGATTATTACTAGGCATTTGTGCATTCACACATACCATCACAAAAAGACCAACACTTAAAAATACTTTTTTCATATAGCGTATTTAAAAAATTATATAACGATATTAATCATTTTCCCTTTTACAAAAATCAATTTTTTCAAAGGCTTATCTTCTACCCACTTTTGGATAGTCGCATTAGCCAATACAATCTCTTTTACTTGTTCTTCTGTAGCATCCAATGCAATAGAGATATTTACTCTAACTTTTCCATTGATACTTACAGGATACTCTTTGCTAGACTCTACTACATACTTTGATTCAAATACAGGAAATGGAGCATCTACAATCAAACCTTTATTTCCAATCAATGCCCATAATTCCTCTGCAAAATGCGGAGCATACGGCGTAATCAAGATCAATACTTGTTCTAGTATCTCTTTTTTATGACAGCCAATATCATACAATTCATTAATACAAATCATGAAAGTACTTACTGCTGTATTAAAACTATAGCGTTCTGTATCTTCCTCAATCTTCTTGATGGTTTTATGTAAGATCTTGTACTCTTCATTGGTTGGAGTTTCATTGACCCATACCTGACCCTTCATTTCATCGTAAAATAAACGCCAGAATTTCTTGATAAATCTATGCACCCCTTCAATACCTTTTGTATCCCATGGTTTGCTTTGTTCAACTGGACCAAGGAACATTTCATACATTCTAAATGTATCAGCACCATACTTGTTTACCAAATCATCAGGGTTTACTGTGTTGAATTTAGACTTAGACATTTTCTCTACTTCAACACCGCAGATATATTTTCCATCTTCTAATTCAAATGTAGCATTGGCATAATCTGGCTTCCACTTTTTAAATGCTTCTGTATCTAATTCTACTCCATCTACAATATTCACATCCACATGCAATTGATCTACTTCTTGTGATCCAATTAATCCTGCAGATACAAAAACCTGTGTACCTCTTTTACGATACACAAATCTTGAACTTCCTTGAATCATACCCTGATTCAATAATTTTTTATAGGGCTCGTCAAAACCTATATGTCCCAAATCATACATTACTTTGGTCCACATTCTACTGTACAATAAATGTCCAACAGCATGTTCTGTACCACCAATGTATAAATCTACCTGTCCCCAATAATCACTTGCTTTTCGACCACAAAATTCATTAGCATTAGTAGGGTCCATATATCTTAAAAAATACCAACTGCTTCCAGCATAACCCGGCATGGTATTGGTTTCATAATTAGCAGCTTTCCAAGTATCAATATTGGCTAATGGCCCCTCTCCTTCTGGACCAGGTCCATAATGATCTACATTAGGCAATACCAATGGTAATTCATTTTCTGATAAAGGATACGCTATACCATTGATCCATTTAATTGGAAATGGTTCGCCCCAATATCGTTGTCTACTAAATGCAGCGTCACGCATTTTATAATTTACTTTGCGCTTACCAATACCCATTTCCTCTATCTTATCATTCACAATTGCAATGGCGTCTTTTTGAACAATGCCGTTTAAAAAATCGCTGTTGCACAATTTTGCTTCCTTTGTAGGATTAGCTTCATTTCCATTAAATGCCTCTCCAATGATATTGGTAATAGGAATATTAAAATGTTGCGCAAATTTAAAGTCTCTATCATCTCCGCAAGGAACCGCCATAATGGCCCCAGTGCCATAACCTGCTAATACATATTCAGAAATCCAAACTGGAATAGCTTGTTGATTAAAAGGATTAACTACATAAGCTCCGGTAAAGCAACCTGTAATTTTTTTCTCCGCAATTCTTTCTCTTTCGCTTCTGCTTTTTACATAAGCAATATAATTCGCAACCTCCGCTTGATGAGATGCTGGTGTAATTTTTTCAATCAATTCATGCTCTGGCGCAACTACCATAAAGTCAACACCAAAAACGGTATCAGGTCTTGTGGTATATACTTTTAATACCTGATCCGTACCTTGAACTTTAAAATCTATTTCAGCACCATAGCTTTTGCCAATCCAATTAGATTGCATCTCTTTCATGGCATCACTAAACTGAATAGTATCCAGTCCAGTCAATAATCTATCTGCATATTCAGTAATTCTCAAATACCATTGACGCAATTTTTTCTTCTCCACTGGATGCCCTCCTCTCTCACTAAAACCATTGATCACTTCGTCATTCGCCAAAACCGTACCCAAAGCCTCACACCAATTCACTTCGCCGTATCCACAAAAAGCTAAGCGATACTGCATCAAAATATCTTGTTGTTCTTTTTCACTCATAGATTTCCAAGCAGCTGCATCAAATTGAAGCTTTGCATTTCCTGGACATTCATGTGAAAGATTTCCTTCTTTTTCAAATGCTGCAATTAATTGAGCAATAGGAGTAGCTTTTTGAGCTGCTCTATCATAATATGCATTGAATAATTGTAAGAAAATCCATTGAGTCCATTTGTAATAGGTGGCATCGCAGGTTCTTACTTCTCTATCCCAATCATAACAAAATCCTATATTATCTAATTGCTTTCTGAAATTATCAATATTCCCGTGGGTGCTTTTTGCAGGATGTACCCCATGCTCTATAGCATATTGTTCTGCAGGTAATCCAAATGCATCATAACCCATAGGATGCAAAACATTGAATCCTTTTAAACGCTTATATCTACTGTAAATATCTGAAGCAATATAACCCAAAGGATGCCCTACATGCAAACCAGCACCACTTGGATAAGGGAACATGTCCAATACATAACACTTAGGTTTATCAGAATTATTAGAAACCTGATACGCTTTTTGAACCTTCCATTGATCCTGCCATTTTTTCTCTATGGCCCTAAATTGATACTCCATTTCTTAAATTATCTTAAAAATTCTATGATAGCCCTATTTTTGACTAAATTTTGGCTAATTCAGCCTTTGCAAATGTAAGTCTTTAGCGCTCAAAACCCTACATTTGCAAAGCGAACCAGTAAAATTTTAATACTATGGCAGGAACCAACTCCGCATCTTTAAAACGCAGTAAACCCAACTATATCTATAGCATTATTGGGGTGGCGATTGTACTGTTTATAATGGGCATTATGGGGTGGTTATTCTTAAACCTTCGTACCATCGGAGACAATTTCAAAGAAGACATTAGAATTAGTGTTTATTTAAAGGGCACTGACAAAAATACCATCGGCAAATTACAGGCATTTATTGCAGGTCAACCCTACGCAAAAAATGTAGAATATGTAGACAAGGAAAAAGCAAAAGCAATTTGGAACGCCGAGAACAGCGAAGATTGGGCAAAAATTTTAGATGTGAATCCGCTTCCAGAAAGTGTTGACTTTTTCGCCAAAGCTCAATATGTTAACCCTGATAGTTTAAGTAAAATAACTACAAATATTGGTGCTCAATTTAAAAATGATATAGCGGATATTCAATACCCTAAAAGTTTGGTTTCTAGCTTAAACGAAAGAGCTGCAAAAGTGGGTATCATCTTTTTAGTAATGTCTATTATTTTATGTGTGATTGTAATTGTAAGTATCGATAATACCATTAGACTTGCTATGTTCAGTAATCGCTTCTTGATCAAAACCATGCAAATGGTGGGTGCCACAAGAAGCTTTATATCAAAGCCATTAGTGATTCGTGCACTCATCAATGGTTTAATCAGTGCAGGCATTGCCTTAGTTGTATTATTTGGTTTAATTCAATGGACTGCATCACAATTTCCACAAATTCAAACCTTACAAGGTGTAGGCAATAACCTGATCTTATTTTTTGGTTTGATTATTGTCGGGGTAGGTATTTCTGTGTTAAGTACTTACAGAAGTGTGGTGAAATATTTAAAAATGAAACTAGACGAACTTTATTAAAATTTATATCATGAATCAACCTAAGGATAAAAAATCATTACAGTTTTTTGGCAAATCCAACTATACATGGATGCTTATTGGTGCAGCATGTATTGTTATTGGTATGTTATTAATGTCGGGAGGCAAGAGTCCTAATCCAGATGTGTTCGACCCTAATGAAGTGTATAGCTTTAGAAGAATTACTTTAGCTCCAATTGTTATTATTATTGGCTTTGTTATTGAGATCTACGCCATCTTCAAAAAAGACTAAGAGATGAATCAATTTCAAGCTATTATCATTGCCATCATTGAAGGCATAACAGAATTTTTGCCTATTTCTAGCACTGCACATATGAAATTTGCGAACCCAATTTTGGGCATTGCAGATAGTCCATTTGTTGATTTATTTGAAATTGTCATTCAATTTGCTGCCATTGCATCTGTATTAATTATTTATAGAAAACAATTTTTCAATTTTAGACAGATTAGTTTCTATTTAAAATTAATCGTAGCAGTAATTCCTGCTTTAATTTTTGGAGCTGCATTAAAAAAATATATTGATGCTGCATTAAATAATTTGACCACTATAGCAATTGTGATGGTGGCGGGTGGTGTTATATTATTATTCATTGACAGAATTTTCAAGTCAAATGAAATGTCTATCAACGAAGAAAAAGAACAATCCTACAAGACTTCTTTTATCATTGGATGTTTTCAGGTATTGTCTATTTTATTTCCTGGACTAAGCAGAAGTGCCGCAACCATTATTGGTGGTATGTCACAAAAGTTAACCAAGAAAGCGGCAGCAGAATTCTCCTTCTTTTTAGCAGTGCCCACCATGTTGGCCGCATCTGCAAAAAGCACATTAGATGTGTACCAATCCAATCCGGAAGTTTTTGCATCAGACAATCTTTTCACTTTAACTATTGGTGCTATTGTAGCATTTATTGTTGCATTATTATCGGTTCAATTCTTTATTAAAATAGTCCAAAAGCAAGGTTTTGCTTTGTTTGGTTGGTATCGTATTATCTTAGGAACTGCTCTTTTGGTTCTTATCTACAATCATTGGATCTAATCTTGCTATTTTCTTTGTATTTTTAGAAACAAACGAAAAGCTATGCAAACTGCCTCTAAAAAAGTAGTCAATGGATGGGCCATGTATGATTGGGCCAATAGTGTTTATAATTTAGTCATCACTTCTACCATTTTCCCTGCTTATTATGAAGCCATCACCGGAGATGGGAATGAAAATACTTTAATTGATAAAGTGAAAATTGGTTCTTATGAATTTACCAATACAGCTTTGTATAATTATGTCTTAGCAATTGCATTTGTAATTGTAGCATTGATGTCACCTATTTTATCTTCCATTGCTGACTATAAAGGAAACAAGAAACAGTTTTTAAGATTCTTCTGTACCATGGGAAGTCTCTCTTGTGCTTCTTTATATTTTTTTGACAGTGATCATATTATAGGAGGACTCATCTCTGTAATCATTGCCTGTGTAGGTTTTTGGAGCAGCTTAGTTTTTTACAATTCTTACTTACCAGAAATCGCAGCACCTGAAGATAGAGACCGTATTAGTGCCAAAGGTTTTATGATGGGCTATATCGGCTCTGTTTTATTACAGATCATTTGCTTTGTATTTGTATTAAAGCCTGATCTATTTGGTATCACCGTGGGCAAAGCTTCTCAAATATCTTTTCTATTAGTGGGAATTTGGTGGGTAGGATTTGGCTGGATGGCCATTGGTAGATTGCCTAATGGATTGCATATTGCTAGTGGTAAAAAGCAAGAAAATATTTTCACTTCGGGATACAAGGAATTACATAAAGTATGGAAACAATTAATGCACCTGCCTTTATTGAAAAGATTTTTAGGGGCATTTTTCTTTTACAATATGGGCGTTCAAACAGTGATGTTGGCAGCAACCCTTTATGGAAAAAGCGAATTGAATATCCCTACCACCAATTTAATTATTGCGATACTCATTATTCAAATTGTAGCCATCCCTGGAGCTAATTTAATGGCCAAATTGGCTACCTCTTGGGGCAATTTTAATACTTTGATGGTAGCGGTGCTTATTTGGATTGGAGGATGTATAATGGGTTATTTATTACCTAGAAACGATGTGTATTTGTTTTATGTTTTAGCCGTGATTGTTGGATTTGTAATGGGCGGAATACAATCAGTAAGTAGAAGCACATATTCAAAATTAATGCCAGTTACTTACGATACAGCCAGCTTTTTCAGCTTCTTTGATGTTACAGAAAAAATTGCCATTGTAATTGGTATGTTTAGCTTTGGCTTTATCAATGAATTGACGGGATCGCAAAGAAACTCTGTACTAGTATTAGGTAGCTTCTTTATAATTGGTTTAATTTTGTTGTATAGAACAGCACAATATCAAAAAAATGCAACTACATAGTATACATACTGGAAATTTTAAATTAGATGGCGGTGCCATGTTTGGCGTAGTTCCAAAACTGATTTGGAATAAATTGAATCCCGCAGATGAAAATAATTTATGCAATTGGGCACTCAGATGTTTATTGGTGATTGAAGGAGATCGAAAAATTTTGATTGATACTGGTATGGGCGATAAACAAGATGAAAAGTTTATGGGACATTACCATTTAAGTAATACACAGACATTAGCATCCTGTTTGGCAAAACTGGAATTAGGAATGGATGATATTACAGATGTATTGTTAACCCATTTACATTTTGATCATGTGGGTGGTGCTGTTTGTATCAAAGACAATCAATTAAGCTTAAGCTTTCCAAAAGCAACTTATTGGGTAAGCGAGCCGCAATGGGAAACTGCTCAACACCCTAATAGAAGAGAAAGAGCCTCTTTCTTAAAAGAGAATATTGATCCATTATTAGCAAGTGGACAGTTAAAAATAATTAGTTTGCCTCCTTTTCAAAGTAATGATAGTTTACAAACCATACACTTTACAAAATCCATCAGTTGTATTGTAGTCAATGGACATACTCAAGGTATGTTATTACCTAAGATCCAATACAACAATCAAACTTTAGTGTACATGGCTGACTTGCTTCCATCCATAAGTCATATTCCCCTGCCTTATGTGATGGGCTATGATATGCAACCATTACTTACATTAAATGAAAAAGACCTATTCTTACAAGAAGCATTGAAGAATAATTATCAATTATTCTTTGAACACGACCCAGTAAATGAAACTTGTAATTTAGAAATGACAGAAAAGGGAATTAGAGCTGGAAAAACCAGTACGCTGTCTGAATGGTTATTGAACTAACTCAATCAAAGAGTTTAGAGGGTGTCTTAAATTTTCATAACCCACCATATCCACTTTAATATTGCCCACTATAATAGGTGTTTGAATTCTTACCGGTATGTGATTGGCATCATCCGTTACCCAAATAGTCATCTGTTCTCCACCTTTAAACATAGACCCCTTCACCAATAATGGGGCTAATTTGATTGCTTTAAAAGTACCGTATTGTGTAGTAACCTGCTCCTTTCCTAAATATTTAAAATAAGATGGATACAATTCTTTATCTAAAAAGAAATTCAAATATACTTTTTCATTGAGTTGTAAATTATCGAAACTAATATTTCTAGCCGCGTAAATTGCACTAATCACATCATAAGTACAATCAAAGGTTGGATAAGTATTACCTAATGTAGTTGCACTCTTAGCTTTTTGATTAAAACTAATCAAATCAGTTTGGTGAAAACTTCCCTCATTTATATTTCTTGTAAACTGATAAGGTAAAAGTGTTTTAACATCTACAATAGATTCATAAACATCTCTTACTTTAAATATCCAATCGTATTTGCTATTGGATTTTCCAATAGCTCTAAAAGTATAGGTATCTTTTCCTTCAAAGCTGCTCAACTGGGTGGTAAACTCTGCTTTCCCAGCACTTACATAAATACCAATTACATTATAATAGATACTGTATTTGATTTTTTCGCCTTCTTTATAAGAAGTATTGGGCTGCCTACAAATATTATTATCTGCGGGTATGAAAAAAGAAATAAGCGTAAAAAATAATTGAATAAATAGCATGAGGTTCCTTAAAGTTATTGCTTTAATCTAAAACCCAACAATAAAAAAGCCCCTATAATAGCAGGTAACAAAAAATTAACGGCCCAGATGATGGTTGATAAAGAGATCAACATCAAGCTATTTTGACAAAAAGGTGATAATAGCAATAAAATAAGTTGTCCTCTTATCACTAATTCTGTGATACTAATGGTAGGTACTATACTTAAACTTAAGAACATCACAGCCAAGCCCAACCAAAGCGCTATATATGGAATAGGAATATTTAATATATGTGCAGCCCAAGTGTATTGCATCAAATACACGCTATATCTTAAAAAGGATAAGGCTAGTAATTTCTTTTTGACCTGGATTTCAATTTGTAAAAAATTGAAGGATTTTAAAAAACCTGAAAAAGTAACTTTATGGAAATACACTATCAATGCAAAAATGAGTAGTAATGGGGTTGCCCATTTTAACCATGATAAAAAAGGTGGATTGATGTAAATTGCAATAGCTCCCATAATAATGGTTACTATCATTTGTGCATAAGAAGCCCATGCCATTCTACCTAATGCTATAACTTTTTTTTCAGTATCTAACATCATTGTTCTTCCAACATATTCTCCTATTCTATTGGGAGTATAAAATGCAAATGCCTGACCAACAAAAACACTTTTCAAAGATGTAAGCATATTTATTTTGATGTCAGATTTTAATACAATTTTCCATTTGTAAGATTCAATTAGAAAATTCAGTAGCATCAAAAGAAATAGTATAAACCATTGATGAAAAACAATTTTTTGAAATTGAATACTCATTTCTGTTCCATATTGAACAATATTCTGATTAGTACCCACTTCTTTATAAATAGCAACACTACAAATAATAAATAAAAAAATACCAACTCCTTTTTTTGCAAGGGCAAACATTTTATTGGCAGTAGTAGATAACATATGCTATAAAGTTCGGAAATTGATATGATATATGTAACTTTATTCCAGATGTCTACTACACCTATAATTCTTGGAATAGATCCAGGCACACAAATACTTGGATATGCCCTTTTGAAAGGAGGTGCACAGCCCAGTCTAATCGAAATGGATGTTTTAAAACTTACCAAAGAAAAAGATATCTATGCTAGACTTCAATTGATTCATGCGAAAATTATTGAACTAATTGAGAAACATCATCCAACAGAATTTGCCATTGAAGCACCCTTTTTTGGTAAAAATGTACAAAGTATGCTGAAATTGGGTAGAGCCCAAGGTGTTGCTATTGCTGCTGCAATGCATTATGATTTACCTGTAGCAGAATATGCTCCTAAAAAAGTGAAGCAAGCAATAACGGGTAATGGCAATGCTGATAAAGAAATGATTTGGAAAATGCTAGAACGAGTGTTCAGCATCAAAAAACAGCCTAAATATTATGATGCAACAGACGCTTTAGCAGTAGCATTATGCCATCATCAACAAACCAGAGGTTTGATACTTCCTACAAAATCCGTGGTGAAAGGAAAAAAATCTGCTAAAAAAGCGAATAGTTGGAGCAATTTTATTGCTAAAAATCCTGAACGCATTCAGAAAAAATAATGCATTTATAAATGCTGACGAATACTTGCTTGAATGGATTTGAATTCTTCTACAGAAAAACTCAATTTAGGTGCTGCAAAATTGATATCATTTGCCCCATTGATTGGAATGAGGTGCATATGCGCATGAGGCACTTCTAATCCAACAGTTACCATACTGATTCTATTACAAGGAAAACTAGTCTCTATTGCTTTCGCTATAGGCTGAGCAAATACGAGCATTTCTGATAAATAACTAGAGGGCAGATCAAAAACTTTGTCTATCTCTATTTTAGGCACAACTAAGGTGTGCCCTTTTTGTAAAGGAGCAATATCTAAAAATGCATAAAATAATTCCGACTCTGCAATTTTGTAGGAAGGAATCTCGCCTGCTATTATTTTAGAAAAAATAGTCATGTACTAGACAGTGATATTATCAACCTTAAACTTCATTGTACCATTAGGTGCTTGCACTTCGGCAATCTCCCCAACCTTCTTTCCCAATAATCCTTTTCCAATGGGTGAAGTAGCGGAAATTTTAGCAGCTTTTAAATCAGCTTCTTTTTCTCCAACAATTTGATAAGTGATAGTTTTATTGGTAGCTAAATTCGTAATAGTCACTTTGGTTAATATAGTTACTTTGCTAGTATCGATGGTACTAGTATCTACAATCTTTGCATTAGAAATAGTAGCTTCTAATTGTTTAATTTTTGCTTCCAACATGCCTTGTGCTTCTTTTGCAGAATCATACTCGGCATTTTCTTTCAAATCTCCTTTTTCTCTAGCTTCAGCAATAGCTTTAGATGCAGCAGGACGATCTACCGATTTTAGCTTATGAAGCTCTTCACGCATTTTATCAAATGTCTCCTGGGTTACGTAAGCATTAATTTCACTCATATCCTTCTGTTTTGTCTATAAAAAAAATACAACGCCACATAATTGTAGCGTTGCAGTACACAAATATATAAAAATTAGCTTAAATGATGCCTAATTTTTCGAGGGTAACCAGGGCCATTCTTTGATAAGCTTCGTGGCTATACCCAGCAATATGAGGGGTTACAAGGAATTGCGGCAGGGACATCAACTGCTCTAACTGAGCTTTTTCAGCTGCAGAATAAGTAGCTAATTGCTCGTTCTCCAGAACATCCAATCCGGCTGCTCTAATTGATTGATTTTGAAGCGCTTTTAGCAATGCTGCAGTATCGGTTACCTGGCCCCTACAGGTACTAATGAAATAAGGCTTCTTTCTTAAACCATCAAAAAAAGCATCATTCGCATAGTGATAAGTCAAATCGGTTAGAGGCAAATGTAAACTAATCACATCTGCCTTTTCCTGCACTTCTTTTAAACTAGACAAACTAATATTAGGGTGATCAATATTTTTGGGCAATATATCAACTGCTAAAATTTGAACATCAAAACCAGATAAAACTTTTGCAAAAGCTGATCCAGTATTTCCATATCCAATAATGCCAACCGTTTTTCCAGTAAGTTCATCTGCCCTATTTAAATCTCTGATCCATTTACCTTCTTTAACTTCTGCATATGAACTATTAATGCGATTCATTAAACTCAAGAGTAAGCCTAAACTATGTTCTCCAACAGTAGTTCGATTACCTTCCGGACTGGATACACATTGAATACCTTTTGTTGCAGCATAAGCAGCATCAATTAATTCCATTCCACTTCCCAATCTTCCAATCCATTTTAATTGAACTGCTTTATCTATGATGGATGCATCAATCTTTAATCTGGTGGTTACAATAATACCAATAGCATCTACTATTATTTCACTCAATTCTTGATAAGTAATAGCCGGCTCGTACACAGATTCAAACCCTTTACTAGAAAGGGTTTCCAACAAATAAGGATGAACTGGTGCTGTGATGATAACTTTTACTGACATAGTCAATTAAGGTTGATGCATTTTAAAGGTGAGTGCCGCGTAGTCTTCAAATGTTAAATTTTCTGCCCTCTTGGTAAATATGGGGTCTTCTAATTGAGCTGCAGTAAAATAAGGCTTTAATGGATTTCGAAGCATTTTTCTTCTTTGACCAAATGCCATTTTAACAATATGATAAAAACTTTTTTCTGATACCATTGCTGGAAAATTGGCTTTTCGTTTAAACATGATTACACCACTATCTACTTTGGGTGGTGGATTAAATGCCGCTGGTGGTACATCAAATAAATAAGTTACATCATAAAATGCTTGTGCTAAAACACTTAATATACCATAAGCTTTGGAATGTGGCTTTGCTGCAATTCTTTCTGCCACTTCTTTTTGAAACATACCCACCATCAACGGTACTTGCGCTTTCCAGTCCAAAACTTTAAATACAATTTGAGTAGAAATATTGTAGGGGAAATTACCTACTAAAACAAAGGACCCATCAAAAGGTATAGCTGTTTCTAAAAAGTCCTCATTAATCAACTTACCCGCCAAATCAGGATAAGCATGTAATAAGTAATTCACTTTCTCGGTATCTAATTCTATTGCCTTGTATGAATGAGTGGGGATTTTATAAATAAACTCTGTTAATGCCCCTGCTCCAGGCCCTACTTCCACCAATTGTTTGATGGGCTCTTCCAGCAATACAGCGCGTATTTTTTCACAAACGGTCTTGTCCATTAAGAAATGCTGACCGAGCGATTTTTTAAGTGTGTATTGCATGTAGCAAAGTTAGGTTTTTGTGCGTACTTTTACAGCCTAATCAATAGGATATGAACACTGAGATCAGAAAACCGGTTATTGGCTTCACTTGTGGTGACTTGAATGGTATTGGATTGGAATTAATCATTAAATCCCTGTCTGATAGCAGAATCCTTGATTTTATGGTACCTGTTGTTTTTGCGAATAATAAAACTATCAATTTTTATAGAAAGGGCTTGCCTGAATTCAACCTAACCTTTGCCGTTTTGAACGATCTTTCTAAGTTGAATCCAAAACAAGTGAATGTATTCAATTGTTGGGAAGAGGAAGTTGAAATCACTCCAGGTGAATTAACTGCAACAGGTGGTAAATATGCACTCATTTCTTTAGAGAAAGCGGTTGAAGCATTAAAGAACAAGACAATTGATGGAATAGTAACTGCACCTATTCACAAGAAGAATATTCAATCGGACGCATTTAATTTTAGTGGACATACTCCTTATTTACAACATGCCTTTGGTAACACAGAAAACTTAATGCTATTAGTTGCAGAAAATTTAAGAATGGCCTTGGTTACAGAACATGTTACAGTAGGTGAAATTGCTAAGCATATCACTAAAGATAAAATCAAACAAAAATTAGCCATACTCAATGCTAGTTTGCAAAAAGATTTTGGTGTTGATAAACCTAGAATTGCCGTACTCGCTTTAAACCCACATGCAGGTGACGAAGGCTTAATTGGAAAAGAAGAAATAGAAATCATCAAGCCTGCTATTAAAGAAAGCAAGCAAAATATATTGGTATTTGGACCTTACTCAGCAGATGCTTTTTTTGCTAGAGGTGCGCATGAGAAATTTGATGGCGTATTGGCCATGTACCACGATCAGGGTTTAATTCCATTTAAATCATTGGCTTTTGGAGAAGGCGTGAATTTTACAGCTGGCCTTCCTATTGTAAGAACTAGTCCAGATCACGGAACCGCTTTTGATATTGCTGGAAAAAACAAAGCAGATGCTAGCTCATTCACTGCAAGTATTTTTGAATGCGTTAGAATTATACATGCTAGACAGGGATATCATGACATGCGTTTGAATCCACTTAAGAAAATGAGTGCTAGAATGTTTGCTGGAGCAGTAGACGAAAGATTAGACGAAGCTTAATACTATTTACAGTTATCTGTAATTTCTTTAATGACATTGACTCCCCAATGAGGCATATAATATGCTGGGTTTAGTTTTGCCTGCGCAATTAGTTTTTCAGAAGCTAAAATTGCAACTGCATAGGACTTAGCACAACCACCGCCTAACACAACAGGCATATGATACTGAAGGCTTGCCTCTAATGCATAGATTCTTGGATTTTCTTTATTGATTTTTTTAGCGGCCACTAATGGAGACTTTATTTTTTGCTCATACCTTAACCATCTTGTATAAGGACTTACAGACATCTTTGCAGTATATGCTAAACTCTCTACACAAAGTATTTCATCATTCACTTGTATTTTTTTAGCTTTTTCAATCAACTCAATTGATTGATTTGCTAGATCATCTGCATGATCCATTTTTAACATGGACATTCTAGATTTAATAAGTGCCATATAATACAAAGGAAGCCATTCATTCGTATAGGTTTTTGAAATGGGTTCTAATTTTAATAAAACAGCTTGATAATCTTTTGCTGAAGATGCTACATCAAAAGATTTAACTGCAAGATTCATATCTGTAACAAACTGTACAGATTGACTTTGTACTGAGTTAAAACAAACAAAAAAGAATATGAATATACAATAGCGCATCTGCCATTAAAATTAGCGCTTTCTAATTAAAAGCTAGCATTGGATACCCCTTTGTTAATGGTATACTTAGTATAAGTGATTTCGATAGTGCCTTTTTTATTCTTCTTCGCCTTTTCTTTACTTACTGGAGCTTCGTCACCAAATTCCAAAGTAATACCATTAGGCAATTTATAATCCTTCGTATTAAATCCAAAGATAATTTTTGAAGGCAATCCATAATTTGCATAAGCACCATATTCCATGGTAATTTCAAAGCTACCGTTCTCCTTGGTAGTAGTGAAAGTTTTATACACCAAGGATTCCACAGGATCAATCCATAATGTAGAAATTACCCATTCTAATTGATCATCCGTTGGAACTAATTTGTACACTTCTAGGTTTTTTCCTTGATATACTTGTTTGCCAGAAGCAATGGCAATGTATTGATTCGTATTTAATAAAGAATTCATGGTAATAGACACTCCCCCTTTTGGCAACAAAGAGATACCACCATCTTTCTTTACTTTAATCAGATTGGGTTTTTTATAATATACTTTTACCTTACCTAAAGAGGCTTTAATAAAAGACACATCTGTTTTCATCACCCCTTCTGCCACATAATCATTGACTAGTGCCAATTTTTGTCTCACTTTTTCAACCACTACATTGGTTTGAGCAGTCATGCTAGATGATACAAAAAACAATAAACCAACTATAGCAAAGCATTTAATTTTCATAATATTAACTTAAAACATCTTTCTTTTTCATAATAACAACACTTGCCCCAACAAATAAAACTATATGAATACTCAACACCAATAAAGATGTTTTGATTTTCTGAATATTTAAAATACTTCCAGTGATGGCTTCATTGTTTTCAGTGACTTGAATATCAAAAAACTCTTTCCAATTATTCATATGAGTAGTAAATAAATAAGGCTTTACCACATTAAATAATGGAATATTCAAAGTGCTTAGAATAGTGAAAAACACAATAGCGCTGATGGTTGCCACAATGGGACCAATAGAATTATTGGCAAGACTTGACATTAAGAATCCTAATGCAGTTACTGTTAACAAAGAGAAGCTTGCAAAAACAAATGCTCCTACATATCTCCAAAACACATCCTGACTTTCTATCAAAACCACATAATTAGACTTCATCAAGAATAAATCATCTGTGCCAAAAATATACATGCTTAAAAACAATGCCAGAGCGGCTAACCATATTAATAATAAAATAGTATAAATACTTGCAGCGATAAATTTAGCCAATACCCACTGTGTTCTGCTATAAGGTGTGGTAAAAAGTAATCTTAGGGTTCCTAAATTAGCTTCCCCAGATAACATATCTGCCGCTATTAATGCTACCAATAATGGAACATGCACCAAAAGCAATTGTAATAAAATATAACAAATCAAATATCCATTCAATACTTTTCCATCAACAATCAAAGTATTATTGATATCCTTCATTAAAAAAGCAGCATAAGCTTCGCCATCAATCTTCAAACCCATTTGTATTACCCAAATTAATGCAGCAATGGCACCAAAAGCAATATAGGTTCTTGGCCTTTTATAAATTTTATACAATTCTATTTGAATAATCGACCACATTTAATTGGATTGAGAAGTGATTTGTAAGAAATAGTCTTCTAATGAACGCTTTGCCTCTAATGATACTATGGGCAATTCGGCAGTCACTATGTATTGATGCAATGCTGCTATTTTTTCAGTGGGTATAGATAAATAAATACCTTCTTCTCTATCTAATACATATGGAGCAAATTCAGATTGACTAATTTTTTCTTTTGCCAAAACATCGTTATTGGTACTTAGTTTCATTAAAGATTTTGATGGATCTAATAATGTCGCAGTTGGGCCTAAAGCAATTTTCTTGCCTTGATGGATAATCAAAATCTGGTGCGCCATTTGCTCTATTTCTGTAAGCAAATGAGAAGACACTAATACTGTCTTACCTTCTTTTTGAGCCAGGTCTTTGATTAAATGTCTAATATCGGCAATACCCTGAGGATCTAATCCATTGGTGGGCTCGTCTAAAATAACTAGTTCTGGTTGATGCACTAAAGCTATAGCGATCCCTAAACGCTGCTTCATTCCTAAGGAGAATGTTTGTGCTTTATCCAAAGCTCTATTAGACAAGCCAACCTGTTGTAAGGTATGTTCAATTTGACTAGCACTGATTTTTTTCTGGCTTAGCTTGGCGAATAATTGCAGATGTTCTTTAGCAGTTAAATAAGGATATAAATCTGGTCGCTCGATAATGGCACCCATTTTTTTGGCAATCTGATTTCGCTGAGCGGTAATATCTTGACCAAAAATTTCAATATGTCCACTGGTTGGATGAATCAGAGAAAGCAGCATTCTTATAGTAGTGCTCTTACCAGATCCATTTTGACCCAAAAAGCCAAATATCTGACCTTCATTCACATCAAAAGATAAATCCTTGACAGCTTCAAGGCTACCAAAATTTTTACACAAAGAATCTACTTTAATGATGGACATATACTTATAACAAAAAGCCCCGAATTTAGTTCGGGGCTTTCATTGAATTTATTTGTATTGAGGAATCAAACCGTTGGCTAGATCTACCATTTGTTTTAATCCATCTTCAGGTAAGTTACCTTTTTTGAATTCAGCTAAAACATTAGGTAATTTGTTGCTCATCTCTAATAAGAAATGCGCTTCAAATTCTTTCACCTTGCTTACAGCTACTTCTTTCAATAAACCTTGAGTACCTAAGTAGATAATCGCTACTTGCTTCTCAACAGTGAAAGGAGAATATTGTGCTTGCTTTAAGATTTCAACGTTTCTTGCACCTTTATCAATTACATTCTTAGTTGCAGCATCTAAGTCACCACCAAACTTAGAGAAAGCTTCTAACTCACGGTATAATGCTTGGTCTAATTTTAAGGTACCAGATACTTTCTTCATTGATTTGATCTGCGCGTTACCACCCACACGACTTACAGAGATACCTACGTTAATCGCTGGACGAATACCTGCGTTAAATAAGTTACCTTCTAAGAAGATCTGACCATCTGTAATAGAGATTACGTTTGTTGGGATATAAGCAGATACATCACCCGCTTGTGTTTCGATAATTGGTAATGCTGTTAAAGAACCACCACCTTTTACCAAATGCTTAATAGATTCTGGTAAATCGTTCATGTTCTTAGCAATCTCGTCGTTCGCAATTACTTTCGCAGCACGCTCTAATAAACGACTATGTAAATAGAATACATCACCAGGATATGCTTCACGACCTGGAGGTCTTCTTAACAATAATGATACTTCACGATATGCTACCGCTTGTTTTGATAAGTCATCAAATACAATCAATGCTGGCTTACCACAATCACGGAAGAACTCACCCACAGCAGCACCAGCGAATGGAGCATAGAATTGTTGAGGAGCTGGATCCGCTGCAGAAGCAGCAACGATAGTTGTATAAGCCATTGCACCATTCTCTTCTAATGTTTTCATAACACCAGCAATAGTAGATGCTTTTTGTCCAATCGCAACATAGATGCAATACACTGGTTGACCAGCATCATAAAACTCTTTTTGATTGATAATAGTATCAATACAAATTGCAGTCTTACCTGTTTGACGGTCACCGATAACCAACTCACGCTGACCACGACCAATAGGAATCATCGCGTCAATCGCTTTGATACCTGTTTGTAGTGGCTCTTTTACAGGCTCTCTAAAGATTACCCCTGGTGCTTTACGCTCCAATGGCATTTCATATAAATCACCTTTGATAGGACCTTTTCCATCGATAGGCTCACCTAACATATTAATTACACGACCCACCAAACCTTCTCCTACTTTAATAGAAGCGATCTGACCAGTTCTCTTTACTTTGTTTCCCTCTTTGATTGACTTGCTATCTCCCATCAATACCACACCCACATTGTCTTCCTCTAAGTTCAATGCAATTGCTTTAACGCCGTTTTCAAACTCCACCAATTCACCACTTCTAACGCCATTTAAACCATATACACGGGCAATACCATCACCCACTTGTAATACGGTTCCCACTTCTTCCAAATCAGCCGAAGCATTGAAATTACTCAATTGCTGTCTTAGTATCGCTGATATTTCATCAGGTTTAATGTCCGCCATAACTGTCTATTTTAATGTAATTGTTATTTTATATTTTACTTATAAATTCGTTATTCAAAAATTGCTTTTTGATATCTCTTAAATCTCTTGCAATACTCGCGTCAACGATATTGTTATTGAATTCTAAAACAAATCCACCAATAATAGCTTCATCTGTTTTAGTAGTTAACTCAACTGATGCAAACTGATGTGCTGATTTTACTTTTTCTTCAATTGATTTTTTCAAATCGTCACTTACTTGAACTGCAGTAGTTAAAGTAACTTGATGTATTCCTTTAATCGCATTGTACTGCTCAATAAAAGCAGTGGCCATTTCAGGTAATACAGCTTCTCTGCCTTTCTTTACTAATAAAACAGTAAATGAATTGGTCAAGCTGCTTACATTACTCTTGGTGACAGCATCAATGATGCTATTCTTTTGACCTGCATTAATAATTGGACTTCTTAATACATTAACAAAATCTTGATTAGCATTACAAACAGCATGAATATATTTCATGTCTGCATATATTGTCTCTAATTGATTTTGCTCTGTAGCTAAATCAATTAAACTTTTTGCATATCTACTTGCTAAACGTGCGTTAGACATCTTTTTTAATTTAATTTAACTCCTTCAGCTAATTGCTTAATATAAGCTTCTTGTTCTGCTTTATTAGACAACTCTTTTCTTAATATTTTTTCAGCAACATCAATCACCAACCCACCCACTTGATTTTTTACATCAGTGATGGCTGCATTTTTTTGTTGTTGGATAGCCAATTGTGCATCAGCTAAAATTCTGTCATATTCTGACTTTGCTTTTTCTTTCGCATCTGCTATCATTTTTTCAGAAGCTTCTTTTGCTTCTTTGATTAATGTAGCTCTCTCTTCGCGTGCCTTAGCCAACAAAGTTTCGTTTTCGTTTTGCATAGTTGCAATTTCAGCCTTCATCTTGTCTGCACGCAACAAAGCTTCTTCAATACCGTTTTCACGATCTAAAATAGCTTTTAACATTGGCTTCCATGCAAACTTGCCTAATATCACTAATAAAACTACAAACGCAATGGTATTCCAAAATACCAAACCGATATCTGGTAATACTAAAGGGTTAATTTCTAATATGAACATAAGATTCGTTTATCTTAATTAATAATTTCAAAGTTAAAATAGGCCCTTCGCCCTGTGCTAGGGCCTATTTAATTTTTTGGATATCCAAATTGATTATCCGTTACCTAATAAGGCAACAACCACAGCAAACAAGGCAACGGCCTCAACGAATGCAGCAGCAACAATCATACTTGAACGGATATCATTCGCAGCTTCTGGCTGACGAGAAATACCTTCAACAGCACCTTTACCAATCTGACCGATACCAATACCAGCACCGATAGCAGCTAATCCAGCGCCAATTGCAGCAATACTTCCTACCATTTTTTTAAATTTTAATTGTTATTGAAAAAATCTTTAATAATATTTTTAGTGATGAGCAGCATCTGCATGTTCATGATGATGTTCTTCATTAGCCATACCAATATACATTGCAGTTAACATGGTGAAAATATAAGCTTGCAAGAATGCAACCAATAATTCAATCACACCAATAAATACTGCGAATGGAACTGCGATAGCAGAAGCAAACACTGTCTTGAATATAAAAATGATACAAATCAAACTCAATACTAGAATGTGGCCTGCAGTAATGTTCGCAAATAAACGAATCATCAATGAAATAGGCTTTGTAAACACACCAATCAACTCAATCGGAGCTAAGAATAACTTCATACTCCAATGCATACCTGGCATCCAGAAAATATGCTCCCAATAGTTTTTGTTAGCGCTTAAATTCACCACAATAAACACACATACTGCCAACATCATAGTAAAAGCGATATTACCGCTCACATTAGCACCACCTGGGAAGAAAGGAATTAATCCTAAAAAATTATTGGTTAAAATCAAGAAGAATACGGTTAACAAAAATGGCATGAACTTAGCATACTTTTTCTTACCAATATTTGGAATAGCTAATTCATCTCTTACAAATAATACAATTGGCTCCATTAAAGATTGAATTCCTTTAGGAGCAGTTGTTACACCTGTTTTCTTATAAGCATTTGCAGCAGATAAAATCACGATTAAAATAATCAAAACAGATACAAATAAACTAGCTACATTTTTTGTGATAGAGATATCTAACAATTGCTTGCTTGCTTCCTCATCTACTTCACCAGCAGCATTTACTACTTTAGTTTTTCCTTCTACTAATTTGTAATCGAAATTTCCATGATACACCACTGGCTCATGATGCTCGTTCATAAATTTTTCAGAAGAAAATACTTCAAAACCTTTTGAAGTATGTAGGATAACAGGCAAATAGATGGAAGTATGTCCCCATAAATGCCAGCTATGATCGTCTTTAATGTGTTCTAAAATAGTTTCTGTAACATTAAATTCACCTTCTTCTTTCGCTGCATGTGGAACAGCAGCTTCAGTAGCCGCTGCTACCTTATTGGTATCTGCAACCACTACATTTTCATTAGCCATTACAACTGTTGAAAATAAGATCGCCACAAGGCTCAAACTCACTACCAGTAAAGATTTAAAACGATTTAAGTACATACCTATCTCAAAATTTGCGGCAAAGATAGGAATAAAGTTCTTGAAATAGCCTAATTCTTAACAGAAATTGAATCTGTCTAAAAAAACTTTCAATAACACATAAATTACTGCAAATCAATAACTTAGAAAATTATTGAACACTTGCCTGAGCAGCTATTTGAAGTTCTATCAGACTGGCATAATATCCGCCTTTTTCTACCAGGTCTTCATGGGTACCCATTTCCTTAATTTCACCCTTGTCCAAAACAATGATCGTATCCGCTTTTCTAATGGTAGAAAGTCTATGTGCAATCACCACCGAAGTCCTTCCTTTGATCAAAGTATCGATCGCTTTTTCTATCATTTGCTCACTTTCGGTATCTATAGAAGAAGTGGCTTCGTCTAAGATTAAGATCGCTGGATCATATAAAAGCGCTCTGATAAAACTTAATAATTGTCTTTGACCCAAACTTAAAGTAGCACCTCTTTCCATTACCTGATAATCATAGCCTCCTGGCAATTGCATAATAAAATCATGCATACCAATCATTTTAGCTGCTTCTACCACTTTATCCATTCCGATGTTTGGATTTCTTAAGGTTATATTATCGACAATAGAACCTGAAAATAAAAACACATCCTGTAATACCACGCCGATTGAAGCTCTTAATCTATTCAATGAATAAGATTCAAGTGGTTGATTGTCTAATAATATTTGTCCGCCTTGATAAGGATACAATCTATTTAAAATACTAATGATGGATGTTTTACCACTACCCGTATGACCTACTAACGCAATGGTCTTTCCTGCATCCACTTTAAAACTCACATCTTTCAAAACCCATGTAGGTGGATCATAAGCAAATTGTACCTTGTTAAATTCTATTGCTCCTTGAATAGTTGCTGGTTCATATTGTCCGTTATCCAAAGTAATATCTTCGTTATCTAAAACCTTAAATACTCTCTCTGCAGCAACCATACCCATTTGCAAAACATTGAATTTATCTGCAATCATTCTAAGGGGTCGGAAGATTTGGTTTAAAAATAAAATAAAGGCAACCAATAAACCTGCATCCAAAGAACTATCAGCCACCCACCAAACGATTAAACCAATACTTAAAGCTAGAACCACTTCCACCACTGGAAAAAATACTGAGTAAGCAAAAATGGCTTTGATATTCGCAACCTTATGTTGTTGATTGATTTTTTCAAATTTTTTCATTTCTCTTTCTTCTGCAGCAAAAGCTTGAACCACTTGCATTCCAGAAATATGTTCTTGCACAAATGCATTCAATGCAGCTACGGCATTTCTAACCTGTATAAAACTTTTGTTTACACTCTCTTTGAAAAAATAAGTAGCTATCAACATTATCGGAAATGGCACCAAACAAATCAATGTCAATTTCCAATTAATAAAAAACATCGTAGTTAAAGTAACAATAATGGTCAATAGGTCTGCTAAAATGGGAATCAATCCATCTGAGAAAATATCATTGATACTTTCAATATCATTAATGGTTCTAGTAGTTAAAGTGCCAATGGGCGTTTTATCAAACTGGCGCATTTCCCATAGCATAATTTTCTCATACACTTGATTTCTTAGATCCCTTATAACCTGTTGCCCCAACCAAGCCATTCCAAAAGTGAACAAAAATCTAAAGATGGTTTCTACAATAATAAAAGCCACCTGAAAAATAGTCAACGCTAATATAAGTTGCAAAGCAGTAGAAAAAGCATTGCCTGGTAAAACCCAATGAAGCCAGCTAGGCAAGACCACTGCCTTTCCAATGGCTGTATTCACGGTTACTTGAATAATGTATGGTCTGATAGGTGTAGCGAATGCCAAAAAAATTGCCAAAACCAAATTTCCCCAAAAAATGAAACGGTATGGCTTAACAAATGAGAAGACCCTAGAAAGCAAGGCCAATTTAAATATTTTCTTAGCGGGTTGTTCTGACATAAGTCCTCAAAGTTACACTCATTTTTACGTATTTTCGTAGACCAATGGACAATATAGAAAACGATATCCATCCAGTCATCAAAAACTGGGATTTAGATGAAGAACAAGAGAAGAAAGAAATTGTTCGACATTATCGTGCCTTGTTGAAAATGCTGAAGTCCAAATTAAAAAAAGGCGACAAGGAATTATTAAGAGCAGCTTTTGAAATGGCTGCAGACGCGCATAAAACCATGCGTAGAAAAAGTGGTGAACCATATATACTTCATCCTATTGCAGTAGCCATGATTTGCGTGGATGAAATTGGCCTGGGGGTAAGAAGTACTATTTGCGCTTTGTTACATGACACTGTGGAAGATACAGATGTCAGTTTAGATGATATCAAAAGTGAATTCGGTAATGAGATTGCCAAAATTGTTGATGGCTTAACCAAGATCTCTACTGTAATGACCACTAACAGTAGTCAACAAGCAGAAAATTTCAAGAAGATTTTATTGACGCTAACAGATGACCCAAGAGTGATTCTGATTAAGCTTGCTGATAGATTGCATAATATGCGTACCATGGATTCTATGAAGCAAGAAAAACAATTAAAAATTGCTTCAGAAACTATTTGGGTATACGCTCCCCTAGCACATAGAATGGGCTTGTATAATATTAAGACAGAATTAGAAGATCTGTCGATGAAATATTTAGAGCCAGATAAGTATAGAGAGATTGCTAAAAAATTAGCAGAAACCAAAAGAGAAAGAACAAAATACATCAATGAATTTATCAGACCATTAAAAGATAAATTAAGCAATACCCAATACCCCACTGAGATTTATGGTCGTCCAAAAAGTATTCACTCTATTTGGAATAAAATAAAAAAGAAGGGAGTAAGTTTTGAAGAAGTGTATGACTTGTTTGCCATCAGGGTTATTTTGGATGTACCATTAGAAATAGAGAAAGAAGCATGTTGGAAAGTATACTCACTTATTACAGACGAATACCTCCCTTCTCCAGAAAGATTAAGAGATTGGTTGAGTAATCCAAAAAGTAATGGATACGAAGCTTTGCACACCACCGTAATGGGTCCGCAAGGTAAATGGGTGGAAGTACAAATTAGAACCAAGCGCATGAATGAGATTGCCGAAAAAGGTTTGGCTGCTCATTTTAAATACAAAGAAGGCACTCCATCCGAAGATCGATTTGATAAATGGTTTATTCAAATACGAGAAGCATTAGGCAATCAACAAGAAGATGGTATAGATTTTTTACAAGATTTTAAAACCTCTTTTTTAGCAGAAGAGATTTATGTATACACCCCTAAGGGGGAGGTAAAAATGCTACCAACCAACAGCTCTGCTTTGGACTTCGCATTTTACATTCACACTGCAATTGGATCTAAATGTATAGGCGCTAAAGTCAATCACAAATTGGTCCCTATTGGACATACTTTGAGAAGTGGTGATCAAATTGAAATCATTACCAGTAATAAGCAAAAGCCTAGTGAGGATTGGCTAAACTTAGTGGTAACTGCAAAAGCAAAAAATAGTATTAAGGATGCTTTAAGAGAAGAGAAAAAATCTATTGCAGAAGAAGGAAAATATACATTACAAAGAAAATTAGAAGGATTAGGAGCAGCTTATAATCCATACAATATTGATCAATTAGTCGCTTTTTATAAATTACCAAGTCAATTAGACTTGCATTATAATATAGCCATCAAAAAGAATGACTTGAAAGACCTTAAACTATTTCAAGTGATTGGTGACAAAATTGAAGCACCTAAGCCTATTCAAACAAATACGGAAACAGAGGCAGTTGTATACGACCCTAACCAAAAAACATACAATAAGAAAGATTCTGAATTAATCATTTTTGGAGAATCCAGCGATAAGATTCAATACAGCTTAGGTAAATGTTGCAACCCTATTCCAGGCGATGATGTATTTGGTTTTGTAAGCACAGGCAAGGGATTAATTATTCATAGAACGAATTGCCCTAACGCAACTCAATTATTGGCCAACTATGGCCATAGGGTAGTAAAAACCAAATGGGCTAAAAATAAAGAGATTTCTTTCCTAACAGGCCTTCGTATAATTGGCTTGGATGATGTAGGCGTAGTGAATAAAATTACTAACATTATCAGCGGTGAATTAAAGATCAATATTGCCGCTTTAACCATAGAATCTACTGAAGGTCTGTTCCAAGGCACCATTAAAGTGTATGTACACGACAAGGACGAATTGGAGTTACTTGTGGATAAAATAAAATCTTTAAATGGAATTCAGCGAGTAGACAGATTTGACACCGAGAGCGTGTAAAAAAAACATATTTTTGTTGCTCAAATACAAAATCATGGTAGATGTAATTTTAGGCCTTCAATGGGGCGACGAGGGAAAGGGTAAAATAGTAGATTATTTTGCTCCCAATTATGATGTGATTGCTAGGTTCCAAGGTGGGCCTAATGCAGGTCATACCTTATATGTGAATGGCACTAAAATGGTTTTACACCAAATACCTTCAGGTATTTTTCATCAAGACAAAATTAATATTATTGGAAACGGTGTCGTATTGGATCCAGTAACATTGAAAAAAGAATGTGATGCGGTGGCTACGATGGGTGTGGATGTAAAAATGAATTTATTTATATCAGAGCGTACCAATATCATTATCCCTTCACACAGAGCATTAGATAAGGCATCTGAATTGTCAAAGGGCGAAGCAAAAATTGGTTCTACATTAAAAGGCATTGGCCCTGCTTATATGGATAAGACGGGCAGAAACGCTTTGAGAGTGGGCGATTTATTGGATAAGAAATTCATTAGCAAATACATTGCTTTAAGAATGAAGCATCAAAAAATTTTAGATAGCTACAATTTCAATGAAGATATTTCTGAAATGGAATCTGAGTTTTTTGAAGCTATTGAATTCTTAAAGACTTTAAATATCATTAACTGCGAATATTTTATCAATGAGCAAATCTCAAAAGGTAAAAAAGTATTAGCAGAAGGCGCTCAGGGTTCTATGTTAGATATTGATTTTGGAACCTTCCCATTTGTAACTTCATCCAATACTATTTCTGCAGGCGTTTGTACAGGATTAGGTATTTCTCCAAAACAAATCGGAGAAGTATTTGGTATTACTAAAGCTTATTGTACAAGAGTGGGCAGCGGACCTTTCCCTACCGAACTATTTGACGAGAAAGGGGAAGAGTTAAGAAAAATAGGATCTGAGTTTGGCGCTACCACAGGCAGACCTCGTCGTTGTGGTTGGATTGATTTAGTGGCATTAAAATACACCTGTATGATCAATGGTGTGACACAAATTATCATGACCAAGGCAGATATCTTGGATTCATTCCAAGAATTGGAATTAGGCGTTGCTTATGAAATGGAAGGAAAACAAATAGATTTTGTTCCATTCCAATTGGTGGGAACACCGGTAAAACCTATTTGGAAAAAAATGACTGGATGGAACACCGACTCTAGCAAAATGAAGCATGCGAACGAAGTTCCTGCTACTATGAAAACATATATTGAATTTATTAATAGCTACTTGGGAGTTGATGTAAAATATGTTTCTAATGGACCAGGTAGAGACCAAATTATACACTTATAATTTGATAAAAAAAAGAGTCCTTTTTTTTGGTAAATAAAGAAATGATTTGAAATTTTACGGTGTAATTTTGTAATACCTATGGCAGTGAAAACAGAAAAAGCAAAAAAGTCCGCAACCAAAAAATCAACATTTGATGCAGCGGAAAAAGTGAGTAAATCAGCTTCTAAGAAAAAAGTAGTGGATGATGATGACGACTTGGATGAAGAAGAGGAAGTAGATGATGATTGGGGAAAAGCAGACGAAGACGATGATAGCTGGGATCCAGATTTTGACGAATTTGATATTCCAAAAAGTAAGACTCCAAAGAAAGCCGGTAAAGGCAAGAAAGGCAAGGACGAAGATGATGATCTTGGATTAGATGATGATCTTAATTTAGATGATGACTTGAGTCTTGACGATGATGATTTCGACGACGACTTCTAGTTCTCAATAGAATACAAAGCATTTAAAGAGGCCTGTAAAATATCATTTTTACGGGCCTCAAATTTTTCTGACATACCCTTAGGCAATTTGAGTTCATAAGGCTTGCCTGTAGCTAACCACTTTTCTATCCCTAGATTATGCTCCTGTAAAAATTTCAAATCTATAGAAAGTATTTTAGCGATCACCGCTAATTGATATCTACCACTTATCATCAGGGTATCCAAAGCTTCATTTGTAGCTAATGCATTTGTTTTCTTTGGTTTTATCAAAGATGGCTTTAGATCAAAGTTTTCAAATTGTTCTGTTTCAAAAACATATTGTGTTGCAATAAATTTTTTAACATGATTACGCGTTTCTAAAGGCAACTCATATTGTATTGCCCAGAAATCTTTGGTTCCCTTTTTTTTGATAGCCTGCCTTACCCTACCTGCACCACCATTATAAGCGGCCACTACCAATAACCAATCTCCAAACTCAGCAAAAGATTCTCTTAAAATAGTAGCTGCTGCTTGAGTACTTTTTTCATAATCCATTCTCTCGTCTACTGGAGATAATTTTAAGCCCAATCGCTTGGCTTCCTCTGGCATAATTTGCCAAGGACCAGCAGCTCCTGCCCAAGAAACTACTCCTGCATTTAAATTACTTTCAATAACACTTAAATACTTTAATGTGGTTGGGACACCATTCGCAATTAATATATGATCATATAAATTAAAATACGGTTTAGCCCAGGTTTTCATTTTTTGCAAACTTGGAGCTTGCTTCTCCATATAAGATTGAATAAAACTAACCGCCTTTGGATTTAATTGATACTGCATTTGATTGGATTGAGTATCAGCTTTCACTACTGTAAATAAACTAGTAAAGCCCACTCTATCCGTTGCAGCTTCTTGCGCATTACCATTTTGGATAATGAGCATAAGCATTAAACCACTAAAAAAACAAACTCTTATTGAATTCATGATGCACTCATCATTTTCTTTGAAAATTGCAATAATGCAGTTTCATTAAAAGATTGACTCATTACCTGCAAACCAAATGGCATTCCGTTACTATGTTTAAATAAAGGAATTGAAATGGCAGGAATACCTACCAAATTCGCATACACTGTATAGATATCTGCCAAGAACATTTCAGTTGCAGAATGTTGATGTTTACCTATTTCAAATGCAGTAGATGGAACTGTAGGAGAAACTAAAATATCATATTGACTAAATAAACTATTGGTAAGATCCACTAGTTTTTGTCTTACTTGTTGTGCCTTAGTAAAATAAGCATCAAAATAACCCGCACTCAAAACAAAACTGCCTAATAAAATTCTTCTTTGCACTTCTTCTCCAAATCCTTCTGTTCTGCTCAACTTATATAGTTCTGTTAAATCATCTAATGGCTTAGAAGTTCTATGTCCAAAACGAATTCCATCAAATCTGGATAAATTACTACTTGCTTCAGCAGTCGTTAATACATAATATGTAGGAACTAAATAAGAAAGCAAAGAAAAATCAACTGCTTCCACCAAATATCCTTTTTCCCTTAAGCCGTTTAAATAAGCTTCTGTTTGTTGTTTAATCTCTGGATCCAATCCTGGATGGGTGAGCGTCTCTTTGAAATAAGCTACTTTTTTAGGTACCGTTTCTGCCTGAATTGTTTTTGAAAAACTAGGTACCGGTTTATCCGAAACAGTACTATCAAAATTATCAGCACCCGCAATAGCTTCTAGTACTAAAGCAGCATCATCAATATTATTGGTAAAAATACCTATCTGATCAAAAGAAGAAGCATAAGCAATTAATCCATATCTAGAAATCATGCCATAGCTTGGCTTTAAACCCACAACGCCACAAAAATCTGCCGGCTGTCTAACAGATCCACCCGTATCAGAACCCAAACTCACCATGCATAAACCAGCTTGCACTGCAACGGCCGATCCACCAGAAGAACCTCCAGGAACCAACGAAGTATTCATTGCATTTTTTACAGGACCGTATGCTGAATTTTCATTGCTACTTCCCATGGCAAATTCATCACAGTTTTGACGACCAATAATAATCGCACCTTCTGCTAATAATTTTTCGATAGCAGTTGCTGAATATACTGCAGTATAATTTTCTAAGATTTTAGAAGCGGCACTTACTTTATGATCTTTATAGCAAAGCACATCTTTGATGCCAACCACCACACCATGAAGTTTACCAATCAACTGTTTTTTTTCAGAAACTTGATCTAATTCTTTGGCGCGCGCTAAAGCATCCTCCGCAAATACTTCTAAGAATGCATTAAGGTTTTGATGCTTGCTAATTTGATCTAGATAATGTTGAACTGCTTGAGCACAGGTTTGTTCACCAGCTAAAAGTGAAGCCTGGTATTGATCGATGTTATTGAAAAGAAACAAAGCCTAAATGTTTAAGCAGACTTCTCGTCTTTTTCTTTAATGCCGTCTTCGATTTCTTTTTTCACGTTATTTTTAGCATCGTTGAATTCACGAATACCCTTTCCTAATCCTTTCATAAATTCAGGTATTTTTCTTCCACCGAACATTACTAAAATAACAACACCAATAATTAATAATTCTTGAAATCCTAAGTTGCCCATGATATTAAATTTAGAATATTAAAGGTACGGTAAATCGGTAATTAAAAGACAAAAAAAAGCAGCCCATAGGACTGCTTTATATGATAAGTAGCTAGACTACTAGAATCTTTTTTCCTTAATACGAGCACTCTTACCACTTCTATCTCTTAAGTAGTACAATTTAGCACGGCGTACTTTACCAGACTTGTTCAACACAATTGAATCAATATTTGGAGACAAGAATGGGAACAAACGCTCCACACCCACACCGTCAGAGATTTTACGAACAGTGAAAGAAGCTGTAGCGCCATTTCCTTGAGACTTGATTACATCTCCACGGAATGACTGGATACGCTCTTTACCACCCTCTACAATCTTGTAGTTTACGGTAATATTATCACCAGCTTTAAATGCTGGATACTCTTTTTTTGCTGTTAATTGCTCGTGTACAAACTTTACTGCTGCGCTCATAATTCATGTTTTTTGCGGACGGCAAAGGTAGGGTTACCCTTGCTATTATCCAAATTATTTGATCCAAATATTAAATTCAGGGCCTTTGGAGGCTATTTTCGACTATCTAGCGATGTTTACAGCGCGTTTTTCGCGGATTACAGTCACTTTAATCTGTCCAGGATAGGTCATTTCGGTCTGAATTTTCTGAGCAATTTCGAAGCTTAACTGGTCAGAAGACTGATCTGTTACCTTTTCTGCCTCTACAATTACCCTCAATTCTCTACCAGCTTGAATCGCATAGGCTTTTTCTACGCCTTGGTAATTCATTGCCAAATTCTCTAAATCCTTGATTCTCTGAATATATTGTTGCATAATCTCCCTTCTAGCCCCTGGTCTTGCACCACTGATAGCGTCACAAGCCTGGATAATAGGAGAAATGACATATTGCATTTCCATTTCATCGTGGTGAGCCCCAATAGCATTTACTACCGCTGGATTCTCCCCATATTTTTCTGCCAATTTAGCGCCTAATAATGCGTGGCTTAATTCTGTTTCCTCGTCTGGCACTTTACCAATATCGTGTAATAAACCTGCTCTTTTAGCCAATTTAGGATTCAAGCCTAATTCTGCCGCCATGATACCACATAAATTAGCAGTTTCTCTAGAGTGCATTAATAAGTTTTGGCCATAAGAAGATCTGAATCTCATTTTACCAATAATTCTAATCAACTCTTTATGTAAACCATGAATACCTAATTCAATAACTGTTCTCTCTCCTATCTCTGCAATTTGCTCTTCTAATTGTCTTCTTGTTTTCTCTACCACTTCTTCAATTCTTGCAGGGTGAATACGACCGTCTGCCACCAATCTTTGCAAACTCAATCTTGCGATCTCACGACGCAATGGATCAAATGAAGATAATAAAATCGCTTCTGGAGTATCATCCACAATTAAGTCAACACCAGTAGCTGCTTCAATCGCACGAATATTTCTACCCTCTCTACCAATGATCTGACCCTTCATCTCATCAGACTCTAAATTGAATACAGTTACTGTATTTTCAATCGCCACTTCTGCAGCGGTTCTTTGAATAGATTGAATAATAATCTTACGAGCTTCTTTATTCGCTTTTTGTTTAGCTTCTTCAATAATATCCTGTTGTAAAGCAAGGGCTTGACTTTGCGCCTCGTTCTTTAAACTCTCAATTAATTGTTGCTTAGCATCTTCCGCACTAAGATTGGCGATTTTTTCTAATCTGCGAATATGTTCTTCTTGGTGTTTCTCTAATTCTGTTCTCTTCAAATTAACGATATCAATCTCACGATTTAATTTTTCTTTGATGACATCGTTTTCTTTAATTTGCTTGTCTAAGGCAACCGTTTTTTGATTGATATTTAGTTCGTTTTGCTTGATGCGATTCTCCGCTTCACCAATTTTTTTATTTCGCTCTAAAATCTCTCTTTCATGATCGGCCTTTAATTGCACAAAACGCTCTTTAGCTTCTAATTGCTTTTCTTTTTTAATGGTTTCAGCTCTTAGTTCAGCTTCTTTTAAAATATTGGCTGCTTGTGCCTCTGCTTCTTCTACCTGCTTCTTAGTATTTCTGGCAAAAACCAACTTGCCTAGAACGAGACCCCCTACTAAAGAGGATGCTCCTATGATGATAAATAATATGGTTTGGTCCATTGTTAAAGTCTTGATTTTTTAAAAAATACACACTGCCCCTTTTCGTGACGGGAACGAAGATAATCAATTAATAATCAAATTGGTAATGAAGGAAGGGATTAAGTGCCGGAAATGGCTCTTTCGATGCTATTTTTTAACGTTTCTATCTGATTTTGAACGTTTTCTAGCTCATATAAATTCTGTCCAGACTGCTGTTGTTCGGTGGCAAACCATAAAAGGACCATGGAAATATAGTCTTGCATGTCTTTTCCAGCATAAGCGCCCTTAAATTCGATCATTTTTTGGTTAATGATGGCAGCCGTCTTTCTCACAGCTTCTTCGTCCTTAGGGGTAACCTTAACCCTGTATGTTCTATCTGCAATGGTAATATTTACCGGTATCATTTCTTCTTGACTAGACATGGTATGGGGAATTAAGGATTTAGATTTTGAATCGAATGATCAATTTCTTTAATGTATTGATCTATCTGCTTCATTAATTTTGCTTTATCAGCTGGATCCATATTAGATTGTCGCATGCTAGCAGCCGCCAATTTGGTTTCTGCATCTTTCAATTGATTGCCCAAGATTTGCTGTTGCTCCTCTGCAATCCCCAATTTGGATTTCAATTGCTGATTTTCTTTTTCAAGTGCTGCATAGTTTTTTAATAAAACCTGAAGTTTTTCTTGAAGCCCTTGTAAAGATGATTGCAAATTAACCATGTAGTAAAATTGTGATTATTTTCTGATTTCTGCTTGGATATTTTTTTCAAATTGACCAACCAGTTTTTTCATCATTCCATCTATTTCGGTATCTGTCAACGTTTTATCAGAAGCATTGAATACAAAATTAATAGCCACTGATTTTTTCTGATGACCCAGTTTTTCGCTTTCAAATACATCAAATACTCGAGTACTTGACAAAGCATTTAATTGTGCAGCCTTGATACAAGACTCAATAGCCTCATATGTGATAGACTGTGGCAAAACCAATGCCAAATCTCTTTCCACAGAAGGATATTTAGATACTTCTTGATAGACTACTTTATGCTGTTGATAGTATTGTAATAAGCTTGCTAGATCAAATTGAATATACATCACTGACTGCTTGATATCAAAAGCTTGTAATTTTTTTGAACCAATCACTTCAATTGCACCTAATACTGTTTTTTGATGTAACAATTGAACTGTTTGTCCCTTTGTATGATATTCAATTTCATTTACTCCAATGATGGTTAAGATCGCTTCTGCGATTCCTTTTGCCACAAAGAAATCTTGCGTGATTCCCTTTTGTCTCCAACCATCTTCGTGTTGCTTTCCTGAAAGATAAATTGCCAATTGCTCTCCTTCTTCATATTTACCTGCAGCATTCACCGCATAGACTTTACCCATTTCAAAGAAAGAGATTTGCTGATTTCTTCTATTGATATTATAAGCCACTGCTTCTAATCCTGTTTCCAACATAGAAGGCCTCATTACATCTAAATCTGCACTTAAATTATTCAACATCTTTACCGCATGTTGTAAACTTTCTTCTGAGAAATATTTACTATTGGTAATAGAATTGGTTAAAATTTCTGTGAATCCTTTACCCACTAAATATTGCGCAATTTTATCTTTGAATTTTTCTTTTTGCTCTAATGGATCAATCGATGGACTCATGGTAATCACACTTGGAATAGCGATATTATCTAAGCCATCAATTCTCAAAACTTCTTCCACAATATCAGCTGGCAAACTAATATCTGGTTTATGATAAGGCACTGCTACTTCAATACTATCTGCAGTTTGATGAATCAATTCGAAACCTAAACTTTTTAAAATAGTGATTACTTTTTCTGTAGGATATAGTTTACCACTTAATTTTTTCAAATAAGCCAAAGGCAATACCACTTTGGTTTTGGTAGCTGGACTAGGATACACATCTACAACCTTACCAATTTTACCACCAGCGATTTCCTGAATCATTAAAGCGGCTCTTTCTAATACTTTAACTGTACTATCAATATCCACTCCTTTTTCAAAACGCGTTGCTGCATCTGTTCTTAAACCATGGTGAACAGATGTTTTTCGAATACTTACATTATTAAACCAGGCACTCTCCAAGAAAATAGAAGTAGTAGCATCTTTCACTCCACTGTTTAATCCACCAAACACACCTGCAATACACATTGGTTTTTCTGTATCACTGATCATTAAATCTGATGCATTTAATTTTCTCTCTGTTCCATCCAAACTAATAAAGCTTGTTCCAGCTGGATATTTCTTCACCACTACATGTTGGTCTTTGATCACTGATGCATCAAAAGCGTGCAATGGTTGACCAGTTTCATGTAAAATATAATTCGTGATGTCTACAATATTATTAATAGATCTTAATCCAATGGATTGTAATTTATTTTTCAACCAAGCAGGAGATGCTTTTACTTGCACCCCTTCTATCACCACACCCGCATATCTTGAACATGCTTGTTGATCTTCAATAGTCACTTTATAAGTTGGAACCGCTTGATCAATGTTGAATGTCTTGCCATAAGGGCTTTTAGCACTCACTGGGTTTTCATGATAAGATAAGTAAGCACAAACATCTTTTGCAACACCATAATGACTCATTGCATCCATTCTATTGGGCGTCAAACCAATTTCATAAATCCAATCTTCGTAATAATCAAATAAACTAGCTACCGGAGTGCCCACTTGAATAGCAGCATCCAAAACCATAATGCCATCATGATTATCACTTAATCCAATTTCATCTTCTGCACAAATCATCCCTTCAGAAGCTTCTCCTCTGATCTTTGCTAATTTCATCGTTAAAGGAGCACCATTTTTTGGATAGATGGTTGTTCCAATAGTTGCCACCACTACTTTTTGTCCAGCTGATACATTCGAAGCACCACAAACTATATTCAATGGTGTTTCTGTTCCAATATTTACCTTGGTTAATTTTAATTTATCTGCATTGGGATGTTGAACAGTTTCTAATACTTCTCCCACCACTAATCCAGCAAGACCACCTTTAAAATTTTCATATTTTTCTAATGATTCTACTTCCAATCCAATTGAAGTCAATATGGTAGACAATTTTTCTGGGCTAATGGTTTGAGGTAAGTATTCACTCAGCCAATGGTAACTAATGGTCATGTTGTAGCTTTAAAGTAAGGCTTCAAAAATACTAAATTTTAGCCTAAAAAAAGGTGCAATACCTGTTAATAAGTCCAAATTTGCTGTGAATTACTATCGCAGTAGTACTGTGAAAAACAACATTTACACCAAAACAAGGAAGTCTAAGTTTGCTGGGTTAAATTCGCAATAAGAAAATAGTGAATAAGATATGCCGCTTCCCAATTTAAATACGAATAGAAATATTAGAAAGAAAAGTCCTTCTGCCGATATCAGCACCATGATGTATGGCAAAATCCCCCCTCAAGCAAGGGAGTTGGAGGAAGCAGTTTTGGGTGCCATTCTTTTAGAAAAAAGTGCATTTGATACAGTTACTGAGGTATTGAAACCAGAATGTTTTTATGTAGAAGCACATCAAATGATTTTCCAAACCATGCAACAATTGCAATTGGATAATCAACCCATTGACATGTTGACTGTGGTGGAAGCTTTAAAAAGAAGAGAACAATTGGATTTAATTGGAGGCGCTTACTATATCTCTAAATTAACCAATGTAGTTGTTTCAACAGCCAACATAGAAGCGCATGCAAGAATTGTATTGCAAAAATTTATTCAAAGAGAACTAATTAGAATTAGTGGTGAAGTAATTTCTAATGCATACGAAGACAGTACAGATGTATTTGATTTATTAGATGATAGTGAAACAAAGATGTTTAACATCACTAACAATTATCTAAAAAAGAATTTCGTTGACATTGGTGATGCATTGGCCACTGCTGTCAATAGAATTGATGAATTAAGAAAACAAAAAGATGAGATTTCTGGTGTACCAAGTGGTTTCACCAGTTTAGATAGAATCACATTTGGATGGCAACCTACCGACTTAATCATCTTAGCAGCAAGACCATCTGTGGGTAAAACCGCATTTGCCTTAAACCTTGCAAGAAATGCAGCCTTACATCCTACTAAACCGCAAGCTGTTGGATTTTTCAGTTTGGAGATGAGTGCTGCTCAGTTGGTACAAAGAATTTTAAGCGCAGAGAGTGAAATTAAAATGGAGAAAATTTCTAGAGGTAAATTAGAAGAGCACGAATACCAACAACTACACAGCAAGGGTATTAAAAAATTAGAAACAGCACCGATTTATATTGATGATACTGCCGCTTTAAACATTTTTGAATTTAGAGCGAAAGCAAGAAGATTGGTCAACAAACATCAGGTTAAAATTATCATCATTGACTACTTACAATTAATGAGTGGTTCTGGAGATAGAAATAGTAACCGTGAACAAGAGATTAGTAATATCTCAAGAAGTTTGAAGGCTTTAGCCAAAGAATTACAAATTCCTATCATTGCATTATCTCAGTTGAGTCGTGCGGTGGAAACCAGAAAAGAAAGTAAGATGCCTCAATTGAGTGACTTGCGTGAATCTGGTGCCATCGAACAAGATGCTGATATGGTAATGTTTATTTACAGACCAGAATACTATGAAGTAATGAGTAACGAAATGGGAGAAAGCACACAAGGTGAAACCCATATTAGAATTGCGAAGCATAGAAATGGATCTTTGGACATTGTTAAATTAAGAGCAAGATTAGATATACAAAGATTTGAAGACTGGGACGGTGATGGTGGTGGTGGCATTCCTGGATTAGGAAGCAATTACAAACCAATCACACCAGGACTTGGTGGCGGTGATAATGATGGAGGAAGATTTTTTATTCAAGGAAGTAAAATGAATGGCGGATCATTTGATGATGGCATTGATGATGACGCTTCACCATTTTAATTTGTAGCCAAAATGTCTGCACCCTATTTTTACGAACCCCTAATAACTGTTGGCGCTACTAATTATACTTGTAGTGAAGAAACTAGCAAGCATTGTGCGCAAGTCTTACGAATGCAATCTGGAGATGCCTTAACCATTACGAATGGGATGGGTGGTGTTTTTGAAGCAACCATCTTGGAGGCACATAAAAAAAACACCCAAATTCAAATTGTAAAAGAAATTAATATTGAAGCCCCTACACAAAAATTGGTCCTAGGTATTTCTATTTTAAAAAACGCTGTGCGATTAGAATGGCTTTTTGAAAAAGCAACTGAAATGGGTGTGCATTCTATTGTTCCATTATTATGCGAACGAACCATACATGAAAGATTTAAAACAGATAGAATGAATAATATCATTCTATCTGCCATGATACAAAGTCAGCAAGCATGGCTTCCTTATTTATCACAACCTATTTCTTTCAAAGATTTTATTCATCAATACAATGCTGCAGATAAATATATCGCACATTGTGAACCAACTGTAAAAACATCTATCAAAGACCTTCCTAATAGTAAAGATCTGGTAATTGCCATTGGACCTGAAGGCGATTTCACACCATCAGAAATTGAAATGGCTATTGAAGCAAATTATCAGCCAATTGGATTGGGGCCTACTAGATTAAGAACTGAAACCGCTGGTTTATTTGCCTTAAGTGTATTAAAAACTTTCTAGCTTTGTACATATGAGAATTGTAGAAGTCAATAACCCTAAATTAGATAAAGCTTTTTGTCAAGTCAACGCTGATTTGAACAAATTCAATCCTCATTATATTCGACCTTTAGACAATGAAGTATTGCAGGTATTTGATCCTTCTAAAAATAAATTATTCAAAGAGGGTAATGCCAAAAGATGGTTATTGCAATCAGAGGAAGGAAAGTTCATTGGAAGAATAGCTGCATTCTATTATCCAAAGTATAAAAACAAAGGGACCGACTACCCTACTGGATGTGTGGGATTTTTTGACTGTATCAACGATGTAGCTGCTGCAACATTATTATTGGATACTGCCAAAGCATGGTTGATGGAAAATGGCATGGAAGCCATGGATGGTCCAGTTAATTTTGGAGACAGAGATAAATGGTGGGGATTAATGATTGATGGATTTGATAGAGAACCTATGTATGGAATGTCTTTTAACCCATCTTATTATCAACACTTATTAGAAGCTTATGGTTTTAAAAATTACTACAACCAGTATTACTATAAATTAAATGTATTTGATGAATTACCTCCAAGGTTTAAAGAGCGTTATGAAAAATTCAATGCCAAGCCAGATTATCAAGCAAGACATTTGAATAAAAAGCATTTGGAAAAATATGCACAAGATTTTGTGACTATTTATAATGAAGCATGGGCACAGCATGGCGAAGCAAAAGCGATTACTTTGGAGCAAATCATGAAATTATTTAAAACCCTTAGCCCTATTATGGATGAAAGGGTTATTTGGTTTGCATACTATAAAGAAGATCCCATTGCTATGTTTATTAATATCCCTGATGTCAATCAATATTTTAAATACTTTGATGGTCAGTTAGGATTGAAACAAAAGCTACACTTACTTTGGATGAAATGGCGCAAACAAAACAAGCGATTAACTGGATTGGCATTTGGGGTGGTTCCAAAATACCAGTCTTTAGGGGTGGACAGTTTCTTGATTTATTCCAGTGCTTTATTATTGTACAAAATCAAGTCTTATCATCAATATGAGATGGGCTGGGCAGCTGATTGGAATCCGAAGATGGTGAATATTTACAAAAGTTTAGGAGCGCAACCCAGCAGACAGATGGTTACTTATAGATATATTTTTAATGAAAATCAACACCCATTTGAGCGCCATCCAGAAATGGACTACAGTGCCAAATAATTAGTATATTGCGCGTCAAGTATGGAAAATTTTGTTGTATCAGCTAGGAAATATAGGCCCCAAAACTTTAATACAGTGGTGGGACAGGCACATATTACCACTACCCTAAAAAATGCGATCCTAAACAATCATTTAGCTCATGCTTTTTTGTTTTGCGGTCCAAGAGGAGTAGGTAAAACTACCTGTGCAAGAATTTTAGCTAAGACCATTAACTGTACTCAAATCACCAAAGAAGGGGAAGCTTGTAATACCTGTGAAAGCTGTGTGTCTTTTGAAAAAGGCGCTAGCATGAACATTCACGAATTAGATGCTGCGAGCAATAACTCCGTAGATGATATTAGAGCACTTGTAGAGCAAGTAAGATTTGCTCCTCAAGCAGGCAAATACAAAGTATATATTGTGGATGAGGTTCACATGTTAAGTGCGAGTGCCTTTAATGCATTTTTAAAGACTTTAGAAGAACCTCCTCCTTATGCCATATTTATTTTAGCCACTACAGAAAAACATAAGATTCTACCTACTATCTTAAGTAGATGTCAAATATTTGATTTTAAAAGAATCACGAATAATGATACGGTGGTTCACTTAGAAGAAATTGTAGAAAAAGAACATATTAAAGCAGAAAAGAATGCATTGCAATTAATCGCACAAAAGAGCGAGGGTTGTATGCGTGATGCTTTAAGTATTTTAGATAAGATTGTAAGTTTTTCTAATGGAGAATTAACTTATGCCAATACCTTAGAACATCTAAATATTTTAGACGAAGCTTATTTCTTTAAATTATTAGATTATCTAACAGCACAGGATTTAACCAATGCAATGCTCTTATACGATGAAATAAACCAGAAAGGTTTTGAAGGAGACACTGTACTTTATGGATTTGCAGGGTTTATCAGAAATCTTTTAGTGTGCAAGGATAAGGCAAGTGCGCAATTACTAGAATCTATCGAAGGATGGAGAGATCAGTATTTGAGTACTGCACAAAAAGTGAATACATCTTATTTGGTAAGCGCCTTAAATATTTTAAATGAATCTGAGATTCAATTTAAAATGGCTAGAAATAAAAGACTCCATGTAGAACTGGCATTAATAAAATTGAATTTCTTACAACAAGCTTTATCATTAAGTATGGAGGACGGCCAACTAGTAAAAAAAAAACTAGTTGATGTACACTACCCTATTAAGACCAAGAAAATAGTTGCTTTAAGTAATATAGTTGTTACTAAAGAAGCTACATTAGAAATTGAGTCTACAGTAAATATCCCAGTTAAAAAAGAAGAGCCAAAGACAACAGCAATTGCAACTCAAGTTCCTTCAACTGTAACAGAGCCTAGCCCTGCAAAAACTATAAAAACTGTTACTAGCCTTCCGGTAGATCAAAATGGCAATAAGAAAAACTTATTAGCAGCGCTGCAAGAAAAATACGGAAGTCAATACCAAATTGAAGAAGTAAAAGAATCCAAATCCCTGGATATGGAAACCTTACAGGCTGTTTGGAATGAATATACTGCATACCTGGAAACCACTACCAAACATTCTTCTGCCGGAACTTTCAAATTAGCAGTATTACAAATTGAAGACCCTATTCATTTTACCGTAACTGTACCTGCTTTAGTAGCTCAAAAATTTGTAGAGCAGGAAAGAATGAATGTGATGGAAAAAATTTGGGATCGTTTTCAAAATAGAGCCATTCAATTTAGCATATTAGTGGCTGCAGGCGAAAAAGAAGATGTACCTTTACATTTAAGATTGAATAGCAAACAAAAATTTGAGCGAATCGCAGAGCAATATCCTTTAGTAAAGGAATTAAAAGATAGACTTAACTTAGAAGTGTACTTCTAGTTTAACTTTACTTTTTTATATCCGGCTTTTTGTAAATACTGAAATACTTTTTGTCGGTGATCTCCTTGAATAATAATTTCTCCATCTTTTACTGAACCTCCTGTGCCGCAATGATTTTTCAAGGCTTTGCCTAAAACATTCATATCCTCTTCTGCACCTACAAATCCATAAACAATGGTCACTGTTTTTCCTGCCCTATGTTTGGTTTCTAGTATCACTCTAAGCATTTGATCAGCAGGCGGAATGGTTTCAATGTTTTCTTCCTCTACTTCAATTTTAAAATTCGGATCTGTACTATACACCATTGGACTGGCAGTTCCTTTATTTTTCTTGCTCATACATTTTAACTTATTCTAACACTAAGAATTTCAATTCCTTTTTTAGTTACCTCCAATAATAAAGTGAGACTATACTTATTTTGAGAGGATAGTAATTTCCCAGTTATATAAATCGTATTACCCAATTTACGCTCTGCTGTTTTCTCAAAACCTACAATATTTTGCTTGTTAAAAAATGCTTGTAATTGCTCATTAGCAGCTGAAGCATTTAATTGTTTTTGATTGATCTGTTGTATAATATTCACTTCTACCTGTTGACCCCAATATGGCAGAAGATTATTAAAGCTAGCAGTCTGTAATATTTGTACTAGGTTTTCAGTGTCATTTTGAGCAAAAAGGCTGTTAAATGAAAACAAAAAAGGAATTATCAGTAGGTATTTGCGAAATAGCTGCATTTTATAGGTATTATAAGGGCTTAAAGTTTGAAATGTGCTTACTCTTTTGGACCTTTGAGGTACAAATTAAAGATTTTATGTCGAAAAAAGTAATATTAGTCATCATGGATGGCTGGGGACTAGGTCAAGTAGCAAAAGCAGACGCTATACAAAATGCAAAAGTGCCTTTTGTATCTAGCTTATACAATAAATATCCTCATAGCACTTTAGTCACTTGTGGTGAGCAAGTTGGTTTACCAGATGGTCAAATGGGCAATAGCGAGGTAGGACATTTAAATTTAGGCGCGGGTAGAATTGTATACCAAGAATTACAAAGAATTAATGTAGCAATAAGAGATGGTGAACTTGCATCTAATCCAACTTTATTGGCTTCCATTAGATATGCAAAAGAAAACAATAAGCCTTTACATTTATTGGGCTTAGTAAGTGATGGTGGTGTGCATGCTCATACTAGTCATTTAAAAGCGATTTGTGCAATATGCAAGGCAGAGGGTTTAGAAAAAGTATTTATCCATGCTTTCACAGATGGCAGAGATACCGATCCAAAAAGTGGATTAGCCTATGTTACAGATGTAGAGAAAGCATTAGCTGGTTCTGTTGGGAAAATTGCTACCGTTAGTGGAAGATATTATGCAATGGACCGAGATAAGCGTTGGGAAAGAGTTCAATTAGCTTACGATGCATTAGTAAATGGTATTGGTGAAACTGCTAGTTCTGCCACTGCAGCCATTGAAGCCAACTATGCAAAAGATATTACAGATGAATTTATTAAACCGACAGTATTAGTAGAAAATGGATCCCCTATTGCAACCATCGAAGAAGGGGATGCAGTAATGTGTTTCAATTTTAGAACAGATCGTTGTAGAGAAATTACAGAAGTATTAACTCAGAAAGATTTTCATGAGTTTAATATGAAAAAATTATCATTACACTATACGACCATTACCAAGTATGACGAGACCTTCCAAAATGTTCATGTGATTTTCGAGAACGATAATCTAGTGAATACATTAGGTGAAGTATTAGCAGCTCATCATAAAAAACAAATTAGAATTGCAGAGACCGAGAAATACCCTCATGTTACTTTCTTCTTTAGTGGAGGTAGAGAAGTGCCATTTGAAGGTGAATCAAGAATCTTGGCAGCTTCTCCAAAAGTAGCTACCTATGATTTACAACCAGAAATGAGTGCAGCAGAATTAACGGAGAAATTATTACCCGAAATTAATGCAGGAACTGCAGACTTTATTTGCTTAAACTATGCCAATGCTGACATGGTAGGACATACTGGTATTTTTAGTGCAGTAGTGAAAGCTGTTGAGACAGTAGATAGCTGTGTAGAGAAAATAGTGACTGCTGGCCTTGCTAATGGATATACTATTTTTCTAACAGCAGATCACGGTAATGCAGATTACATGATGAATGATGATGGAAGTCCCAATACAGCGCATACACTTAACTTAGTTCCTTTATTTGTAATTGATAAAGAATGGAAGGGCACAGTGAAGGCAGGTAAATTAGGAGATATTGCGCCTAGTATCTTAAAAATGATGGATATTACTATACCAAAAGAGATGACAGGAGAAGTACTCATTTAAAGTACTACCAAAACATGAAAATAACCAAAGCCACTTATTTAATATCCAGTCCAAGTTTTGACCTTTGCCCAAAGTTAAATGCACCAGAATATGCATTTATTGGCAGAAGTAATGTGGGGAAGTCCTCCATTATCAATGCCATTGTACAACAAAAAAACTTGGCTAAAACCTCGGGCACGCCAGGTAAAACACAACTCATCAACCACTTTGAAGTGACTAGCAATAGTGGTGTCAAAGGACCTTCAGATAAATGGTATATAGTAGATTTGCCTGGTTATGGTTTTGCTAAAGTGTCTCAAAGTAGTAGAAGAAGATGGGAACAAATGATCGAAAACTATTTAAGAAAAAGACCCAACCTATGTAGGGTATTTGTTTTAATAGATAGTAGACATGCTCCACAGAAAATAGACTTGGAATTTATTGAGCAAATGTACCAATGGGAAATTCCTATTACACTCATCTTTACCAAATCAGATAAAGAAAAGCCAGGAGTGGTAGCAAGAAATGTAAAAGCCATGATGGATACTTTAAAAGAACATTTCCCATTCTTACCTGAAGCATTTGTTACCAGTGCTGAGAAAAAAGAAGGTGTTTCAGAAGTAATTGCATGTTTAGATAGATACAATCAACTATATAAAGACGACATAGAAAACAAATAATGCACAAAGCATTATTATTAAAAACCCATTATGAAAATACTTTTTAAATATATCCGCCCTTACAGGCCATTGGTTTTATTGGCATTTGTATTAGCTGCCATCAACCAAACCTTCTCTTTATTTGATCCAATGATATTTGGTAAATTGATTGACCAATTTGCCAAAAGTCCTTTTACAGATGCAAACGGACATACTAGAGATGAAGCAGGTTTTTTAATGGGGGTTGGAAATATGTTATTATTACTAGTTGGCACGGCCATGGTAAGTAGAATTGCAAAGGCTTTTCAAGATTATGTAGTGAATGTAATTATTCAAAAATTTGGTGCCGCTTTATTTACCGATGGTTTAAAACATTCCATGCAATTGCCTTACCAAGCTTTTGAAGATCAAAGAAGTGGAGAAACCCTATCTATTTTAACCAAGGCTAGAACAGATTGTGAGAAGTTTATTAGCTATGTAGTGAATGTATTATTTGGAATTATAGTAAGTGTCATATTTGTGAGCATCTACGCCACTAGATTACATTGGTCTATTATCCCTATCTACATTGGAGGTGCAAGCATGATTGCTTATGTGACCAACTTATTAAGCAAGAAGATTAAATCTATTCAAAAAAATATTGTCAAAGAAACCACTACCCTAGCTGGTACTACAACTGAAAGTTTGAGAAATATTGAATTGGTAAAGAGTTTGGGCTTAACCACTCAAGAAATCAATAGATTGAATAACAATACCTATAAGATTCTTGCACTAGAATTAAAAAAAGTAAAAAACATTCGTTCCTTAAGTTTTATTCAAGGAACCATGGTGAATGCACTTAGACAAGTGATTACATTCACATTAATGTGGTTGATTTTTAAAGAGATCTTAACAGTGGGTCAATTGATCTCTTTACAGTTTTATAGCTTCTTTATTTTCGGTCCTCTACAAGAAATTGGAAGTATTATCATGAGCTATAGAGAAACAGAAGCTTCTTTACAAAATTTTGAAGCGTTGATGAATAAGCCTACAGAGCAAACACCTTCTAATCCAACCAATGTAGGTGCTATTGAGCAATTGGCTTTTGATAAAGTGGGCTTCCAACATCAAACTGCAAATTTTAAAGCAATTGATGATATCAGTTTTGTTGCCAAAAAAGGAGAAACAGTTGCTTTTGTTGGACCTTCGGGAGCAGGTAAGAGTACTTTAGTAAAACTATTAGTAGGATTGTACAATAATCAAGAAGGTTCGATCTTAGTGAATGGAACCGATACACGCAATATTGATATGAATGCCTTGAGAAATCAAATTAGTTTTGTAACCCAAGACACTCAATTATTTGCAGGCACTATTAAAGAAAATCTTGCCTTTGTTGCACCAGAAGCAACTGATCAAGAAATGTTAGAAGCATTAACCAAAGCTAGTTGTACCAATATATTAGATAAAGGAGGAAACGGTTTAGCAACTGTCATTGGAGAGGGTGGATTAAAATTATCTGGTGGAGAAAAACAAAGATTATCTATAGCAAGAGCATTATTAAGACATCCGCATTTATTAATCTTTGATGAAGCAACCTCAAGCTTGGATAGCATTACAGAAGAATCTATTACTGATACTATTAGAGAATTATCAACCGAGAGAGAGCAGATTACCATTATGATTGCGCATAGATTGAGCACAATCATACACGCTAATAGAATTTATGTCTTGGAAAAAGGCAAGGTGATTGAAGAGGGAACGCACCAGAGCTTGTTAGACGAAAAAGGATTGTATTATGCTATGTGGAGACAACAAATTGGTGAGAGAAAGTCTAACTAGATTTATTCTCTTTCGAATTTTTTCTTCAAATACTCCATTACTGAGGGATCTTCTAAACCTTCCATATCGCTTAACTCAAGCTCAATAGCTTTTGTACTTAATCGTATTTCAATTAATGAAATCATGATAGAGATACAAAAAGTAACCAAACTAATACCAAATACAAATTTGGCAACCATTTGGTATTGTATGTATATAAAGAACATAGACACAATAGACAATAATAAAGATGCTACCCCAAATGATTGCATACTTTGAATTAATTTGATTCTGTATTTGATATTCTTGATCTGACCAAAGATGATATGTCTTTGTTCCAATTGATTGTATTTGTCATGCAAAACCCTCACTCTGTTAGATAATGCCAAGAAACGATTGGTATAGGCCAGCATGATCAAACTGATTGCCGGAAATAAAAGTGCAGGTATATTTACAGATAATTCCATACCCCAAAAATACTTCATATTTTTGCCCTTACTCACATGGAAAGAGAAATTTTCAAGAAAATACAGGCCAGCCTGCCTCAAGAACCAGGGATTTATCAATATTTTGATGAAAAGGGCAAGCTTTTGTATGTGGGGAAAGCTAAAAATTTAAGAAATAGAGTAAGCTCCTATTTTAATTCCAACCAACATAGTTTAAAGACCATTGAACTAGTTCAGAAAATAAAAGACATTCAATTTACGATTGTAAATTCTGAACATGATGCTTTTATTTTAGAAAACGAGTTGATTAAAAACTATCAACCCAAGTATAATATCAATTTAAAAGACGATAAGACCTATCCTTATATTGTTATTAAAAACGAGGCTTTCCCGAGAGTATTTCTAACTAGACGAAAAATTAAAGATGGCTCTACTTACTATGGCCCTTATACACATGTATTTGCAGTAAGAGAATTGATTAACCATATCAAAGAAAGTATTCCATTAAGAACCTGCACCCTTCCCCTCTCTCCTAAAAATATTGAAAAGGGAAAATTTAAAGTTTGTTTAGAATATCATTTAGGAAATTGTAAAGGACCTTGCCAGGGCTTACAGACTGAAGATGATTATAATAAGTCAATTGAGCAGGTTACCCATTTACTCAAAGGGAATGTAAAACCTTTGATTGCTCATTTGTATAAAGAAATGAATGAGCAAGCTAGTGCATTGGCTTTTGAAAAAGCAGCCATCACAAAAAAGAAAATTGAAGAACTAGAACAATACCAAACAAAATCAGTGGTGTATACTAAACAACAACATGCAATGGATGTGTTTAGCATTGCTCATTTCGAAGATCAAGCATATGTGAATTATCTAATGGTTCAAGAAGGCAGAATTGTTCAAACACATATGTTGCCCTTATCTATACCTTTAGAAGAATCCAAAGAGACTGTATTAGCCTTTGCTATTCATTACTTTAGAAGCAATCTTGGATCTACCGCTACTGAAATTATAGTACCATTTGAACCAGACGATATTATCCCCACTGTCAAATACACTATACCCAAGCTTGGAGAGAAAGAGCAATTATTGGCTTTATCTAAAAAAAATGCGGACTACGCATTGAAAGAATGGAAGCATAAGCAAGCTTTATTGTTAGTATCCGATATCAGCTCCAATTCTGTATTAGAAGAGATGAAAGAAGTATTACATCTTCCTCAGCTTCCTACACATATAGAATGCTTTGATAACTCTAATTTCCAAGGCGCTTACCCAGTTTCTGCAATGGTCTGTTTTAAGAATGGCGTGCCTAGTAAATCTGATTACAGAAAGTTCAATATAAAAACAGTGGTAGGTATTAATGATTTTGCCAGCATGAAAGAGTCGGTCTATAGAAGATACCATTCTGTGATCACTAAAAACCAAGCATTACCTCAGTTAATTATCATTGATGGTGGTAAAGGGCAATTGAATGCTGCATTAGAAGCATTAACAGAACTAGGTATTCAAGATAAAGTTACCATGGTGGGCTTAGCTAAAAATATTGAAGAATTATTTTTCGTTGGGGATAGCAATTCTATTTTACTCAACTGGAATAGTGAAGCACATAAATTGATCAGAAATATTAGAGACGAGGTACACCGATTTGGTATTCAGTTTCACAGAAGTAAAAGATCCAAAGGCGCATTGGAAACAGGCCTTGATCATATAGTTGGAATTGGACCCAAGACCAAAGAAATACTTTTGCAGTATTTTAAATCTGCCAATAAGGTGAAAAAAGCCAGTCCAGCCTTATTGACGGAGATCATTGGAGTACAAAAAACTAAAATATTATTAGAAGCTTTTGCTAAAGAAGCTAATTAATACACCCAACGCTCTTGCTCGTAATTGAAGATCTTTTGTCTAATCTTCTCTCCTTCAATCAATCTTCTCATTGGATCTTTATACAAAGCATTTAAAGGTTTGTCATTGTAATTATCTAAAGTAGATTTAATGATATATCCATTAAAGAATTTACTCTCAAATAATTCCTCCCATGTAATCCTACTTGAAAAATTTTTAGGATTGTACACTTCGTTACGTGCTAAAATAGGTCTTAAGTCAGGATAGTACACCCAGAACAATGGTCTTTTAATTACTTTATCTCTTATTTGAATTGATGCCACTGGCGCAATTCCAATGATTCTGCAATACATTCGACTAGTTTTGCTATCAAAAATATATTGCTCCTTTAATCTGAATGTATAAATAGAATCGGGCTGCGGAGCTAATTTTGTATTATAAATAACAGTCGTATCGAACACATTTGGATTGTCTACATTTTGCACCAATTGTGTGTCTAATGTTCCTTTTAAACTAGCATTAATTTCATCCATACTTAATGGAGTCGTAAAACGATCATCTTCTGCTGCAAATGCTGTAATACCTTCTTTCTCAATGGCTCTTAACAAAATGGCGAAAAATCTTTGATCTCCATTATCATCATATGCTTGATATATAAACGGCCTATTTATTTTTTCTCTGGCATCAATTTCTTCCCAAACAAACTCACTAAACAATGCATCTTCTTCTCTTAAATTTTCATAAGGCAAAGGCAAACGCTCTTGCACACCCTTTCTTTTTTTAGTTTCAGAGAAAAAAGCATAGTTGTTTCTAAGGCTTTTTTTATTGTTACTATTGAAACCACCCACCACTGTTGTATCAACTACTTTTGTCGGCTTGATATTAGGATCAATAGTGTTATTAGTTGTTGGAGCTGGAACAACTTGCACAGGAGCTGGTTCCACATTAGGAGAAGTAGGCACAACTTTATCTGTTGTTTTATTGGCTGCCCCCTTTTTCTTTGGCAAATTAAATTGCGCAAAACTATTTGATTGAACAAATAATGTAGCAAATACCAACAAAGCTAAATAGGTCTTTTTCATAACAACTTATTATTTAAACCACTCTTTATTGAAGTATAAAAGTGATTGTTTGATCTAATTTTCTAGTTCCGCCACCTGGCTCACTTACTTTAATTTCACCAATTGTAACGGTAGTACCAGGTTGACAACGTTTAATTAAAGCAGAAGCACCCCCTGAAAATCTCGCACCTGTTACTTCTTCAAAATCAGGTTCATCAAAACCTTTTCCAGTACAAATAACATAATAAGAAACAACATTAAATTTAATTCCTTCAAATACAAAATCTCTTAGGTCAGCAATAACCCCTTGTTGAGCTCTGAAAACACTTGCAGACATATTACCACCAGCGCTACCTCCAACAATTGCAATTGGATCTGGCACTCTTTTTACCGGGATCGTTACTTTACTAGTAGATTTACCATCATTCACATTTAAAGTAACAGAACCTAATTGTGTGCAATTCACCACATATTGACCTGGCCCTACTCTTCTTACTGTTGCTGCCCCATTTTCCACACTAACATTTACTTTTTCGGCTCCACCACCACCAGTAACACTCAATGGATTATCTAGGCCCTTATAGAAAACTCTAGTCTTATCTGTTGAAACCACTAAGCCAGTCGGTGTACCAACTGTATACTTAACATCTTTTTCAACTACTGCTGTCTCTCCATTAGGTTTTAAGAATGAAATTCTTACACGCTTACTGTTTAAACCAGGTGAACCAGCGACAGACTTGTATGAGGCAGTTCCATCAGGTCCAATTGGCAAGACAGCTCCATCAATACTTATAGTTGGTTTTGCAGCACTACTAAATGCCCCAACGCCTGCTGTAATAATTAATTCTTCACCAGACATTAAATATTGGGAGTTAGATGAAGCGAAAGCATTAAATTGATCATATACCAATTCTACTTCACCGATTTCTTTATGACAATACTCCATCACTTGAGATTCGCTATTTCTGATATCGTTTTGAAACTTAGTTAAAATAGTAATAGCTGCTATTGGTGGAGTCATGTTGAAATAAGCATATCCCCAATCATTTTTACCTGCTAAAGTTGAAGTTTTAGGTATAGTTAAATCCAAGGGCAAAGTTGGTATTACATCTTTAGCAATTCCTGGATCTAGTGCAGCAAGTTTATTTTTATACTCAGTTAGTCTGCTCAACAATTCACTACCTCTATTGGGTGTACTACCCTTTAAAAAAAATCTAGTTGTAGAACTTAAATCATGATCATTGTATTCTTCTTTGCCATCATTTATTTTTAACCCCGCCTCTTGTTTTAAGCCCGTTTTCAGAGATTCAATATATGCATATATTTCATCTGATAATTTTTGAGCTTCGGTTGCTTTAGGAGCCCATATAGCAGCCTTATCAGATGTTTTAGGATCCTCTAATTTCTTTTGTAGCGATTTGATAATGTCCGTATTCTTTTTTTGAATAATCACATTTGCATTTGTCAAACTTTGCTCAATAGTTTTAAATGCATTCAATATTTCGCTAGATACATTTAATGCCAATAATGCAGTCAACACTAAATACATAATGTTGATCATCTTCTGCCTCGGCTCCTTTGGTAATGACATGTATACTAGTTTTTAAAATGAATTATTTATTTACTACAATTATTGACGACCCTGCATAGCAGTTAACATATTACTGTAAATCTGATTTAACTTAGTTAAGTTGTCTGCTAATAAAGCAATTTGTTCTTTTGCTCTCACTGCATCAGCTGCAGAGCTTGACATTGCATTCGAAGCTTCTGATAATTTTCCATAATAATTATTCATTGCTTCCATTGTTTTTGTCATGGTAACAAATTGATCGTTTAAATTTTTCACACCATCAGATGCTGAAGCAAAACTTCCTAAGTTATTAGCAACACTTGCAACAGAATCTTTTACCGTACCTAGTGCAATAGCAGCATCTTTTGTATTAGCTGTGAAATCTTTACTTGATTTAGCCATATCAGCTAAATCTCCCAAATACATTGCAGTATCATTTAATCTTTCAAAACTTGTACTTAATTTTTTAAAAGCAGCTTCGTCTAATTTTGCCGCTTCCATACTAGCAACAACAGACTCAGTTGCACCTGCACTAGAACCAGATGCAGGACCAGACATCTCCGGTGGAGGGAGAAACGCATAAATAACAAATATAGCAGCTTCAGTTGTCAAACCTGCAATCAACAACCAGTCTGCACCTGGTAAATTAATTAATTTAGTTAATGCACCTAAAATAACAATTGCTGCGCCTAAAGAGATAACAACATTAATTATTTTGTTCGTTTTTGGAGAAATGGTATTTGCCATTTGGTTGATTTATAAAATGAATATGTATTTAAATTATTTATTTCTTGGTCCCATTGTTAAAACTGCTCTAAAGCCAATGTATGACTTTGCTGTATCTTGGTATTCAAAGTTTCTAGTACTTACTTGAACATTGTACGCAATATCTTTCCAAGAACCCCCTCTTATCACTTTTCTTTTCATTAAAATGGGATCATCATCCTTAGCATTAAATTCAACACTCGGGCTAAAATCTCCTAAGAAATTATAACCTCCTTCATAATACACAGAACTAGTCCATTCAGCCACATTACCAGACATATCGTATAAGTCAAATCCATTTAAATTTTGACTAAAACTGCCAACTTTAGTTGTATAAATATTATCCGTTCTATTATTTCCACTACCACCAAAATACTCACCTCTACCTGGCTTAAAATTAGCTAGTAATCTGCCCTGTGAAGTTCTTGTATATGGAGAACCCCAAGGATACATTGCATTTGTTTTTGAATTTCCTCTAGCAGCGTATTCCCATTCTGCTTCTGTTGGTAATCTATAGATACCATCAATTTTATACTCTGGTCTTCCTTTTCTTCCTAAATAATAATCACTATTATTAGTTCTCCAATTACAAAAAGCCACTGCTTGTTTCCAGGTTACTCCAACAACTGGATAATCATTGTATGCTGGATGGGAGAAATACAATCTTGTCTGAGGTTCATTGTAAGAATAAGAGAAGTCTCTCATCCATACCAGAGTGTCTGGATAAACAGCTTGATTTTGTACAACAATAAACTCACTTAAAGATTTTTCTAAGCCCTTAGACGCTCTTGCAGCTGCTTTTAAATCTATATAAGAATATCGATAAATTAACTTGTTTGGATCTAAATCAATCTTGCCTTGAATACGATTATCAGGACTCAATAATAATTCATTTAATTTTTCAAGTACCGCCCTACTCTTCATATTAATTCTTGAAGCTCTATTCCAATCCACTCTTAAAGTATCTTCATTTTGATTTAATCCACCACCATAAATTGCTAAATATTTCAAAGAGTCAGCAACGTAGTTTACAAATCTTCTATATTGCTCGTTAGTTATTTCAGTTTTATCCATCCAAAAACTATTGATAGAAACTAGCTTTTTTCTATTGACCATCGACATATCAACTTGCTCGTCACTTGGTCCCATGTAAAAAGAACCTGCAGGAATTTCTGTGGTGTTCTTGTCAGATGAAAATCTTGGTTTTCTTGAACGACCTGGCCTTTGTGACATTAAAACCAATGACACCAAAACGGTGGCTAAAATGAAAGCAGGAAACCCGATTTTTAAATTTAATTTTTGCTTACTCATATCAATTGACGAACCTGCATAGACAGGTTTCTATTTAAAACGTTTTTTTAGCTATTTTATTACTAAACCCTTTGATTTTCAATATAAATAGGTGCGCAATTTACCGATTCTAATTGTTAGATTTTTGCTAAAATGACATCTAAATCGGATGTAGGTAAAGAACAGACATTATTTTTGCACATAAAGTATTGATTATCAATGTTTGATTTGTTTTTGGATACGGGGAAATCCTTGTCTTCCTTTTCTAACCAAAGGGGTAAAATATGAGGTAAAAATTGCTCCAGAATAGGTATTAGCCTTTTATTTATGTTTGGTCCAATACCCACTAGCTCTGTCAAACCATATGCCAATTGAAAAAAGCTTTGTGCCCAATAGCCAAAGGAACTTGGATATTGTATCATCATGCTATGCATTGAAGCCAGCATTTTTTTGGCTTGCTCCACCCAATTAGGTTCATCAAAAATATTACCCAGATAAATTAAACTTGAACAAACCATGGCATTACTACTTGGAGTTGCTCCGTCATAGCTGTCTTTTTTTCTTATGATACCATCTAGTTGTTGATCACTTGTAAAATAAAAGAACACTTTTTGTTCATCTATAAAATGAAGTTGAATATACTCCATCCAGCTCTTTGCATTTTTCAGATAGGATTTGTTTCCAGTAGCTTTATGCAATTCAATCAGCGCCTGCATCATGGATGCATAATCTTCCAAGAATGCCATTGATTTAAGATGGCCATTGGTGTAGCTGTGAAAAAGGTATCCTTCTTTTGATTGCATATGAATTGATAACCACTGCATATTTTTTTCTGCTCTTTCCAAAAGACTTTTATCTTCAGTAACAGCATAGGCTTTACATAAAGCAATGATCATTAAACAATTCCAAGAAAGTAAAATTTTGGTATCAGTTCCTGGACGAATTCTTTTTTCTCTATGAGTAAATAATATTTTTTTAGCCTCCACTAAATCCTCATTCCAGGCCTCTTCAATTAAATTGGTTGTCCAAATAATATTGGTTTGCTCCCAATTACCAGCTTCTTTAATTTGAAAATATTGGCAGAAAGGTTTCAATAAATTTTCAGGCAATAACGCTTGTAATTCCTCATAGGACCATGTATAGTATTTCCCTTCCACTCCTTCACTATCTGCATCCAGTGCCGCATAAAACATTCCATTTGTATCAGATAATTCTCTAAAAACAAAATGAATGCTTTCTTGAATTACATTTTTATAAACCCTTTTTTTAGTTAATTGATATGCCTCAGACAAAACGCCTATTAGTAAAGCATTATCATACAACATCTTTTCAAAATGTGGCGCCTGCCATTGTGCATCAGTACTATATCTTGCAAATCCTCCACCTAGATGATCATATAGTCCGCCCTGAATCATTTTATCTAAACTTCTAACCGCATGCACAATTGCAGATTGATCTTTGTTTGCAAAATAATTTCTTAACAAAACTTGAATAGAGAATGTCTGAGGAAATTTTGGTGCAACCCCAAAACCACCCCACTGTGTATCTGCGTTTTGTAAAATTCTTTTTGTCATCAAATCAAACTCTTCTAAACTTGGATAAGTAGTAATAGAATCAAAGTCGATTTTCTCTTTGATATTCGTTTGAACTAAATGAGTCGTTAAATTATTTGCTTGTTCAATTAATTTTTCTTGATTGGTTTGAAATGCTTCATGAACACCTTTTAATACATCCACCCAAGATGCTCTTTGTGGCAAGGTTTTAGGTGGAAAATAAGTGCCGCCATAAAAAGGTTTACCATTCGGTAATAAAAATATATTCAAAGGCCAACCACCAGAACCAGTCATTGCTTGCAATGCATCCATATAAATTTGATCCACATCTGGTCTTTCTTCTCTATCAACTTTGACATTGATGAAATGTGCATTCATATAGTGAGCCACTTCTTCATCTTCAAAACTCTCTCTCTCCATCACATGACACCAGTGACAAGCGGCATAACCAATACTCAATAAAATAGGTTTATTCTGTGTTTGAGCTAATTCAAAAATAGAGGAAGACCATGCAATCCAATTTACCGGATTATGTGCATGTTGCAATAAATAGGGACTTTGTTCATGAATGAGGGCATTCGTGAATGTAGTATGAGCACTCATAGGTGCAATTTACTTCTTTTTAGTCTGCTGTGCTAAGAATTGATCTAAGCCGGCCACCATGCTGGGTGTTTGAGGGCTGGGTACCTGAATGTGTAAAGTAAGACCCGCATCTGCTACTGCCTTACAAGTATTAGAACCAAATGCTCCAATGATGGTACCGTTCTGTTTAAAATCTGGCTGATTATCTAAAAAGCTTTTCAAACCACTAGGAGTGAAAAGGCATATAGCATCAAATTTATGTTCTTTCAACAAAGGCTTGATGTCTGTACTTTCTGAGCGGTACATATAGCCCAACTCAAAACTACAACCATGGTCTTTCAACCAATTCACAATCTCATTATCTTGTTGATTCTCACTACAAACATATAAGAACTTCTCGTTCGCCTTGTGTTTATTGAGTACATCAAATAATTTCTTATTGGTACCATCAGAACCAAAGAAAACTTTACGCTTTCTGTACATGATAAACTTCTGAAGGTATAAAGCAACAGACTCAGTGATACAAAAATATTTTGTGTCTTGATTGATATTTACTTTTAATTCATCACAGGTTCTAAAAAAATGATCAATTGCATTTTTACTAGTGAATATTACTCCTGTATATTCTGTAATATCAATTTTAGTTTTTCTAAAATCTTTTGCGGGAATAGCAACTAATTGAATTAATGGCTGAAAAAACAATGTGACATTGTACTTACGCTCTAAATCAAAATAGGGAGATTTTTCACTCTCTGGTTTAGCCTGAGAAATAAGAATTTTTTTAATTGCCATTTTCACTTTCCAGTTTTAAAAAGTACCTCCAAAATATTGTACGACTAATTTATACAAGATCAGGATAGGAACTATTTCGAAAGCACAAAGGTAAAGAAAAAAATGGAAGGAAGATATATGTAATTTATTCCTAACAGTTGTTAAAGAAAACAAGTACCTATAAAGAATCAACAATACTGCCAAAACGGCGCTTCCCACCATCGCAAAATCGTGTAAATAAGGCTTTGCAAAGGCCAAAATGAGGATGAAAGGAATCAGCAAAATGCCTAGTACTTTATTAATCATAAAGATCACGAATACATAGGTTTGTACCAATTCCATTGTATTGAATGTATAACCAGCAAGTAACAAAAAAAGGTATTTGCCAAGATATAAACAAGTGAAAAACAAACAGATATATCCATACCCTTCCCAGAAAGAAAGAGGCAATAAGTGTCTATTTAAAATAAGCAACGTAGCCATTAATGAAAAGCTCAAAATGAAACTAATATTCATTAATAAAGAAGCCAAATTATTTTGTAATAATTGCTCCCTGTTTTGAAGCATCCTTAATGAAGACTGATTGAACTGGCTAAATAATTTAGGAAAATATTGAGGGTATACATTGTGAACAAATGCAAATAAAAATAGTAAGCCAAAGATACTATAGAATAAAAAGTCTTTATCTGGCAATGAAAATCTTTGTTCAATTCTAAAAACAATAGGCGCATCCTTTGACTTAGTCACCAATTCATTATATAATTTGAAAGCATTCTTCTTTTGTGCAAAATAGGCTTTATAATCTTTTAAAGGATTGTAGTTAGAATCTATCACCGCGCCATGTAAAAAACTAAAATGATTGGCATCTGCTAATTGAAATGATTTAGGGATAATAGGAACATATTGAATCATCAATGTGTCTTTCTTAGCCACTGTATCCATCATAGCCAGTGCACTATCCACTTTTCTAGAAATACTATCCACCTGGGTAAAGGAACTCAATACCAAACACCCAAGTAAAACAAATAGTAATTTTTGAATAGTTGAAAACATCATTGCAAAAATAAGTATACTAGGTCAGAATTAGTAACTAATGACTAGCTTTGTGCTTTAAATACGCTCATGGCAGGAATTTACATACATATCCCCTTTTGTAAAAAAGCTTGCCATTATTGCAATTTTCATTTTAGTACTCAAACAAGCAATATTGACGCATTTATTGAAGCTTTATTGATTGAAATAGATCTTCGCAAGGACTATCTCTCAGCGCCTATTCAAACTATATATTTTGGAGGAGGCACCCCTTCCTTATTATCCCATACTCAACTTAAAACAATTGTAGAGGCATTAAAAAAACATTTTGTTTTAAATGATACCATAGAGTTCACTATTGAAGCCAATCCTGATGATATAAACGAAGAGCAGCTTCAACAATGGAAGCATTTAGGTATAAATAGATTAAGTATAGGAATACAAAGTTTTCAAAATGAGGCCTTAGCTTGGATGAACCGAGCGCATGAGGTGAATCAATCACATTTGGCTATACAATTGGTACAAAAAGTAGGATTCAAGAATATTAGTGTTGATTTAATTTATGGTACCCCATATTATACTACAGCACATTTATTGGCTGATTTAGATATTATCAAAGCATATGCTATACCGCATGTTTCTTGTTACGCGCTAACCGTAGAAGAAAAAACAGCTTTACATTCTATGATTCAAAAAGGGCAAATGAAGAATGTTGTAGAGGAAGAACAAGCCGCTCACTTTGATATCATTGTAGACTTTTTAAATGATGAAGGATTTGAACATTATGAGATTTCGAATTTCGCAAAACCGGGATATCGAAGTCAACATAATAGTAGTTACTGGAAAGGCATTGCCTATGTAGGTTTGGGGCCATCTGCACATTCTTATAATGGCACAGAAAGACAGTGGAATATTGCTAACAATGCATTGTATATTCAATCATTAAAAAAAGGTGAATTGAATTTTGAAAGCGAGTCACTAGACCTTTCTACTCAATACAACGAATACATGATGATCTCTTTAAGATGCATTGAAGGATTTAATCTTGAATTGATTGAATCAAAATTTGGAGAAGCTTATTTAAAGCATACTAATATGACCATTTCAACACTTGCATCACAAAACCTTCTTCATAAAACCAATGAAGGTTATTGCTTAAACAAAGCAGCAAAATTTTTAGCTGATGGTATTGCTTCAGAATTTTTTATAGTAGGATCTGCTCAATCTCTTTAAATGTATCGGCAGGGGATGCTCCTTCCCATAATATTGCATAGACTGCACTAATAATAGGTATTTGCATTTTTAATTCTTTATTAATGGTCATAATACATTTGCTCGCATTATATCCTTCTGCCACCATATTCAATTCTAATTCGGCAGACCTTACAGAATAACCTTTACCAATCATATTACCAAAGGTTCTGTTTCTACTATGTAAAGAATAACAAGTCACTAATAAGTCTCCTAAATAAACAGAAGCATTATAATTAACCCCTTTACAAGCACTACCCTCTTTGTGCATAATAGCGGACAACAATAATTGCATTTCGTTAGCGCAATTGGCAATATATACACTTAAGAAATTGTCCCCGTATTCTAAACCATGAGCTATACCTGCACCCAATGCATAAATATTTTTTACTACCCCGGCATATTGCACACCAATTACATCCGTATTGACAATAGTATTGATATACTCAGATTTAAAACAATGGGCAATCTGTTCTGCAAAAGATTGATCTACCCCTGAAAAAGTTAAATAGGATAATTGTTCAGCAGCTACTTCTTCGGCATGGCTTGGACCTAAAAGTGTAAAATAGTTTTGTAATGGAAATTGATATGTTTTTTCTAAATATTGATGTAGAAGAATATTATGAATGGGCAATACTCCTTTGACTGCAGAAACTATTTTTTTATCCACTAAATGTTTGGCTTCTACTTTTTCTAAACAAGCAACAATATGTATGGATGGTACAGCTATAATTATCACATCGGAAGCTGCAATCACTTCGATGATATCAGATGAAAAATGAATGGCCGATACATCGAAATATGCATTTCTTAAATAATGTGGATTATGATGTCGTTTTTTAAAATAGTCGATATTGGCTTGTTGGCGAACCCACCAAGCAATATGATTACCATTGTCGGCAGCAATTTTAGCTATTGCAGTTGCCCAACTTCCACTACCTATAATTCCTATTTTTAATGGTTGCATGGGTCAAAGGTACGAAAAGACATAAAAAAAGGGCTGCTCTTTTTGAGCAGCCCTTTTTAGAATTAAAATCGCTTATTTCTTTTCTTCAAATAATTTTTCTTTTGTCACTGGCTTCACTAGCTGACCATCTTTTAAAGACTTACTCACAGTACTATAAGGACCAGTAATGACTACATCTCCTACCTTCACCCCTTCAACTTCAATATAGTTTAAGTCTTGAATATCTGTTTTTACTTTAACCATTTTAACCTTATTATCTTTTTGTAAAACAAAGACAACTTCTGATAATTCTTCATCTGCCTTAGCAGGTTCTTCGTTATTGGTTGCATTACTAGAAACTTTTGTTTCTTTTCCTTGACCTTCTTTATCTCTTGTAGTTACTGCATTCAATGGAACAGAAATTACATTTAATTTAGACTTAGTTTGAATATCTGCACTTGCAGTCATTCCTGGTCTAAATGGAAACTTAGCATTCTCTTTGATTAAATCTTGATAGCTCTCTGTTAATAAACGAATATGTACTTTATAGTTAGCTACCTCTGTTGTAGAAGCCAAAGCACTTGTTGCTGTAGAAACTGGATTAGCAATTTTGTAAACGATACCCTTGAATTTTCTATTATTATAAGCATCTACTTCAACCAATGCAGTATCTCCAATTTTCACCTTAGTAATATCGTTTTCTCCAACATCTACTCTCACTTCAATACTCTTCATATCTGCAACGCGCATCATTTCAGTACCAGCCATTTGCGCCGTACCTACTACTCTTTCCCCTTTTTTAACACCCATAGAGCTTACAATACCATCCATTGGCGCCAATATTGAAGTACGAGCCAAGTCTTTTTCAGCCCTTGCTAATTGTGCTCTAACACCTTGTATTTGAGCTTCTCCACTTTTGATAGATTCTTTTGCACCATTATAGTTAGACTCAGCTGATCTATAAGCTTGTTCAGTTTGCTCATATTCTGATCGAGAAACAATTTTATCTGCAAATAACTTTTTATAACGCTCATTAGTTGCTTTTGCATTTTCATAAATCGTTTTTAAACCACTTAAATTAGCTTTAACATTCTCGTATTGTGCTTTTACTTGATTTACACTAGCAGTTACTTGGTCTCTTTGAGAAGAGTAAATATCTGCATAGATCTTAGCCAATAACTGACCTTTTTTAACGCTATCACCTTCTTCTACAAATAAGTTAACGATCTCTCCAGAAATATCTGGACTAACTTTTACTTCAATTTCAGGGTAAATTTTACCACTGGCATTTACAGATTCGGTAATGGTTCTTAATGCTACTTTCTCGGTAGTTACTTCAGTACCTTCTTCTTTACCGATTACGCCTGCTTTTTTCAAGCCAACCAATAAAGCAATAACTGCAATTACACTTACCGAAATCCAAATGAGTTTCTTATTCATTGTTGTTTATTTTCAATTTTTCTAAAAAGTATTATAATGTCAAATTCACTCCTTTATAAAATTCTAATAATTTGATTCTAAATACATACTCATATTGAGCAGACTTAAAATTAACTTTAGCTTTTAAGTAGTTATTTTGATTATTTAATAATTCAATGGTTCCAAGCAAACCAAGTTCATATCTTTTTGTTGCAAATGAATACGCTTTTTCGGCAGATGTCATTGCTTTTTGGGTTGCATTTAATTTATTTAAAGCCACTACAGCATTGGTATATGCTGAGAAGATATCTTGCTTTAATTTTCTCTGTGTATTTTCTTCTTGTAATGAAGCAGATCTAAAATTCAACTTAGCTTGTTGATAAGCAATCTTTGCTTGGCCTCCGTTGAAAATGGGAATATTTAATTGAAAACCTAAGCTTTGACCAAAGTTATTATCTACTTGAGTACCCCATCCTTTCCAAATATTACTCCAGTTTCTTGTTGAAGTAGTAGTAGAGAATATAGGTGATTGAACAAAGTATTTAGTATTGTTGATATTTACATAGGGCGATACAGCAGTAGGTGTAGTATAACCACTAAATTCAACACCACTAATGTACTTAAACTGATTAGAGAAGTTTGAACTTAATGCATAACCAAAACTTAAAGTAGGAGAAAAATTAGCTTTCGCTGATTTTACATTTTTTTCAGCAGCCTTTACTCTATAATTAGCAGCTTTAACATTAGGAAGATTTTGTGATGCAATACTAAATACATACTCTGGTTGTAAATCTGCAAAGTTTTGTAATTGAATTTGCTCCACTGGCTGAACTACTACATCAAATGGCTTAGCTGCATCCAAATTTAATAAAGCTTTCAAGCTTAATTTACTTTGCTCAACGCTAGAAATAGCAGAAATAAAATTACTACTATCGTTTGCTAATTGTGTTTCTAATTCTAATAAATTAATTTCAGGCAACAAGCCAACATCAACTCTTTTCTTTGTAGCAGTCAATTGTTCTTTAGTTTGAGCAATTTGAATTTTAGCAATTTCAGTTTGTTCAATAGCTGAAAGAATTTGCAAATAAAAAGTAGCTACATTCAAAGAAATATCATTAGCTGCATTTTGCATTTCAGCTAAACTAGCTTGCCAACTATATTGTGTAGCAGCTGCATTGTTTCTTAATTTTCCTGCATTAAAAATTTGTACACCACCATTTAATCCAAAGTTATTGTACAAAAACTGCGTATTAGTAAATCCATTGGTAGTAGGATCGATAGAACGACCTAATCTTAAACCCATTCCAGAACTACCACTAATAGATGGCAATTGACTGTTTTTAGCCAAATCTGCCTGCAATTTTGCTAATCTAGCCTGAACATCTGCTTGTTGAACAGAAATATTATGCTGGATGGCATATTCTACGCAAGTTTTAAGATCCCATTTTTCTGGCTCTTGAGCAATCACCCCTGTACTAAGGGCAATCATAAATAAAGAAAGGATATATCTCATTTTAATCATATGTGTTTTGTCTAACAAAAAGTCCTTTTGTTTTCACAAAAGTAACTCATAAGTCTTAAGCTTTTGAATTATTAGACAAGTGGAGTCAAAAAAGGGTTAAATGGCCTTTTTTTGATGATAAAAAACGCGATATATACCTAAAACCAATCCCAAGAGCACTAAGGCTGTCAAAGCTGAGTATGGTTTATCAATCACTACGGCAATAGCGACCATAAAATAAGACAATACAAAAATCACACAAAGTATTGGTGTCCATTTTTTAAGAATGCCGGTAACCGAAGCGTCTCCCTGTTTCTTTTTTCTAAGTAGCAATAGGGTTGCTGCAGAAGTGCTCATTCCCATACAATCCAAAAAGATGCTAAAACTTAATACATCATCCACCCCTTTACCAAAGAAAGTAATTAATGCAGTGGTGATAGCAAAAATGGTTAAACCAGGAACCAAGGCGCCGGTTTTTGGATGAGTACTTTGAAATAATTTAGGCAAAACACCATCTTCACTCATCGCAAACATCACTCTTGGATTACTCATCAAAATCACATTCACATAGGCGAGTACACTTAATACCATTGCAAAATCAAAAACCTTCGCTCCAAATTTTCCAAACCATGCTTCAAATAATAAAGACCCAATGGCATTTGCATTTTTCATAGCATCAAATCCAATCACTTGCACATAAGTATAATTAATGGCTAAGTATAAAAACAAAACAATAAAGATACCAAACACAATCCCTTTTTGCATGGTTCTTGGATTGGATATTTCAGAACCAAAATTAATTGTCTGTTGATACCCTCCGTAAGTAAAAAAAACAGATACTAAACTCACCAATAATAACAAAGAGCCATTGGTTCCATCGTACACATATAATTTACCTTCATTATAACCGTGAGGCGGAACGCTGACTCCCTTGAATAAAGAAGAGATCAATAAAATGATTAAACTAATTTTCACAACCATTAAAACATTCTGGGTTCTGCTACTTGTTTTTAATCCCAATAGATTGACAAAATAAAATAAGCCAACTGATGAAGTGGCAATACCTATATTAAATAAAGTACTGGAGGGTCTACCAAATAATAAATCACTTACATAATCTGCACCTATTAAAGCTACAACCGCTAAGGATGCAGCATTACTAATTAAAATCAATACATTAATAGTGAAACCTACAGCAGGATGATAACAATGTGCAAATACTTTATAATAACCTCCCATTACCGGTAAACGCTGACCAATTTCCGCATAAGTCAAAGCCCCAAATAATGCAATGATTCCCCCAATGGTCCAGGCACTAAAAAATATTAATGGAGTACCGGATTTTGCTGCAATGGTAGCAGGTGTTTTAAAAATACCCATTCCTATCACCAAGCTTACCACAATCATGGTCAAGCTAAAAAAATTAATACCTTGTTTTTCTTTCATCCTGTTATTGTTATGCATAAATATATTAAAACAATTTTAGTTTTCAACAAGGGGTTAATAAATATAAAAACTGGTGAGTTTAATATCATTTAAGTTTGTTCCTGATTAGGTTCATAAAATGATTAAAAGGGAATCC
>CALCEA010000114.1 GCA_937900675.1 uncultured Chitinophagaceae bacterium
TTCCAAAAGCGATTGTGAATATTCATCCAGCCTTGTTACCAAATTATGGCGGAAAGGGAATGTACGGAGCAAGAGTTCATGAAGCAGTGATTGCAGCAGGTGAAAGTAAATCAGGTATCACCATACATTGGGTGGATGCAAACTATGATGAAGGAGATATTATCTTCCAAGCAGAATGCATCATCGAAGCAGGAGATACTCCTGATGTTTTGGCACAAAAAATACATGCACTAGAACATCAACACTTTGCTCCAGTGATAGAAAAATTATTGCGCAATAAATAAGAAAATACTTAATTGATTTTTTTCAGCCAATTTAAAAATTCAATGGCCTGTTCTTTTGTAGAACTTGCAACAATACTTCCACTTGGATTGGATATAGAAACAAAAACACCTATCACTCCTTTATCAAATTTAAATAAAGTATAAGTGGGTTTTTCAAAATAAGCATTTGCTTTAGCATCAGATAAACTTTCAATCGTTTTTTCTAAGCAAGCTGTAAAATCTTTAATCTCCGATAATTGATGAAGTGTAATGGTATCAACAATTTCTTTATAAATGGTTTGATCGTTCTTATATAATATTTGAACAGTATGAGAAGACTGATTGTTTTCAATAGTTTTACTCCATTGATAAATTAAATTACCATTAGTTGATTTACTAATAACGGGGCTTTGAGCACTAGACTTTATTGCAAACAAACACGCAAGAAGGACTAGACAATTTTTGGGGGCAAATGTCATACAATACAATTAGGACGCAAATCTAATGGAATAATAAATTCAACATTCGATTTTATATTCCGCTAATCATATTTATTAAAATATTATATAATTAACCTGGCATACGAGAAATGTATTTCTCGATTTCTTTGATTTGATCTACTACTTGTTTAGTAGTTGGTTTACAAGCTTTGGCTTTTCTAAAATAATCTTTAGCTGCGCGGAACTCGCGTTTATTCATAAATATTTGACACATGCTTAAAAAAGCAACTGCTTCAGATTCTTTATCAGGAATACCAGCACGAATTGCAGCACGAATATATGCTTCACCTTGTTTGATATCTCCTTTCTGCATGGCCATCATACCTAATTGTAATTTATTAGCACCTTCTGCTTCAGGCATTGCAGATCCTAAATCACTACTTTTTTTCAAATGCTTTTCAGCAGTATCAAAATCTTGTTTTACCATCGCCAAGTTACCCTTGATAGTATAATAAGTACTTCTTACTGGTTTATATAATAATTGAGGCCACCAAATTGTAGCTAAAATGCGCTCCACTTCTTCCATATCTCCTGCCTCCATTGGCGCTTGCACCAAACGAAGAGGTCCAATAAAGAAATGACTTAAAATACCAATCAATCCAAGAAAATACAATGGGAATACTGGCCAAAAACCAGCTACACCTGTTAATTCCAATCCCAAGCCAATAGCCACCGACAAAAGGCTTAACCAAAATCTGTACTTAATGATGATATTATAAAAACCCATAGTTGAATGTTTAGGAGGCGTAAAGATACCAAAATATAGTGTCACTTGAAAAGAATGGCTATTTTTGCCGCTCGGTCCCGTAGTTTAATGGATAAAACGAGCGTTTCCTAAACGCTTGATATGAGTTCGATTCTCGTCGGGACTACAAAGCCTCAACACGAAGTGTTGGGGTTTTTTAATACGAAGACACGAAACAAGCTTGCTTGATTGAGTGAAAGAGTATTAAAAAACCACTAAGCAACTCGAAGAGTTGTTTAGTGAAGGCTTTGGGCTAATTCAATGCGCGAAGAAGGCAGATGAGCCTGCGAATCTGCCAGTCTCGCTACTACTAATTTTCATACAATTCCAAAGGCAAACCATCTGGGTCTGCGAAAAATGTAAATCGTTTATTGGTAAGTGTATCAATACGAATAGGTTCACAAACAACACCTTTTGATGCTAATGCTGCAATAGAAGCTTCAATATCTTTCACACTAAATGCTAAATGTCTTAATCCACAAGATTCAGGTTGAGAAGGTCTAGCAGGTGGATTAGGAAAAGAGAATAATTCAATAATATAATTCCCATTGATAGCTAAGTCTAATTTATAGGAATCTCTTTCAGCTCTAAAAGTTTCTTTGACAATAGTACAGCCTAATACTTCTGTATAAAATTTCTTAGATACTTCATAGTTAGAGCAGATGATTGCGATATGATGAACTGATTCTAGTTGAGGATTATTCATAAGTTAAATTTAAAGCATTTTGTCTTTCCATACTTTAACATCATAAATGATGGAATTGAGAGAATGATCTTTATCAAGGAAGTTTAAAAAACTATTTAAAGTTCGACCTAAAGGACTTAAAGTATTGGTGATACTATTCTTTCCAATTACACTACTGATTGTTTCGTTCTTATTTCCAAAATAATATGTCTGAACATCATTCATAAGTAAAATATCATTTAATAAATGCTGCATGGTGACATTACCTACTTCATCTAGCACCAATGCAACTTCAATAAAATAAACATTCAAAGATTTTGCTTTTGAAGAGCAGGTTTGTCTTATCAATGCATAGATAAACCCAATGGGTGCTGTAGTAATTACCAATAGCAATGCCACACAAAAAAGTAAGAAACTCATTAAAATACTATGTGGTTCTCTTGTTTTCATAAAAATATTTTTTAGACTGTTTTCTAATACTACTATTTTATAAAATGAATATCTAAAAACCTTTCATTGGATTCACTTAGAATCCTTTCTAGAAAAGGCTTTCAGGCCTTTCACTAAAAGTAAAATTTTAATTTGGAACTAACTATTTTATTTCTACTTTCAAATAAACAAACTCTATATTTTATGAAAAGTAAAGCACTATTAGTAGGTATTAATCAATATCCTGATCCTCGAAATTCTTTAAGAGGTTGTATCAATGATATTGTAGATATGGAACATTTTATTTCTGTAACGCATCCTATTTATCCAACAGCTCAAATCAAAAAATTAACAGACAAGGCTGCCACCAAAAAAGGCATAGTAGAACAATTAGAATGGCTTTTAGAAGGAATTGAAGCTGGAGATCAAATTTTATTTCATTATAGTGGACATGGGGCTCAATTACCTTGTCTGAAAATTGCCGGTGATGTTTGGGAAGAAAAAGATGGATTGGACGAAATTATCTGTCCTTATGATTTCGATGGCAGCAATGCAACTGCTTTAAGAGACAATGAGTTTGCTCAAATTTTTTCAAAGATCCCCAAAGGGGTACATTTTATATGGATATCAGATTCTTGTCATGCTGAAGATTTATCTAGAGACCCTTTTGAGCCAAATGATGAATTTGCTACCACCTATAGAAATTTCACAGGTAATTTTTTAAGGGAAAATATTGTTTCAAGTAATGTAGCAGAGGCCAAACCTAACGAAAAGCATCTTAATGGCGCCTTACTCAGTGCCTGTGCATCTCACGAGCTAAGTGCTGATGCTTATATCAACAAAAGGTTTAATGGAGCGTTTACACATTACCTCATCAAGAATCTTACTAAGTATGCAACAACTATGCCTTTAAAACAAATTATTCAATTAGTGGATAGAGAACTAGCTGCAAATAATTATGATCAGAGGCCCAAAACCGAAGGATTGCTTGAAAACAAATTGTTCTTTATTTAAAACTTACACTATGAAAAATATTCTTGTCGAGCGCTATTTAACTTATAAGCTAAAACGCAATTTACTGGTTATACTTTTTTTGATGGTTATTTTTTTGTCAGAGGGTCGGGCCGCGCCTGCGGCGCGGCCCTTAGCCATCCCAACACAAGGTGTTTTTCAACGCTTGATAAAAATCAAATATAGTTCAGAGCTTTATCTAATTATCAAAGCTAAAGAAGCTAATAAGTTGAATAAACCCGAGTTGGTAGATTCAGCACTTGCAATATATAATACCATAAGATGGAATTTAGATGGATTGGTATATCAGTTAAGCGGCGACCTTGTCGCCGCCAATAGTCCCAAAAAACTTAGACAATTAAATACTTGGTGTTTAAATAATGAACCAAATAATGAAAACAGATTAGATAAAATCAAGATAACAACAGAGGCGCAAGCAATTCAACAAATTGAAGCATTTTGCACTTTATATATTCCAGCATTTTCGAGTAAAAATACAGAAGTAGAAAATCAACAAATTGATACCCATATGGGAGCAGTCAAAAATATTAATCTTACAACCAATGTGTTTTATGTATTGAAAGACTCTTATAGCTTTATTAAAGGGCTAAATGATTTAAAAACACAAAAGACCCAAGCTTTGGTTGAAATATTGGACCAAATAAGACTAGCAAGTCCACAGGAATTATTAAAACAAATAAAATAATTAATTAGCAATAGAAATTACAGCAGTATCCAATTTCTCATAGACACTGTTATTACTAATATATTCAGGAACTAATGCCTTCATCTTGCTAACAATTTGCATTTCGTCATTAGTAGTAGCTAAAATTTGCTCTAACTCGATGGTGGTTTGTTGAACTAATTCCAAAGACACATCACGTACTTTAGCAATTAAGATTTTATCGTGATAGGTTTGTGTGGTATTTTCTTCATCGTTCAATAACTCTTCATATAATTTCTCTCCAGGTCTTAAACCGCTATATGTAATATTAACATCAATATTAGGGATTAAGCCATATAAACGAATCATTTTTTTAGCTAAATCTGCAATAGCTACTGGTTGTCCCATATCAAATACAAATATCTCACCACCATTACCCATACTTCCTGCTTCTAATACCAATTGACAGGCTTCTGGAATAGTCATAAAGTATCTAGTGATATTTGGATGGGTCACCGTTACAGGACCACCCTTCTCTATCTGCTCTTTAAAACGAATAATTACCGAACCATTAGAACCTAACACATTTCCAAAACGTGTGGTAATAAATTTAGTGCTTATCTCTAGTTGCTTAGATAAAGCCTGAACATACATTTCGGCCATTCTCTTACTAGCCCCCATTACATTGGTTGGATTAACTGCTTTATCTGTAGAAATCATTACAAATCGCTCAACATTATACTTTATAGATAAATCAGCAATTAATTTAACGCCCACTACATTATTTCTAACTGCTTCCGTTGGACAAAGTTCCATCATAGGCACATGCTTATATGCAGCAGCATGATAAACATATTGAGGTTTAAATTCTTCGAAAAGTGCTTCCATCCTTGAATTATTGGTAATATCTGCCAAATAACTCACACAGTTTATCCTAGTTCCATTTTCTAATAATTCAAGCTCTAAATTATGTAAAGGCGTCTCTGCCTGATCACAAAGAACAATTAATTCAGGAGTATAAGGCAATAACTGTCTTACAATTTCAGATCCAATAGAACCCGCAGCTCCAGTGACTAATATACGCTTACCCTTGATCTGAGATTTAATTTGATTATTATTAATTTGAATAGGATCACGTTCCAACAAATCTTCAATTTTAATAGATTGTAATTGTCTACTATTAAATTTACCCTCAGCCCATTTAGAATAAGGTGGTACACTTAAGACTTTGATATCATGATCCAAACAAAAATCAACCACTTCGTTCTTGCGCTTAGTAGGTAAAGAATAACTGGCAATAATCAATTCGTCAACAGGTTGCAAATTGGCCATTTCTTTGAATGCAGCAAAAGTGATGATTTGAACACCATTTAAATTCTTGCTACCCTTTTTTCTATCGTCATCAATGAAAGCGATAATTTGAATATTTGATTGGCCATCATTATCTAATACTCTTTGAGTAGCCACACCTGTATCTCCAGCACCAAAAATCACTACAGATTTTTTCTTCATCTTATAGTTTTTGGCATAAGCAAATAAATACTTTACCAAAACACGATAACTGATTAAAAACAAGAAAGTAAATACGGTGTATAATGCAATGACTAAAGTGGTCAATGATAAAATAGTGCTATAACCTAAAGCTAAAGTGTTTATTACTAAAATAATAAAAGAAGAAATGGCCACGGCTGTGGCAATTCTTACTGCATCTTGAACCCCAGTATATCTTACTATACCTGTATATGATTTAGTAGTAGTAAAAACCAAACTGTTCACCAAAAGAATCAACAAGATAGAATTAATTACATGCTCCCAGTTGATGGCAGTCAGAATTACATTTTGCTGAATTAAAATGGCAATGAATAGAGCAGTTACTGTTGCCCCTAAATCCAACAAAAGAATTACAAATTTTGGTACAATACTAAAATTTCTAATGGTAATCATACGTGGCTTTAGTTCATTCAATTGGGGGGAGTTGAATTGGTTAACAAATAATTCTAATGACCTTTGTATCGAATAAATTCAATACAAAGGTATTCATTAAAATAATTACTTCCTTACTATTTTGAAGGTCTTTGTAGCAGAGTTGGAAGAGGTTGATTTTGAAGTAACTACAACTGTTGTAGTACACAAAACACCTGGTTTAAGACTATCAATACTAGCGCTAATAGCAGCCGCAGTGCTAGCTAAACTACTACTAGAAATAGTTGTATTATCGGCATCTCTAGTGGTTTTAACATCTACCTGAACTCCCGCTGTAGGTAAAGTTGATGAAACTGTTACCTTCATTGCCTGACTTGCTCCAGTGGCAGAGAAAATACTGCCAGATCCTGGATCGATATCAATAGAGAATACAATGGACGCCTCCGTTGGAGTTGGAGGTGTCGGAGGATTGGGTGTAGGAGTTGGACTATCGCCCGATTTACTACAAGCCGCAAAAATGATTGTTGTCGCTAATGCGTATAGAATATTTTTTACTTTCATGATTTACATTTTAATCATTTTAAACTGTTGCTTCAATTTATAATCATTTGAAACTACTCTTATTAAATAAGTACCTGGTACTAAAGAGCCAACATTCAATATAGAACCTGGAAGCACTCTTTCTTTAATCATTACTCTTTGACCATTTGTCATATCAAAGAATTCAACATTTAAGTATTGGTACCCTGCTACCTTATAATCAAAGTTCAAGTAGTTAACAAATGGGTTTGGAGTTATCTTGATAAACTCATTGTTACCCAAATTGATGATATCTGTTACAATGAAGTAGTATGCTGCACTCATTGCACTGAAACAACCATTCTCTAATACTTTAACAGTATAACTTCCTGGAACAGCTGGCTTAAATTTATCAGTACCAGAACTATCTACTTTAGCATTGTCTTTATACCAAGTATTATTTTTAGATACATTAGAAACTAAGTAGCCTGCAGTATCTCTAGAAAGTATTGGCGCAACAGGTATAGACTTCACTAAGATGTCTAACTTAACTCTATCACCATAACATCCAGCTACTGTGTCAGCCTGCGCTACATAGTAAGACTGAGTACCTGCAGCAGATGTATTAAATGTTGGAGTAATAGTTGATCCAGTACCACCAGTTGCATTATTACCATACCATACTAATTTAGTATTCGCATTTGGCGCAGTGTAAGCAATAGTTGGTTTATCGTTTTGACAAACTGCTGCAGCTGATACCACTGGATTAGCTGGTTTAGCGGCTACCGTTACTGAAATACTTCTCACTACAGCACATCCAGCAGCAGTAGTACCCTTCACATAGAAAGTACCAGAAGTACCTAAAGTTGAAGGTTGAGCCACTTTATTAGTTGTGTTAATATCAGAGAAATATGTATATGTTAATGCTGTAGATGCATTACTTATAAATGCGGTATCTGTTAAATTAACCGTATTAGGTAAACAAGCCACTGCACTTGACTTAAATGTAAAGCTTGGCTTAGTAGTACAATCTAAGTTGATCAACTTGATCACTCTTTCAACAGAAAGACCATACTGATCTGTTACATTTACTTTAAGTCTAATAGTATCAGCATCATCTAGTTTACGCTTATTGATTAAAACGCTATTTACTAAATCAAATAGATCATTATTATCACTATTTGCACCAGTTGCTTTTCCATAAGTTAATACTGGAGTAAAGCTTGTTGGTGGCGTAGTATAATTACCTCTTAAAGTAATGGTGAACTTCGCAGAATCAGCATTTGCTTTAGTATAGTATAATAATGAAGTATCTTTCTCATTCACTAAGATATTTGTTGGAGCAGTAATTACTTTGAATGAGTATGCTTTATCAAAGTATCCACCATAATTATCCGTTACTCTTAATTTTAATGCATAAGAAGATTTAGTAGGAAGCGCTTTTAATTGTAATAAATTATTAATCGTATCCAATTTAAATAATGCTGTATCAGAAACAAATGTTGCATCTGAAACAATACTGTATTTCAACTTAGCTGTAGAATCCGCATGGTAAGCAGTTATTTTATACTTAACCCCTGTTGAATCATTTTGCTTTAAGTAGAAGCTAGTATCTGTTGAATTATTCAATAAGATATTATATGGAGCACTTCTTTCTACCAATGATCTTGTTGCAGTTACTTGAATAGTTTTAGTACCACCAAAGTTTGAACCCGCATTGGCAGCATCAATTGATTGAACAGTCCAATAATAAGTACCAGGTGCCAACAATACTGTCATTGAATTGTTTTTACCTGCGTTACCAGCATCAGGCGTTTTTCTTGTACCAGTTGCAATATCAGCGTTAGGATCCATTACGTCAATCTTACCTGGTGCAGTACCAATTGCTACTGCATAAGTTAAACCTGATGATGGTGTATTATCATCTTTAGAAGGTTTCCAGTTTAATTGAACTAAATATCTATCATCCACCTTACTAATGATATTTGAATTATCTAAAGTAGGTTGACTCGGAGCAGCATTTGATACATAACTAGATTCAACATAGTTAGAGTCAACAACCGCAATTGTTGTATCAGTCGTTGCAAATCCTTTGTATGGATTTTGACTAAATGCAGCAAGCTTACTGGTGCTATTAGAAGACATTGATTTAATAGCTACTGTCTCCATAGAGTTAGTGGAAGCAGCTGCAGGTGCAACTACTTTAGCAGATAGATCACGAACGTTCTTCAATATTTTGAAAGAAGACACTAAAGTAGAAGTTCCATCAGTTGGATTCACTACTTTCTCTGTACCAACTAATACCAAGTCTGGTACTTTCTTACCGCTGAAGTCACCCAATGAAGGTCTCATTACTGTATAATTACCGAATGGGAAAGTTGGTAATTCACCATATTTAATAATACCATTAGAAGTATTGTTATTAGCCAAAGCCATAGAAGATATTGCACCAACTCCTGTTCTGGTTCCACTGAAGATTACATCTGGATATCCGTCTGCATTGATATCACCCCATGTGGTTTGACCAGATTCAAATGGTTTTACATCTGAATTTGTTTGTAAGAACTGAATTGTTTTAGCAGCAGAATCAACCCATTTATTTTGGTAGATTCTAAATACTTGGCCAGTTGCTTGGCTCGAACCAGAAACTGCCAAGTCTAATAAACCATCATTATTATAGTCTACTAAATCTATGGTAGCATTTACCAAAGTAGGCAATGATAATGATGTATTTCTTGCAAAAGTGATTGTCTTATTGGTAGTATCTGTTGTATTCATGTATACCTCACCCACTCTTCTACTATTATTTCCATCATCATCATACATAATTACTAAATCGGTTTTTAAATCCTTGTTGATATCACCTAAGCTTAAGATTACATTTGAAATACCTTTACTAGTTAATACTGCATCTAGATTATTTGTTAAAGCAGTTGCTTTAACGCCTGCTCTATTGGAAGAAGCAGTATCTTTTTGTATACTGATAAATTTAAATACACCATTTGCTTGTGCATCCAAACCAGTGTAAATCATATCCTTGTATCCATCATTATCTAAATCTACAAAGGCAATTTTTGGAGAAGACAATGGAGTTTGATTATAGATTGCTCCAGTAATTTCTTCAAATTTATAGTTTCCTTTATTCTTGAAGATTTTTAATCTACCACTTCCATTGTTAAAGTCTGATCCTGCAACAGCTAAGTCTAGGTAATTATCATTATTAATATCTACCCATTTAATTTCAGCGTTCACTATTCCAGCAAATGCATCACCAAATCCTGTACCTGTTCCAGCTAAAGAACTTCTAGTAGAATCGTTTGGAAGTTTATAGAATTTACCTCCAACATTTTTATAAAGACCTACAGGGGTATTTGGATTACCATAATCAGAGCCATTATTGGTTACATGACCCAAGTATAAGAAGTCAAACTTACCCGTATTATTCGCATCTGCCCAAGCAAATGCAGGTTTTTCCAAAGGTTGAATTCTTGTATCCACAATACCACCTTGATTCAAGAACTGCCATGGATACTTTAATACAATTGTTTGACTTTCTGCAAACTTAGAAGATGTATAGTTTCCATCCACTGCTTGAACAGACCAATAGTATACACCTGGAGGTAATTCCATGTAGTACTGATTAGATCCAATCAATGAAGTATTTGGAGTTAATAATTGGTCAGTCTTTGGATTTACTTGAACTACTCTTAAATCACTAGCACCAGGTTTGGTACCTAATTTTAAGTTATAGTACAAATTAGAACTCTTTGTAAGGTCATCTTTAGCAGCATCCCATTGTAATAAAATACGACCTTGACCCTGATCTATGAATCTTAAATTAGAAGGTTGGCTTGGTGCTTTATTACCGTTTTCACCTTGGTTATTTAAGTAAATACCAGTTGAGCTTCCTACTGCCTTATTTCCACTTAATACCAAGTCCATACTACCATCACCATTGGCATCACCCCAACTAATAGCTGAGTTAGATAATTGAGGCACACCTGCAATTTTAGCTAAAGTGAAATTCCCAAATCCACCTTGGTTTAAATAAAATTTAGAAACAGGATTTGCTTTGGCATCTAAACCTGCAACAGTAATGTCTAATAAACCATCATTGTTAAAGTCTACTAATTTAACATCTCCTTTTTCGATACTATCTAAAATAGTGGTTTGCGTATTATAGATACTTCCATAAGAGAAGTAATTACCAAATTTAGCATTCTTGCTTTCAATGGTTTGGTTTCTTACCAATAATAATTGCGGGAAATCAATAAATGAATTTCCATTATATTGTCTACCTGTTCCAATGGCAGCGATATCAATATCACCATCACCATCCAAGTCGCCCACATCAAATTTGGCATCTTTCATAGACATATTCATATTGTAGGTATATCCATTATTATATGAATTGCCACCATAGTTATTGGTTGTAACTTTTGGATCCAAAATAGTATTCACACGAATACCACCTTGAGGATTATTGTTGTTATCAGTACCCGCATAAATCAAATCCAAGTCGCCATCTAAATCATAATCCACGAATCTAGCATCCGCGTTATATAAATTAGGAACAACATTGTATTGATTAAATTCAGGATCAATAGTGAAGTTTCCTTTACCATCGTTCTTGTAAATATACGAGCGAGCATTATTCGTAAGATCTTGTCCAGCAGTGAACATGTCTAATGTACCATTGTTGTCATAATCACCAAAAGCAATATTAGAGTATTTCAAACCTGCAACTGAAGATGGAGTATTCACTTCAAATACACCTTGGTTATTTATCAATAATTGGAAACTAACAGCAGAAGCTGATTGTCCAATGATTGCTAAGTCTAACCAACCATCATTATTAATATCCACCCATTTTAAATCACCATATCTAAATGACTTATTGGTTAAATTTAAATCTGTAAATGTTCCACCATTGTTTTGATACACTTTAGTCACATTACCTAAGTCATCATTTTGACCCATTACAGCAAGGTCTAATAATCCATCATTATTATAATCACCCCAAGTGAATTTAGCATTGTATAATCCAGGGATTGCATTTTCAACACTTTGTAAAGGATC
>CALCEA010000115.1 GCA_937900675.1 uncultured Chitinophagaceae bacterium
CGGATTATTTAGTAGATATTGGTCCTAGAGCTGGTATACATGGTGGTCATATTGTTGCTCAAGGCACACCTGCTGAAATAATCAAATCCAAATCTGATACAGCATTGTACTTAGCGGGGAAGAAAAAAATAGAATTGCCAGAAGAGAGAAGAAAGGGTAATGGTAAAAAAATTACCATTGAAGGTGCTACTGGTAATACACTTAAAAAAGTGAATTGTGATTTTCCCTTAGGAACTTTTATTGTAGTGACTGGCGTGAGTGGTTCAGGGAAATCTACCTTAATAAATGAAACCCTTTATCCAATTTTATCTCAACATTGTTATGATAGTAAGACCAAGCCAATGCCTTATAAAAAAGTATCTGGCTTAGAGCATATTGATAAAGTAATTGAGATTGATCAATCACCTATAGGTAGAACCCCAAGATCAAATCCAGCAACATATTGTGGATTCTTTACTGATATCAGAACTTTATTTGCTGCAGTGCCTGAAGCAAAGATTAGAGGTTACCAAGGTGGTAGATTTTCCTTTAATGTAAAGGGTGGCAGATGTGAGGTTTGTGAAGGAGGTGGTATGCGAGTGATTGAAATGAATTTCTTGCCGGATGTATATGTGCATTGTGAGAAATGCGGTGGTAAAAGATATAATAGAGAGACTTTAGAAATTAGATATAAAGGAAAATCCATCAGTGATGTATTAAATATGACTGTGGATGAAGCTTGCGAATTTTTTCAAGCAGTACCTTTTATATACAGAAAAGTAAAAGTATTACAGGATGTAGGATTGGGTTATATCACTTTAGGACAATCTGCAGTAACATTGAGTGGAGGAGAGGCGCAAAGAGTAAAACTAGCGACTGAGTTGGGTAAAAAAGACACAGGTAAAACCTTCTATATTTTAGATGAACCAACAACAGGTTTGCATTTTCAAGATATACAATTATTAGTAGGTGTATTAAACAGATTAGTGGAAAGAGGTAATACTGTTTTGGTGATTGAGCACAATATGGATGTGATTAAAGTTGCAGATCATATTATTGATTTGGGTCCAGAAGGCGGATCAGGTGGTGGACAGATTCAATTTACGGGAACACCAGAAGAAATGATTAAGCAATCAAAAACACATACCGCTAAGTATTTGAAAATAGAAATGGAATCTTAGAATTTACTAGCGTCTCTAATCATCGGGATATGTTCGATCGCATCTTCGTAATACATGTCTCCAGATTTTTCAAATCCTTGTTCTTCGTAAAATTTCTTTAAATATAATTGAGCACCAATTTTAATGGAGTGTTTGCCAAATAATCTTTCACATTCTGCGATAGAGTATTGCATTAATTGTTTTCCAATACCCAAACCTCTATGTCTTGGAGAGCCAACCACTCTTCCAATACTTTGATAACCCTTATAGCTTTGGTCTACATCAAATAATCTAGTACTAGCCACCAATTCATTATCCAACCAACCCATTGTATGATAAGCAATTTGATCGTTATTATCCATGTCTAAAAAGACGCAGTTTTGCTCCACTACAAAGACCTCGCTTCTAAGTCTTAAAATAGCATATAATTCCTCCACTGAAAGTTCGGAAAACTGCTTGGTGACCCATTTTACAGAAGATTGATTGCTCATAAGAACAAAAATAAGGCTTAAAATAAACTCTTTGCCAATATTGATGGCAATCCGAGTTTTATTTTGCAATTTTGGGCAAAATTTTCCATTCATGGCTAAGAAAGTAGCAATTATTGGTGCGGGTCCAGCTGGTTTAACAGCAGCTTATTTATTAGGTAAGGCTGCCCAAGATGTAACTGTTTTTGAAAAAGATCCACAATATGTGGGAGGTATCTCAAGAACAGAATCTTATAAAGGGTATCATTTTGACATTGGCGGACATCGTTTCTTTTCCAAGTCAAAAGAAGTGGAAGATTTTTGGACAGAAATTTTGAATGATGAATTACTAGAGCGTCCAAGAAGCTCTAGAATTTTTTACAATAAAAAGTTCTTCTCTTATCCTCTAGCAGCTTTTGAAGCATTGATGAAGTTGGGTATTTTTGAAAGCTTCTTATGTGTGATGAGTTATTTGAAAGCTAAATTATTTCCGATTAAAGATCCTCAGAACTTTGAAGATTGGGTAACCAATCAATTTGGTAAGCGTTTATTTAATATTTTCTTCAAAACTTATACCGAAAAAGTTTGGGGTATTCCATGTAAAGAAATTTCTGCAGACTGGGCAGCACAAAGAATTAAAGGTTTGTCTTTAAGCAGTGCTGTATGGAACGCTTTATTCAAACCAAGTGGTAAGAAAAGCAAGGGAGAGGTGATCAAAACTTTGATTGACTCTTTCCGTTATCCAAAGCGTGGTCCTGGTATGATGTGGGAAGAGTGTGTGGTGAAGAGCAAGGCATTGGGTGTGAAGATTGAAATGAACACTGGGGTGAATAAAATTGAGAAGACAGGAGATACTTGGAAAGTATACACTAGTAATGGTGCTGTATTAGAAGGTTTTGATTATGTATTGTCTTCTGCTCCTATGAGAGAATTGATTCCTGCAGTAGCGCCTGCATTTGCGCCAAATGTTTTACACGCTGCAAGCGAATTAAAATACAGAGACTTCTTAACTGTGGTATTAATCTGTAAAGATCAAGACGCATTTAACGATAACTGGATTTATATTCACGAACCTAATGTGAAAGTGGGTAGAATTCAAAACTTTAAATCTTGGAGTCCATTTATGGTGCCTGATCCAAATATGGCATGTTATGGATTAGAGTATTTCTGTTTTGAAGGAGATGGTTTATGGACAAGCAGTAACGAAGACCTTATCAAATTAGGTACCAAAGAAATTAATCAGATCGGTTTAACTAAACCGGAAGCAGTAGTGGATGGTTATGTAGTTAGACAACCAAAAGCTTATCCTGTTTATGATCACGAATACAAAGATCATTTAGCAGTGATTAGAGAAGCGATTAAAGAATACAAAGGATTATACTTAGTAGGCCGTAATGGTATGCATAAATACAATAACCAAGACCATAGTATGATGACTGCGATGTTAGCAGCGAAGAATATTATTGCTGGTAAAGAAGTATATGATCTTTGGGAAGTAAATGAAGATGCTGAATACCATGAAGGTGGTGATAGAGGTGCAGCTTCCGGTATTGTAGGAAGAGCGGTTCCAGAAAAGATAGTTTAGCCTTATGAGTCCACTATGTGAGACTCATAAGTAAATTTAAAAAAGAGTCTTTGACGAAGTCAAGACTCTTTTTTAATAACCATACTTGCCGCGCCATCGCTCGTGTAAGAACTTCTTTAGTTCTTCCTCTCTAGCGTTTTTCTGTGGCTGGAATAGGGTAGTGCCTTTTATTTCATCAGGTAAATATTCTTGTTCTAAGAAATTGTTTTCTCCTAGATGGGAATATTGATAATCCTTTCCATAATCCATGTCTTTCATCAATTTAGTCGGTGCATTTCTTAAATGCAAGGGTACAGGAAGGTTGCCAGTTTTTTGTACCAAAGAAAGTCCTTTATTGATGGCTTCATAAGCAGCATTGCTTTTGGCAGAGCTAGCTAAATAAATAGCACATTGGGATAATATGATTCTACTTTCTGGGTAACCAATTTTATTCACTGCATCAAAACAGTTATTGGCTAGTAATAAAGCATTGGGATTAGCATTGCCAATATCTTCACTTGCAAAAATCAACATTCTTCTTGCAATAAATTTTACATCCTCGCCTCCTACAATCATTCTGGATAACCAATATACTGCACCATTAGGATCAGAGCCTCTCATGCTTTTGATAAAGGCAGAAATGATATCATAATGTTGTTCTCCATTTTTATCATAGAGTGCAATATTGGTTTGAGCCACTTGCATTACCCAATCATTGGTGAGTGCTAATGCTTCATTCGTTTTGCTGGTTCCAATTAAAGCTTCAACAGACAATTCCAATAGGTTCAATAATTTTCTACCGTCTCCACCACTTAATTGAAATAGTGCTTCTGTTTCTTTAATGTCAATCGTATGATTACTAAACAAAGCATCTTTACTGATGGCTTGTTGTACAAGTTTTTCTAAATCCTTTTTATCCAAAGCTTTTAGAACAAATACCTGACATCTACTTAATAAGGCGCTATTTACTTCAAAACTAGGATTCTCTGTAGTGGCACCAATTAAAGTAATGATACCTTTTTCTACAGCACCCAATAATGCATCTTGTTGTCCTTTATTGAATCGGTGAATCTCGTCAATGAATAAGATGGCACTGCTCTGTGACTTAGCTTCTTCAATTACTTCTCTTAATTCTTTCACTCCACTACTAATGGCACTTAACTGATAGTAGGGGCTATTAGACGCTTTGGCAATAATATTGGCTAAGGTAGTTTTGCCAACACCAGGAGGGCCCCATAAAATCATAGAAGGGACTTTGCCTTGTGTTATGGCTTTTTGTAAAACGCTATGCTCTCCGGAAAGATGTTCTTGTCCCACTAGATCCGCTAATACCTGCGGACGCAATCTTTCTGCTAATGGGATATGCTGATTCATTATTCAAACAAATAATTATACTCTTTTACCAGTCTTAAAGTAGTTCTTATATGCATTAGTCCAACTACGCCTGTTACTAATAAGAATACAGAAGCAGCTTTAATTACTTTAAGCATTAAAGCTACATTTAAACCTTCTGGAAGGCCAGCCTGCTGTTGCATAAACTCTTCTGTTATTTTCATTAAAACAGCGTCACTGGACATTAAAATACTTGTGCCATTTAAGAAGAATAAACTACATAAGAATAAGCTAACATATGCATTTACCTTAATCCAGTCTTTTAATTTAGCAGATTGATGTTGTTCTTTTTCAATTCCTCTTTTTAAAAAGCTAAAGCTTGCAAATGTATAGATTACTAAACATGCAATAGCAAACACAAAGATTAAAACACTTGGATTAGCTAATGCGGTTATTAAAAATGCAGTGTCTATAAACGCAAATAACAATGCAATAGGAATGAGGATATAACTCAGTATTCTATATAATTTAAGCGAAGCGGGCATTGTCTATTTTAAATTTAATTGAATCTGTAATTCTTCAAATTGTTTTTGATCAATTGCGCTTGGGGCATCCAACATTACATCTCTACCGCTATTGTTTTTAGGGAATGCAATAAAGTCTCTGATACTTTCAGATCCTCCTAATAAAGCACATAAACGATCAAAGCCAAATGCAATACCACCATGAGGAGGTGCGCCGTATTCAAAAGCTCCTAATAAGAAACCAAACTTATGTTGTGCTTCTTCAGGACTCATGCCTAATGCAGCAAACATTTTTTCTTGTAAGTTTCTTTGGAAGATTCTGATAGAACCGCCGCCAATTTCATTTCCGTTTAATACCATATCATAAGCATTGGCCTTAATGTTGGCATAAGGGTGTTCTAAATATTTAGCAGCATCTTTTATCTCTGGAGCATTGTTGATCATAATATCTATATGATCCGGCTTAGGAGAAGTGAATGGATGGTGTCTTGCTACCCAACGATTGCCTTCTTCATCATATTCAAATAATGGGAAGTCTAATACCCATAATAATTTAAACTCATCTTCTTTTCTAAAACCTAATTGCTTTCCTAATTCCAATCTTAATTCACTTATCGCTTTTCTAGTTCTTTCTTCTGCACCCGCTAAGATCA
>CALCEA010000116.1 GCA_937900675.1 uncultured Chitinophagaceae bacterium
ATAAATGCACATTGGGATATTGATGATGCAAAGCTTCTACAATAAAAGCAGTATCATCTTCCGAAAAATCATCCATCACAATAATTTCAAAAGCATCTTTTGGATAATCCTGCGCCAAGATTGATTCTACACAAGCTTTAATATTTGCCGCTTCATTTCTTGCTGGAATAATAATAGAAAACTGAGTAGGCGGAGCCGCAATATCAGTGGGCTTGAAAACACTTAATTTACTATACCAATACCTATAAGCCATCAGCAATAAAGCATATAAGATGGTTAGTATGGCAACAAAGTAATCAAGCATTTGAATCATAGGGCAAAGTTACTAGGAAATTTTAGTGGATTTGTATAAATTGTAGGGATAAATAGGCTTGCTCATGTCAGAGAATAAACAATTGGTAATAAAGATCCATCCGCTAGACAATGTCTTGGTGGCTTTGACCGATTTAAAGAAGGGAACAGACATTTTTCATCAAGACCAATCATACCATTTAGTAGAAGATATCGCTGCAAAGCATAAATTTTTTATTACCCCCTTAAAAAAAGGTGAAAGGGTGATCATGTATGGTATAACAGTTGGAAAAATTAAGACCGATTCAGTTGCGATAGGACAATTAATGAGTACTCATAATACAGTACACGAAGCCGATCCATACGCTTATAGAAATTTTCAATACCAATGGCAGGCACCTGATATTAGTAAGTATCAAAACAAAACATTCAATGGATACCACCGTTCAGATGGTAAAGTAGGTACAGCCAATTACTGGTTATTTATTCCAACGGTGTTTTGTGAAAATAGAAACCTAGATATTATCAAAGCTTCATTGAATGAAAGTTTGGGTTATGCAGTAGACAATAAATACAAACAATTCACAGCACAGTTGGTCGATCAAATTCAGGAAGGAAAAAATATTGGAGTAGAAGAAATAGCTTTTGAGCAAAAGACCAATGATAAAAGAGTCTTTAAAAACATTGATGGTATAAAATTTTTAAATCATAATGGGGGCTGCGGAGGAACAAGACAGGATGCATCCACATTAAGTAAATTATTAGCAGCCTATGCAGATCATGCCAATGTTGCTGGTATCACTTTGTTAAGCTTGGGTTGTCAACATTTACAAATAGAAGATTTTAAAAAAGATTTGCTAGAACGCAATCCAAAATTCAATAAACCATTGTTGGTTTTTGAACAACAAAGTACCAAGAGCGAAGAGGCATTAATCAAAGATGCTATCAAACAAACATTAGAACAATTAATAGAAGTTAATAAAATAGAAAGAGCACCTGCCCCATTAAGCAAATTGAATATTGGTGTGAAATGTGGTGGAAGTGATGGATTTAGTGGTATATCAGCCAATCCTGCAGTGGGACATACTGCAGATTTATTAGTGGCATTGGGTGGACAAATTTTATTAGCAGAATTTCCTGAACTATGTGGTGCAGAACAAGAATTGATTGATAGATGTGTGAATGAAGCAACTGCTAATAAGTTTATTCAACTGATGGAAGGCTATAATCAAATGGCCCATGCTGTGGGCAGTGGATTTCATATGAATCCCTCTCCTGGAAATATAAAAGATGGATTAATTACAGATGCCATTAAAAGTGCAGGTGCGTGTAAAAAAGGAGGCACTGCTCCAATAATAGATGTGTTGGATTATACAGAACCTGCTATACATCCAGGGCTGCATTTGGTTTGTACTCCAGGCAATGATGTAGAAGCAACCACAGGAAAAGCTGCAAGTGGTGCAACCTTAATTTTATTTACCACTGGATTAGGCACTCCTACTGGCAACCCCATTTGTCCAGTAATTAAAGTGGCAACCAATACTACATTAGCAAATCGCATGTCAGATATAATAGATATCAATACTGGATTTATTATTGAAGGAACAAAATCAATTGAAGAAGTAGGAGAAGAAATTTTGGACTATTGTATCAAAGCTGCTAGCGGAGAAATTATTCCAAAAGCAGTTCAATTACAACAAGACGATTTCATTCCTTGGAAAAGAGGGGTATCATTATAAAAACAAAACTATGTTTCAACTAAATCATAAAAAAGCAGTAGTGACTGGCGGCGGCAGCGGAATAGGCAAAGCCATTTGTAAAGTACTTGCTCAACAAGGCGCTACCGTTCATGTTATAGACATCAATTTAGAACAAGCTTCGGAAACTGTTGCAGAGATTGGTCAAGAAAAAGCAACTGCTCATGCATTGGATGTAACCAATCAACAAGCAACAATTGCCTTATTTGAAAAGATAGGCTCTATTGATATCTTAGTAAACTGTGCAGGTATATCTCATATTGGTAACGCCATTAATACGAGTGAAGCAGATTTTGAAAAAGTGTTTCAAGTAAATGTGAAAGGAGTTTATAATTGTTTACATGCAGGCATTCCTCAATTACAAAAAAATAAAGGAGGTGCTATTGTAAACATTAGTTCTATAGCTGCTAAGGTTGGATTGAGTGATCGATTCGCTTATAGTATGAGTAAAGGTGCGGTACATGCCATGACATTAAGTGTGGCTAAAGATTATTTAGCAGATAATATTAGATGTAATAGTATTTCTCCTGCAAGAGTGCATACACCATTTGTAGATGGATTTTTGAAAAAGAATTATCCAGGCAAAGAAGCCGAAATGTTTGAAAAATTGTCAAAGACACAACCTATAGGGAGAATGGGACAACCTGAAGAAATTGCCAAACAGGTATTGTATTTATGTAGTGATGAGGCAAGCTTTATCACAGGAAGTGATTATGCAATAGATGGAGGATATGTAACATTAAATAGTTAATTAAAAAATAGTACAATGAAATTGATCAGATTTGGACGTATTGGAAACGAAAAACCAGGGATACATATTGATGGAAAAAATTATGACCTAAGTAAACATATCAAAGATTATGATGAGGCATTTTTTGCAAATGGAGGATTAGCATCTTTAGCATCATTGCTAAAGACTACTAGTTTCCCTGAGGTTTCAGCAGGTGAAAGAATTGGATCTCCTATTGCAAGACCTTCTAAAATATTATGTATTGGATTAAACTATGCAAAGCACGCAAAAGAAACAGGTGCAGCTATCCCAACCGAACCAATACTATTTATGAAATCAACCACTTCTTTATCTGGACCATACGATCCAATCATGATTCCAAAAGGTTCAGAAAAAACAGATTGGGAAGTAGAACTGGCAGTTGTTATTGGTAAAAAAGCTTCTTATGTATCTGAAGCAGAAGCTATGGACTATGTGGCTGGTTATGTTTTACACAATGATGTAAGTGAAAGAGCCTATCAACTAGAAAGAGGTGGCACTTGGGATAAAGGGAAAGGCTGCGATACATTTGCACCTTTAGGACCGTGGCTGGTTACCAAAGATGAGATTGAAAATCCTCATGAATTAAGATTGTGGTTAAGTTTAAATGGCAAAATGATGCAAGACGAAAATACCAACGATCTTATTTTCAATATTCCTCAACTCATCTCCTACTCAAGTCAATTTATGACTTTACTTCCCGGGGATGTGATTAGCACTGGAACACCAGCAGGCGTTGGTTTAGGCTTTACACCTAATATATATTTAAAAGCAGGTGATGTAGTTGAATTAGGTATAGATGGATTAGGAACAAGTAAGCAAGAAGTGATTGCTTATCAAAAACACTAATACATGAGAATCATTGATGCACATCAACATTTTTGGAAATACCATCCACAAAATCATGCATGGATCAATGATGATATGAAAATAATTCAAAAAGATTTTTTACCAGAAGATCTTGCTGTGGTTTTATCTACTCAAAATGTAGAAGGATGTATTTCAGTTCAGGTAGATCAAACAAAAGAAGAAACCGCTTTTCAAATTGAATACGCTGGTCACAATCCTTTTATCAAAGGAGTTGTTGGATGGATTGACTTAATGAATCCAACTTTAGAAAGAGATATTGAGATTTATAATGAACAAAAAATTGTAAAAGGTTTTAGACATATTCTACAAGGCGCTGAAGAGGGCTTTATGCTTCAACCCAATTTTATCAATGGTTTAAAGCAATTATCAAAATATCATTATACCTATGATTTATTGATTTACGCTAATCAAATACAAGAAGCTATTGAGCTAATTAAATCTGTAGAAGATTTACCCATTGTATTAGATCATATTGCAAAGCCTTCTATAAAAACAAAAAGCATTCAAGATTGGGAAAGAGATATTAAATCATTAGCAAAGTATCCAAACCTTTATTGCAAGATAAGCGGCATGGCAACTGAAGCAGATTGGACTACATGGAATCCAGAAGACCTAGAACCATACTTAGATATTGTGGTAGAAGCATTTGGAGTAAATAGATTATTATTTGGATCTGATTGGCCAGTATGCTTGGTAGCTAGTAGTTATGAAAGATGGTTAAATACGATAAAAGATTATTTCAAAAAATTTAGTATTTCAGAACAAGAGAAAATATTTGCTTTAAACTGCGAAAGCTTTTATACATTAGAGAAAGCATAAATCAATCATTATGAATTTATCCCTTGAAAATAAAGTAATCATTGTTAGTGGAGGCGCTAGAGGAATAGGTGAAGGAATTGTAAAAACTTTATTAGCAGAGAAAGCCATCCCTGTGGTGATTGATCAAAGAGTATCTTCCATTGAAGTAGTTAAAACAATACAAGCAGATTTAACCAATCCGCAAGCATGTGCAACTGCCATTGAAAATATTGCAAAAGAGTTTGGTAGCATTTATGGATTAGTGAATAATGCAGGAGTGAATGATGGAGTGAATTTAGAAAACGGAAATTATCAATCATTTATAGATAGTCTACATAAAAATTTAGTGCACTATTATTTATTAGCTCATCATGCACTACCCTATTTAAAAACAAGTAAGGGTGCCATTGTCAATGTCAGTTCAAAAACTGCTGAAACTGGACAGGGCGGAACATCTGCCTATGCAGCAGCCAACGGAGGAAGAAATGCATTAACTAGAGAATGGGCTGTTGAATTATTGCCATTTGGCATAAGAGTAAACGCTGTGGTGGTAGCTGAATGTTACACCCCAATGTATCAAGAATGGATACAAACCCAGGAAAATCCTGAAGAAAAGCTACAATCCATCCAAGCAAATATCCCTTTGGGAAAGCGATTTACCACCCCTGAAGAAATTGGACAAACTGTAAGTTTCCTATTATCTGAAAAATCCAGCCATACCACCGGGCAGTTGATCCATGTGGACGGTGGCTATGTACACCTAGACCGAGCACTCTAAAAATCCCCCTATTTTTTGGTCAAATCCACCAAATTTCTTGTAGCTTTGAATTAGTTGCATAACTAACTATATGTCAAACAACCAATTTAAAA
>CALCEA010000117.1 GCA_937900675.1 uncultured Chitinophagaceae bacterium
CCTTTGATTATATTACAAAGAACAATTACGATTTTAAAAACAATCAGATGCATGCTTATATGGCTACTAACTTGTATCTGAACCATCAGCAATCTGCTAAAGCGTTGGCGATAGTAAATGAGCTTAACGATAGCGATGCTTATTTAAAACTTCCTTTCTGGCAATTAGAATTAGGCTATGCTAATTTGAATGAACTAAAACTAGATAAGGCACAAAAAGCATTTACTGAATTCATAGCCACATTCAAAGGCAATTTCTATATCAAAGACGCTTATGAAAGATTAAGCTGGATTGCTTACTTGCAAGGCGATATGAGAAAAGCAAATGCATATAGAGCGTCTGTATTAAAATATGGCAATCAAATTACCGATGCAGATAAGCAAGCTTACCAAAATGCTAAATCTGGTCAATGGCCAAATCCTATTTTATTAAAAGCAAGATTATTAAGTGATGGAGGATATCAATCTCAGGCCTTAAATACCTTGGCAGGTAAAACCAGTATTGATTTCCCATCAGAATCTGAGAAAACAGAATTCGCATATAGATTAGGAAGAATTTATGATTTGATGGGTCAGGATGATCAAGCTATTAAGTTTTACAGCTCTGCCATTGAAAAAGGCGCTGACCTAACAGACTATTTTGCAGCTAGAGCAGCCCTTCAAATTGGACTGATTTACGAACAAAAAAATGTTTTTACAAAGGCTATTCAATATTTTAATACCTGTATTGAGATGAAAAACCACGCATTCAAGAATTCCTTGGATCAAAAAGCAAAATCAGGTATTCAAAGATGTCTTAAACAATAGTATCTTGCAGTAGTAGATGTTACAGAAATTAGACATACAGAATTATATTTTAATCGATGAATTAAGCATTGATTTATCCAAGCAATTATCTGTGATCACAGGTGAAACCGGAGCAGGTAAAAGTATTATTATGGGTGCCCTAGGTTTAATCTTGGGCGACAGAGCCGATAGTTCGGTTTGTAGAAACCCCGAGAAAAAATGTTTTATCGAAGGCACATTTCATTTGACTAATACAGATCAATACAAAGCTTTTTTTGAAGAAAATGATATTGACTTATCGGATGAATTAATTATTAGAAGAGAAATAAGTGCTCAAGGAAAATCCAGAGCTTTTATCAATGACACTCCTATTAATTTAAATGAGTTAAAACAATTAACAAGTCAATTAGTAGATCTACACCAACAATTTGATACCTTAAGTTTGGGCGATACCGATTTTCAAAGATCCGTAATCGATGCATTGGCTGGATTGCATAAAGACCTTACACCCTATCAATTCAGCTTTACTAATTGGAAAGAAAAAGAAAAAAAGCTGCAACAATTAATAGAGCAAAAAGCAGCATTTGATCAAACAGAAAGCTATAAGCAACATTTATTAGAAGAGCTAGCTGCATTAGATTTAAAAGAAGACGAATTAGAAAACATAGAACAGGAATTAAAGTTTTTAGAAAACGCTGTTACTATTAAATCACAATTGGATGCCAGCGTGCAAGCATTAGATAGTTCAGACAATCCAATTGTTCAGCAAATCAAACAAATTGCCAATAACCTTGAAGGTATTAGTAAATGGCAGCCAGAATTTGATGGTTTATTGATTAGATTAAAAGCAGCACAAATAGAACTGGTAGATATTGCTTCTGAATTAGAAAGATGGCAGGATAAAATTGATTTTGATGAAAACAAAATCATCACCCTACAAGAAAGGTTATCTGCTGGCTATAGTTTGCAGAAAAAACATAAGGTTCAAAGCACTAAAGAACTATTGGCTATTCAACAACAATTAAAAATAGACTTACAAGCGGTCTTGAATATTGGTGAAGAAATTGATGCATTAGAAAAACAAGTTGCTACTGATGCTCAAGAAGTGAAAAAGCAAGCAGCTCAATTATCTACACAAAGAAATAAACAAGTAGAACCATTTACCAAAAAAGTGAATAGCTTATTAAAGCAAGTGGGTATGCCGAATGCTTCAATTAAAGTAATGATTGAAACTATCCCCTACACTATTTACGGACAAGACAAAGTAGATATTTTATTTGATGCGAATAACATGAATAAGTATGAGCCTATTCGTAAAGTAGCGAGTGGTGGTGAATTAAGTAGATTAATGTTATGTATTAAATCTTTAGTGGCTCAGTCCATGGATTTACCTACTATGATATTTGATGAGATTGACACAGGTATTTCTGGAGAGCCTGCAAAACAAGTAGGTATTTTATTACAAGATTTAGGCGCTAAAAGACAGGTGCTTTGTATTACACATCAACCTCAGATTGCAGCCAAGGGGCATAGCCATTTATATGTTTATAAAGAACAAAAAGGCAGTGCCACCAATACCCATCTTAAAACATTATCTCAAGAAGAACGCATTCAGCATATTGCTCGTATGATTGGCGGAGATCCCCCATCCAAAACAGCTTTAGAAAATGCAAAAGAGCTTTTAGCATAATTATACTATTTTTACAAGACTAAATAACCCAATATGGCTTACAATTTATTAAAAGGAAAAAGAGGTATTATTACTGGTGCTTTAGATAGCAACTCTATTGCTTGGAAAGTGGCAGAAAAAGCACACGAAGAAGGTGCAACATTTGTTTTAACCAATGCACCTATTGCTATGCGTATGGGTGAAATTAACGGCTTGGCTGAAAAGACCAATTCTAAGATTGTTCCTGCTGATGCTACTAGCGTAGAAGAATTAACTACTTTGTTTACAGAGTCACAACAAATATTAGGTGGTAAAATTGATTTCGTATTACACTCTATTGGTATGAGTGTAAATATTAGAAAGAAAATTGCTTACCCAGAATTGAATTACGATTACTATGCTAAAGGTGTAGATGTTTCTGCAATGTCTTTACATAAAATGTTAAGCGTTGCTTATAATATGGATGCTTTGAATGAAGAAGCTAGTGTGGTGGCTTTAACTTATGCAGCTGCTCAAAGAACTTATCCATTCTACACAGATATGGCAGATATCAAAGCTTTATTAGAATCTATTGCTCGTAGCTTTGGTTACCATTATGGTTTAAAGAAAAGAGTTCGTGTAAATACTGTTTCTCAATCTCCTACTAAAACAACTGCAGGAACGGGCATCAAAGGTTTTGGTGATTTCTTTGATTATGCAGATGCGATTGCTCCATTAGGAAATGCAAGTGCAGAAGATTGTGCAAATTACTGTATCACTTTATTCTCTGATTTAACCAAGATGGTGACTATGCAAAATTTATTCCATGATGGAGGCTACTCTACAACTGGCGTAAGTGACTTAATCATGCAAAAAGCTGGTATCACAGAAGGATAATATAAATTACCCCCACTATGAGCAAAAAAGAAATCAATCCAAAACTAGTTGAATCCATTGGTTACCTTGGATCACTATTAAGTTGTATCACATTTGTTCCACAGGTATACTTATCTTGGAAATCACATAGTGTAGGCGACTTAAGTTTATTAATGGTATTGATTGTAAACTTTAGCTGTATTGTTTGGTTAACTTATGCTTACTTAATTAAAAGTCGTCCAGTGTTAATTGCTAATAGTATTGTATTAGCGTTAAGCTTAATGCTATTGTATTTTAAATTGACTTTTTAAGAATATTTTTCGATAAAAAAAGAGGTCGCAAATTGCGACCTCTTTTTTTTACTTCAACGAAAATGAAACTAATACTCGTCCTCGTTGAACATGAAATCTTCTTGGCTTGGATAATCAGGCCAAATATCTTCGATACTTTCAAATACTTCTCCTTCGTCTTCTAACTCTTGTAAATTTTCCACTACTTCTATAGGGGCACCGCTCCTAATGGAGTAGTCAATTAATTCATCTTTGGTTGCAGGCCAAGGAGCTTCTTCTAAATAGCTAGCTAATTCTAATGTCCAAAACATAGTAATGGTTTTTTTGCAAAAGTAGCCGTATTAATGATTCTACCAAATCTGTTTTTTCTACAACCTATAAACATTTGGCTAAATTTTGTCAAAATTGGCATGGTTATCTTAGGTTTGTGGTATGGAGGCAGCACCAAAACTACTAGTAGCCAAGGACCTATATAAAAACTATGGCCCTATTCCCGTTCTAAAGGGGGTTTCTTTGGAGGTATCCAAAGGAGAACTAGTATCCATTGTTGGGGCTTCAGGGGCCGGAAAATCGACCCTATTATATGTTGCAAGCAGTTTGGAAAAGGCCGACAAAGGCAGCTTGTTTTTTGAGGGACAAGATATTGCCCAATTAAACAATAAGGCATTGGCTAAATATCGCAATGAGCATATCGGATTTGTTTTTCAGTTTCACCATTTACTTCCCGAATTTACCGCCCTTGAAAATATTTGCATTCCGGGTTGGATTGCCAAAAGATCTAAAAAAGAACTAGACAAGAAGGCCATGGAATTATTGAATTTTATGGGACTTGCAGATAAAGCGAGTAAAAAGCCCAATAGTTTATCTGGCGGAGAGCAGCAAAGAGTTGCTGTAGCTAGGGCACTCATCAATGACCCTCATTTAATTTTTGCAGACGAACCAACTGGAAATTTAGATAGTGAAAATGCACATGCATTACACGAACTATTTATTCAATTACGTGACACCATGCATCAAAGTTTTTTGATTGTGACACATAATGAATCTCTTGCCAATATGAGCAATAGAAAATTAATTATGAAAGACGGGGTTATACTCTAGCTTTCCAAGGCTTATCTTGCACACCATTTAAGTGTCCGATATATCTAGCTAGTACAAATAAGTAATCGCTTAGTCTATTTAAATACTTGATCACTAAAGGATCAACAAATAAATCTTCTTCTTGTAAATTCACGCACCAACGCTCTGCTCTTCTACAAACACATCTTGCAACATGCGTAGTAGAGATGGTCACATGTCCAACTGGAAGAATAAAAGATTTCATGGGTGCAAGCACTTCATTCATTTGATCCATCTCTTTTTCCAAGTTGGCAATATCTTCTTCTTTTAAATCAGGAATTTTTAAATGTGGTTCTTTGTCTGGATCACAAGCTAATGAAGAACCCACAGTGAATAATCTATCCTGCACTTCGTTTAATACTTTTTGAATAGCAGGATTTGCACACATATCACTCACTAAACCAACATAAGAGTTTAGCTCATCAACCGTTCCATAAGATTCAATTCTGATATGACTTTTAGGCACTTTAGTACCTCCAATCAATGAGGTCTTTCCTTCGTCTCCTGCTTTTGTATAAATTTTCATAGTGTTACGGTAAATCTACAACTAATAACAACTATTTATGGGTTTTGTTCAAAGTGTCTGTTTCAATTAAACCATCTCTTAAACGAACCACTCTATGTGCATATTGAGCAATATCTTCTTCGTGGGTAACCAATACTACAGTGTTACCAGCAGCTTGAATTTTCCCAAACAATTCCATTACTTCAACCGATGTTTTAGAATCTAAATTACCTGTAGGTTCATCTGCTAATAAAATTGATGGATTATTAACCAAAGCACGAGCAATTGCCACACGCTGAATTTGACCACCACTCAATTCATTTGATTTATGATGAGATCTTGATGCCAAACCCACTTTCTCCAAAGCAATCATTGCTCTTTCAATTCTATCTTTCTTAGAGACACCTGCGTACACTAAAGGCAATGCCACATTCTCAGCAGCAGATAATCTTGGCAATAAGTTAAACTGTTGGAATACGAATCCAATTTCGATATTTCTGATACCCGCTAATTCATCATCAGACATAGTACTAACATCGTGACCATTCAAATTATAAGTACCTCCGGTTGGAGAGTCTAAACATCCTAAGATATTCATTAAAGTACTCTTACCACTACCAGATGGTCCCATTAATGCGACATATTCATTTCTATTAATATCCAAGTCAATTCCTTTTAAAACAGGAATCGCTTGACCAGCCATGTAATAATTTTTTTGAATACCTCTTAATTGAATGACAGATGACATGTTGAATTATTTTCTGATGACTTTTGGAACCTTAAAGAAAACACCATCGGTATTAGGCGCATTTTTTAAAGCTTCTTCTCTTGTAATAGAGCCAGCAACGATATCTTCTCTAAGTACATTTACATTACTACCCATATGCATTAATGGTTCAGTGCCGGTAGTATCCAAGTTATTTAGTTGTTCTACAAAACCCACTAAATCTTGCATATCTGACACTAATTTGCCCATTTTTTCGGGTGCCACATTCAATCTTGATAAATGTGCTAAATGACTCACTAGTTTTTCGTCCACTTGCATGTTACAAATGTACTCCAAAGACCTTGATAGCCAAGCCGGAATTGTTAAAAGGTCCAAACTGACCATTATTGGCAAAAATTACCCCATCCAAAGGCCTGTTTAAAGATTTTTTTGAAAATAGTTGCATAACTAACTAATTTTACACAAACGCTTTATTTATGCAAAGAGCTATTAAAAATGTGGTGGTTTTAGGTAGTGGAGTAATGGGCTCCAGAATTGCTTGTCATTTTGCTGGAATCGGAGTACAGGTTTTATTGTTAGATAGATTAACTCCAGGAAAAGAAGAGAGTGCCAATAAAAAAGAGCGCAATCAATTAGTGAATGACGCATTAACTGCTGCAATCAAATCTAATCCATCTCCTATTTATGCTTCAAAATTTTCATCTAATATCCAAACTGGAAATTTTACAGATGATATGGCACAAATTGCGAAAGCAGATTGGATTATAGAAGTAGTAGTGGAGCGTTTGGATATCAAACAACAAATTTACAACGAAGTAGAAAAATATAGAAAGCCAGGAACACTAGTAAGTTCAAATACTTCTGGTATTCCAATTCATTTAATGGCTGAAGGAAGAACTGAAGATTTTCAACAACACTTTTGTGGAACACACTTTTTTAATCCACCAAGATATTTGCGTTTACTAGAAATTATCCCTACTGCAAAAACTGCTAAAGAGGTAATTTATTTTCATATGCATTACGGTGATGTCTTTTTAGGAAAGACTACTGTATTATGTAAGGATACTCCAGCTTTTATCGCCAATCGTGTAGGGGTTTTCAGCATGATGAGTGTAGTGCACATTATGGAAAAAATTGGTTTAAGTATTGATGAAATTGAATCCTTGACTGGACCAATTATGGGAAGACCTAAATCTGCCACTTTTAGAACAGCTGATGTGGTAGGTATTGACACATTAGTTAAAGTAGCAAAAGGTGTTGCAGACAATTGTCCTAATGATGAAGCAAAATCTGTTTTCACTTTACCATCATGGTTAGAGAAAATGGTAGAGAATAATTGGTTGGGTGATAAAACAGGACAAGGATTTTTCAAGAAAGTAAAAACAGCTACATCAAAAGAAATTCTAACATTGAATTTAAAAAATTTTGAATACGAACCACGAAATAAAACAAAGTTTGCTTCTATTGCAGCAGCAAAAGCCATTGATAGTTTACCAGAAAGATTAAAGGTTTTATACAAGGCATCAGACAAGGGCGGTGAATTTGTTCGTGCTTTTCATCATGCATTATTTTCTTATATCGGTTTTAGAATCCCAGAAATTAGTGATGAGTTATATAGATTAGATGATGCATTAAAAGCGGGCTTTGGTTGGGAGATTGGCGCTTTTGAATCTTGGGATGCACTGGGTGTTTCCAATGTGATTGCTGATATGAAAACTGCTGGAATAACTGTTGCTCCATGGGTAGAGGCAATGTCTTCTAAGGGTCTAAGCTTCTATAAAGTAATGGAAGGCAAGCGTTATTATTACGATATTGCTTCTAATGATTATAAGTTAGTACCAGGCGCAGAATCCTTTATTATTTTATCTGACTTAAAAGAGAAAACCATTTGGAAAAATAGCGCTTGCACGATGGTAGATATGGGAGATGGTATTGCAGGCTTTGGATGGAACACTAAAATGAATAGCATTGGTGGTGAAGTTCTAGAAGGTTTGAATAGAGCAATTGCTATTGCAGAAGATAAATGCAATGGTATGGTCATTGCAAATGAAGGCAATTTATTTAGTGCTGGTGCCAATGTAGGAATGATTTTTATGTTAGCAATTGAACAAGACTATGAAGAATTGGATATGGCTATTAGAACATTCCAAAATAGTATGATGAGAGTTCGCTATTCATCTATTCCAGTTGGTGTTGCTCCACATGGTTTAACATTAGGTGGTGGATGTGAATTAAACTTACATGCTGATACGATTGCAGCTGCCGCAGAAACTTATATTGGTTTAGTAGAATTAGGTATTGGCGTGATTCCTGGAGGTGGTGGTACCAAAGAATTGGTATTACGCGCATCTGATGAAATGCATATTGATGAACCAGATAGCATTACTTTAAAAAATAGGTTCTTACAAATTGCTACAGCTAAAGTGGCTACTTCTGCGCATGAAGCCATGGAGATGGGCATTTTCAGAAAAGGACAAGATCATATTGTCTTAAATCAATCAAGAAGAATTGCCAAAGCAAAAGAAGAAGTATTAAAATTATACAACGCTGGATATACCCAAGCTGCACAAAGAAAGGATATTAAAGTGTTAGGAAAGTCTGCCCTTGGTGCTTTATATGCTGGTATTAATGCGATGTGGCGTGGTGGATATGCAACAGACCATGATAAATTGGTAGCTAAGAAACTAGCGTATGTAATGTGTGGCGGTGATTTAAGTGAGCAAACTCTAGTGAATGAACAATACTTATTGGATTTAGAAAGAGAAGCCTTCTTAAGCCTATGTGGCGAGAAGAAAACATTGGAAAGAATACAATCAGTGATGACATCGGGCAAGCCGATTAGAAATTAATTATTGATCTATCAATTAAATACATTTTCAGAAATTTTAGGGTTACAGTACAAAAAAAGAGCGCCTCCCCCGAGGCGCTCTTCACTACTAACTACAAAACACCCTAAAACTATTAAACATCCAAAACAAAAAACGATTCTTTTTTATTTTCATCAATTTGAAATAAATACTCACCAGGTGGAAAATTTCCTACATACAAGCATGTCTTTTTTAATTTTCCCTCAAAATACCCACACATTAATAATTTCTCATGGGGGTCAGTAATTTTAAATTGATTCTTCCCTTCCATATTGCCAATAATCTCTATCTCCAAAATGGAACTTTGAACTTTTTTTGTTACTGAATATGATAAATTAATATGCATGGGAATGAGGGGGTTGGGAGGCTACGGAATAACGGCGTTAGGCACCACTTCTTTTGATGATATTTGTGTTGATGAATAATAACTTAAGTTGGCAGAATTATAAAATCGAATTTTTCTTAAATAATTGTCAGATAAACTATTTGTAGTTCCAAAAAATTTACCTTTTGAACCACCAGATCCACCCAAAACCATGCTTGTTAAAATTTGACCAAACTGATTTAACCCCCCAGGATTTGTTACACTCTGTAACTTACCGTTTGTAGTAACAAAATCATTAGATCTTGAATCTAATGAACCATACTTAGTTAAAGCTGTACTCTGAGAGAAACCTTGCCATCCATTTATAATTAAATAAGTATTCATATTTGATCCTGTCGTATCAATTGAAGTAATTGTGAATGTATTTATTAGATTAGGATCAAACGTTAATGTAGAATTTGCAGTTATTTTAATCGAACTTACAGAACTACTAAAACCATTTGGCCTATAATCACCTCCATTAAAAATGATACTACTTGAAGTGGGAATTGAATTATTGGCCCCTAAAATTAAAATTCCGTTAGTTAATGTTGTGTTTCCTGTCCAAACATTGACATTACCATTATTATTGCTCAATTTAAAAATCCCACTTCCGGATTTCTCGAATGAAGCAACATTAAATGCCCCACCTACTTGTCCTAAATTTGTTGAATCAGAACTTAAATTTGAATTATCTACTTTTATCAACAAAGTTCCAGAAGTATTACTTGTAGTAAAAATATTTGCGTTTATAGTTATTCCACTTTTCCCATAAATTTGAACATTGCCTCCCACATTTAATTTCTTTGAAGATGGTGTTGAAGTATTAATTTCAGCGTTAATTTTTATACTCCCATTATTAGCAGTAAGATTGACATAACCACTTGTTAAATTATCTTGATTTTCATTTCTTTTTGTTTTTATTGACCCGAAATAAGAGGTTTTTATTGATCCATTTTCTGAAGTTATATTTATCGATGTTGTTTTAATTCCAGTTCCAGTTACTACGGAAGAGGATAAATCTATTGGATTATTGATATTGATATCAGAATTCGCATTAATTGATAAAGTCCTACTATCGTTTCCAGAAAAAACAATTTGATTATTTAAAGTTATAGTACCTGACTCTGAACAACTTACACATGAAGTTGAAATAATAACATCACCTGATGCAAGATAAGTTTGAATATCAGCTACATTTACATTTGCCCCATTTGCTGTGGGGTTAAAAGTTTTTATAGTACCGTTTGTAGTCCATGCTCCCTTAGAGGTAGAGGTAGTTGAATTATTGATAATAACATTACCATTCTGTCCATAAATTTTGTTAAATGAAGTAAATAAAATTAATACAACCAGAATGGTATATATTTTGTAATTAATAAAATTATATTTAATAACAGTTTCCATCATTTTAATGATTTAATTATTCAGTTAATATTAGATTAATAGAAATAATCAAATTGTATTCTATCTCCTACTTGGATATTATAACTTCCATTTGATGCAGGTGTATATGTTATTGTTGACCCGCTTAATGAATATGCAGTATTACTTATTCTGACACCATTTATATACATTTTGACCTTACTTCTTGATCCAGGTGTTTTTGTTAAGTTAAATGAAGTCTGAGATAAAGATCCTGTAAATTCATCAGCAACATCTGTAATAATATCTTGTTTAGCTGACAATGATGATGATGTATTAGAATTCACCGCACTTATTGCAGTATTGACAAATGCTGTTGTTGCAATCTTAGTACTGTTGTCTCCGGCAGCTGGTGTCGATGCGGATTTATTAGTAAAGGTTTCTACCCCATCTAAAGTAGATAAAGTTCCAGTGGTTGGCAAAGTAATACTAGTATTACCTGAAGTAGTTAATGATAAAGAGTATGCACCAATAGTACTTAAAGATCCTGCTGTTGATACATTACCTCCAAGAGTAATTGTTTTACCATTATTATTCACACCAGTACCGCCATTTGCGCCCAATACTATCCCTGTTACATTTGTTGCATTTCCTGATAATTCTCCAATGAAATTATTTGCAGTAACTGAAGCTAAACCAGAAATTGCATTTGTAGTTGCTCCCAAATCTATACTCGTATTACCCAATTGTATTGATTTATCCGCCAATTGATTCTTTGTTATACCAGCAGTATTTGAAATATTAGCCGTTGTAATTCCTGATACTGAAATAGTATTTGAAGTCAAATCAATACCAGACCCTTTGATTAATAAATCTTGTTTACTTGCAAATTTTGTATAATCAACATTACTTATTAATCCAGCTGTTGTTCCACTTACAGAAGACAAAGGAAGAGTTATTGAAATAGCTGGCGTTGAAGTTGAATTTGTAACACTTGAAGTGAATGTATTTCCTGATGCAGTTATAGTAATTGGACTTAAACTTGTTACAGTTCCTCCAGTTCCAGTTGCAGATAATGTACCATTAACAAAAGCAATACCTGTTCCTAATTGAATTTCAGTAGCATCGCCGCTAATAGCACCTGCATTACCTAACAATCGAGCACCTGTTACTTTCTGCATTTTTGCATAAGTAATAGCATTATTTGCAACCTTTTCAGTAATAATTGCTCCAGCTGAAATAGTTGTTGTTAATGTGCCAGTTGAAGCATTCGCAACTACATCACCTACCATATTGATGGATTGATCGCCTGTATTAGATCCGCTTAAAGTCGTAATTCCTAATTTAGATTTAATTGTTTCAGTTGTCTCATCGCCTGTATTCTTTCCAGATGTATTTGATAATACACCCGCCTGAAGATCTGTTACATAATTTCTATTTGAACTTGGAGCAATATCTGCTGTGGTAGCGTCTGCTCCAGCAGTAACTAATCCTTTAGTATCATATGTGATAAGAGTTTTGGTACCTCCTACTATATCTCTATTTTTCTCAACAGCCCCCAAACTAGCCACTGTATATTGTGGAATATTTAATGTAGTTCCGCTAAATGTAGCAGATCCAGTAGTACCAATTGTTGTCAATGTAATTGGTGCTTGATAATCTGTACCGGCAACAGCCATAGTTAATGTACCATTGTTTCCCTGTGTTTTGATTAAACCACTAGAAGTCAAGTTAGATAAGTTAGTGATATTTTGTGTTGTATTCACTTTTACTACTCCCGCAGTATTTGTTAATCCGTCAGAGAATGTTAAGGCACTTTGCTTATTATTGAAGGTTTCAAAATCTACCTTATTTAGTAAACCAGACACAGTTGTTGATGCATAAGGAATATTTATTCCGATCACAGGAGTTGTGGATGCATTTGTAACTGTTGAACTATATGTAGAACCTTCACTTGTAAGTGTAATTGGAGAAATACTTGTAACTGTACCTCCTGTTCCTGTAGCAGATAACTTACCATTTGCATCAAAAGTAATACCTGTTCCTAATTCAATCTCACCAACAGTTCCAGGATTTGAACTTGCATTACCTAATAAACCTGTTTTAGTAAATTGTTGAATCTTGCCATAGGTTACAGCATTCGGATTAATTGTAGCACTTAATGTTGAAGTACTAGTACCAGCACTAATATCACCACTTATTGAAATCAACTGATCCCCAGTGTTAATGCCACTTAATGTAGTGTTGTCGGCTATCGTGATTGACTTCCCTTTTAAACTTAGAGAACCATTTAAGCTAGTATTTCCTGCAACTTCTAAATTACCTCCAATTCTTGTATTTCCAGTAGTTGATATCGTTCCTGCTATTAATGAATTTTTGATCACACCTGTACCATCAATATTAAAACTAGCATTTGATTGTTCAGAAGTGCTATTTGCAATATAACTTCCGCTTCCAGCTGGCAAATCTGCTGCAACTAATCTTCTAAATACAGGCGATGCTGGATTATTTCCACTTTCTGGTCCTGCAAAAACATAATTGACAGCAGCTTCTTGAACATTTCTTGCAATACTTGTAATGGTCGAAGAGGCAATTCCCCCAATTGTATTAACTACTGGAGCAGCAGCAGTACCTCCTAAATCTCCTGCTAATTTAATTTTTCCAAAAACAGATGCAGTTGCTTCTGGTGTAACACTTCCACCAACAGTTAGTCCAACATAGTCTATTACTGCATTTACTGATGGATACTTTATATCACTTTCATTTCCAGCAATACTAGTTACTTTATGAATCTTATCTTCTTTTTGATTTAATGCTTCAAGACTTGTTTTATTAATTTGATCTAACAAAGCTCCTTTCGCACTATTTACAGTTGTATCTACATATTCTTTATTTGTAATTTGTAATTTATCTCCTAATGCTAAAGGAGTAGGAGCTGTAGGTATGCCAGTAAATACTGGAGATATTAATGGAGCTTTACTATTTAAAGCAATTTCTGTAACTGAGCGTATTGCATAATTCGACAACATTGTTGCTGTATCTCCGATATTCAACTTTAATAACTCGGCAGCTTTTGCTCTCGCTATTTCTGCTGTAATACTTGATGTATTTGATTCAATCTTAGTATTCAAGCCATTCTCCGTATTTGTAGCTCTCGTAATCTCAGCTGTAATACTGTTCGTGTTTGCTAATATTTTATTGTCTAATCCAGTTTCAGCATTCGTTGCTCTGGTAATCTCAGCAGTGATACTGCTAGTATTAGCAGACACATTGCTTGTTAATATTGATTCAGCAGCTTTAGCTCTTACCTCTTCTGATGCAATAGCATTTGCATTTGCTGTAATACTAGCTGTATTAGCTAATATCTTATTGTCTAAAGTAGTTTCAGCATTTGTAGCTCTAGTAATCTCAGCGGTGATACTTGATGTGTTTGATGTGATACGTGTATCCAAAGATCCTTCCACTCCAGTCGCTCTAATCACCTCTGCATTTATAGCAGAAGTATTTGCGGTAATACTTGATGTATTAGCTAATATCTTATTGTCTAATGCAGTTTCAGCATTCGTAGCTCTCGTAATCTCAGCTGTAATACTTGATGTGTTTGATTCAATCTTAGTATTCAAGCCATTCTCTGCATTTGTAGCTCTTGTGATTTCAGCTGTAATGCTTGATGTATTTGCAGACACATTGCTTGTTAATACTGATTCGGCAGCTTTCGCTCTTGATTCTTCTGTTAAAATAGCATTTGCGTTTGCTGTAATACTGTTCGTGTTTGCTAATATTTTATTATCTAAAGTAGTTTCAGCATTTGTAGCTCTCGTAATCTCAGCTGTAATACTTGATGTATTTGATGTGATTCGTGTATCCAAAGATCCTTCCACTCCAGTCGCTCTAATCACCTCTGCATTTATAGCAGAAGTATTTGCGGTAATACTTGATGTATTAGCTAATATCTTATTGTCTAATGCAGTTTCAGCATTCGTAGCTCTCGTAATCTCAGCTGTAATACTTGATGTGTTTGATTCAATCTTAGTATTCAAGCCATTCTCTGCATTTGTAGCTCTTGTGATTTCAGCTGTAATGCTTGATGTATTTGCAGACACATTGCTTGTTAATACTGATTCGGCAGCTTTCGCTCTTGATTCTTCTGTTAAAATAGCATTTGCGTTTGCTGTAATACTGTTCGTGTTTGCTAATATTTTATTATCTAAAGTAGTTTCAGCATTTGTAGCTCTCGTAATCTCAGCTGTAATACTTGAAGTATTAGCAGACACATTACTTGTTAATACTGATTCAGCAGCTTTCGCTCTTGATTCTTCTGTTAAAATAGCATTTGCGTTTGCCGTAATACTAGCTGTATTAGCTAATATCTTATTGTCTAAGGCAGTTTCAGCATTCGTAGCTCTCGTAATCTCAGCTGTAATACTTGATGTATTCGAAGACACCTGAGTTGGCAATAAACTAATTGTATTGGAACTTACGCCGCCAACTGAGTTCACAATTGGTAAAGATGCGACTCCACCCAAATCACCAGTTAATTGAATTTTTCCTTTTATTAAACTTGTTGCATCTGGCGTTGCATTTGAAATTATACTGTTGTCAACATAAGTTTTAGTTGCTTTTACACTTGGATATTTAACATCTGAAAACTGATCATTGTCTATATTCATAGACTTATTTGCAACTTCTTCTTTTGTTTCTAACCCACCGGAAAGTGAAACACTAAAAGTACCTGATAATGTAGCAATAGCATTTGTAACATAATCAGTTACTGCTTTTACATTTGGATATAAATCATCGTTTGTACTTGATATAGTACCAGCATCAATTCTAGTTAATTTATTAGATAAAGATTCTTTAGTTAAAATATCTGCGGTATTAGTTGTAATACTTGCCGAATTTGAAGCTATTTGCGATGGTAATAAACTGATTGTACTAGAACTAACGCCACCTATAGAATTTACAATTGGTAAAGATGCAGATCCGCCTAAGTCGCCGGTTAATTGAATTTTACCTTTTACTATACTAGTTGCATCTGGAGTAGCATTTGATAAAATGCTATTATCAACATATGTCTTTGTTGCTCTAACACTTGGATATTTAACATCAGATAACTGGTCATTTAAAATGTTATTAGATTTATTTGCCACTTCTTCTTTGGCTTCTAAACCACTTGAAAGAGAAACGCTAATTGTTCCAGTTAATACAGATATTGCATTTGTAACATATTCTGTTACCGCTTTTACATTTGGATATAATACCTCGCTGGTACTAGTTAAAGTACCTGCATCAATTCTAGATAATTTATTTGACAAAGATTCTTTGGTTAAAATATCAGCAGTATTCGTCGCAATGTTTGATCTTAAAATTCCTTCTGTAGTTATAGCTCTACTTGTTTCCTCAGCAATAGCAGTTTGGTTTGCTGTAATACTGGCAGTATTAGATTTTATACTTGTGTCCAATGATCCTTCAACACTAGTTGCTCTCACTACCTCAGCATTGATAGCAGTTGTATTTGAAGTAATACTATTAGTATTAGATAAAATTTTATTATTTAACGTAGTCTCAGCATTTGTAGCTCTTGTAATTTCAGCAGTGATACTTGTAGTGTTTGATTCGATTTTCGTGTTCAGGCCATTCTCAGCATTTGTAGCTCTTGTAATTTCTGCTGTAATACTAGCTGTATTTGTAGCTATCTGTGTTGGCAATAAACTAATTGTACTAGAACTAACTCCACCAACTGAGTTCACCATTGGAGATGTTGCAATTCCAGTTAAATCACCTGACAGTAGAATTTTACCTTTAACAAGTTTTGTAGCATCAGGAGTTGCATTAACAATAATACTACTATCAACAAAAGCCTTAACAGCCTTTGCAGTTGGATATTTTAAATCTGAACTAGAATCAGTTGTAATATTTTTTGTTTTATTAGCAAGATTTTCTTTCTGATCTAATTCCAAGGATGTTGTAGACAAAACATCAGATTTAACACTTGTTACAAAAGACTTCACAAAATCTGTGTTAGCAATTTGTTTTGAGCTATCAGATAAAGCTGCTGTTGTCGTTGTGGGTATACCTGATAATACTGGAGAAGCTAATGTTTTATTAGTAAATACTTCTACTCCGTCTAGCGTAGCCATGGTGCCGATTGTCGGGAATGTAATATTACTAGCACCGGTTGTAATAATAGTAAAATCACCAGCCCCTTTAACCGTTAAATTTTTATCTAAAGTAATTTTCTTACCTACAGGATTAGCTACTCCTGTTCCACCCATTTCACTAGGCAAAGTATTAAGTAATTTTAATGCCCCTTCCGCTTGTGCTGCTTTATTTGAATAAAAAGTATATGGAACTGTCCATAGTTGTGAAGTACCAATATTATTGTAGTTAGCGTCAGGAGTCCATGTAGCAGTCAGCTGACTTCCTGCACTAGGCTTTACTGCAATTTTAATGTTAAGAAAATATTTGGTTGTACTCCAATCTATGTCAAAAATATTTGCTCTAACTCCATCAAAATATAGACCTTGACCAATAATTAATGTAAAAATTCCATCATCTCCAGAAAGTACCTGAAATTTTTCAGCATATTCAACGGGACCCGTTGAATCACCTTTTAAAATTGTAACAATAGCAAACACTTCTCTATTTGTTGCAGCAACGTTTTGATTGTCCTTTGCTAATGCTTGAAACAACATACCTCCTGGGACCGATTTAGGAGAAGTGATTTGTGCAAACACATTTGTCGATATACAAATTAATGCTATTGTTAAAAAAATTAGTTTATTTTTCACTTTAGTTAAATTTTAAAGATTTTGTAGGTTTGAAGTACTGTAGCAGATGATATTTGTATATAATAAAGACCTGCATTAAGTTTTTCTAATGGCAGTTTAAATCCAATCAAGAGATCTTTTTGAGAAACATCAAGTCCATCAACCACTTCACCAACACTAGAGAAAACCTTCACATGAAACTTGTCCTCTAATTGTAAGGGATTTAAAAATTTTATTAATGTATAACTTGATGCTGGATTTGGGTAAATACTAATATTTAATTTTATATAATCAAGATTAACTTCACAAGTAGTGAAAAATTGTCCAAAATCTACTGGCATAAACTTTACTAAACCATTTGAAACGGTATAACATTTAGTTCCAGTAATAATAAGTGGATTACTATAAGTAGAAGTTGATACTAAAGAATTAACATTATTAAAATTTCCAATTCCACCTATAGAATACGAAAGTTTTATTTGACCATGCAATAAACATGGACAAGCAATCGTTATTGCTAGAAATGGGATGATAAAACATTTAAGCTTTATCCAGTTCTTTAGTTTTAAATACACATTCATACAATTTGCAATTAGCAAAGTGTATATTTCAAATTAGTTATAAATATGAATTTTAAATCATATCATAATTAATTAAAATAAAAACCCATACAAAAACAAACAGTAATAGCGTAAGCTTTCACTGATTACTAAGTATGGATTATACACTTATTGGGTCATGCAAAATATACTAGTGTATTACCTAAAAAAAGTTTTAGAAGTCAACAAAACCTAAAACAAAGTAGCAACAATATGTATCGATGTTACTAATTAAAGTTATCCTGTGTTTTTAAAAAAATATTTAGTTATCAATAATTCTATTGAAGTTAAAAATTACATTAACTTGAATATCAATTACTTGCATAATATATAAAATCAGAAGGTGTTCCTCCATGAAATTTCTTAAAAGGTTTATATAAGTGATGCCTTGAGTTAAAACCTGCTTCTTGCGCTAAAGCATCAATAGAGTAATTGGTATACTTGTTAGATTTAACTAAATCTAGAAAATACAGTACTCTATACTTATTTATTAGATTATTAAAAGACATATTAAACTTAATGATAATCAAATCATGAAAATCTTCTTTATCTTCTATTCCATTTTCTTTGCAAAAACGATCCAAATTGGCATCTTTTTGTAAATAATAGAAATCATTAAAAAATGGTCTAGTGAAATTATCGTCATTTAAGGTCAAAGTGTTATGCTTATCAAAAGCGGATAATTTATTAAAACTAAATTTGTTAAAACTAAGAAATTTAGGTTTATAAATTATACTCAATAAGACTAGATATGACATTAATACCAAAGATATTTTTAAAATATAAACTCCTAATAAATAACGGTTATAATAGTTTAAAATTGATAAATTAAACGTAATTAAAAAAACTAAAACAGAAAGTTTACCAGCCCATGATTTTATTGATTTTTTATAATAATTTTTAGAATCTTTAGTTCTAAGAAAAATGTATGATATCTTAAAAAAAGTAAAAAGAACCAAAATTTTAAAACTAAACCTTAAAATATTTAAATACCAATATTTTGGTACAATATAAAAAGATGTCACTTGGTCATTATGAAAAGAATAAACATAAGGATATGTATTTATAATATAAACAAATACTAAACCAAGAAATAAGGCAATACTTATGTTAATTTTAACCCATTTATAAATTTTTGTACTAATTACAGAATTTAAAATAAATATAAGACAAGCACCAGTAACAATATTAAAAAAGGGAGTAAAAATCAATAGAAACCCTGTTTTAATATTATTCATTATTAAAAGATTAAAGATGAAAATCATTGTAATTAAGACTAAGAAATTAATCTTAGTCAGTAATGGTCTTTTAATGGTTATCAAAACATCTATAAATGTAATTACACTTAGGATTAGAATTGAAAAGAAAAATTTATCCATAATTAAGAATTTAAAATGTTAGGCATATTATTCATATAATATTTTAAAATAGTATTCATACTTTGTATTATTGACACCTATTACACTATAACTAAACTTAATAGAATTTATATCTATAATTTGCGACTTCGTTTCAATAT
>CALCEA010000118.1 GCA_937900675.1 uncultured Chitinophagaceae bacterium
AATAATCATATTTGTACATATTGATTGATTTTCAGTTGCTTATGAAAAGTAAGAATTGGATTTAGTCACATATATTTTTAAATAATATGAAGAAATTGTCCAAAAAAACGCGATTTCGGTAATTACCCTATATTAAAAAAGATATCCTATTATCTTTACTGCATGAGCAAAACGAAATCTGCCTTTTTTTGTAATAATTGTGGTTATGAGTCTACCAAATGGGTTGGTAAATGTCCAGCTTGTAATGAATGGAATACGTTCACAGAAGAACTCATTGATGCGGGAAAAGAAAAAGAAGCAGGATGGGATGGATATAGTAACCAACAAAAAGGTTCTGAATTAATTGCGATTGATCAAGTAAATAGTACTTCAGAAAAAAGAATTGATAGCTCAGACACAGAATTAAATAGAGTATTAGGTGGTGGTATTGTTTTAGGATCCATTGTATTAGTAGCAGGTGAACCAGGTATTGGAAAAAGTACATTGTTTTTACAACAAGGTTTGATGATGAAAAATCAAACTGTTTTATATATCAGTGGTGAAGAAAGTATTCAGCAAATTAAAATGCGTGCGGATAGATTGAATTTAAAAAACGAACATTTTTATTTGCTTGCTGAAACTAGAACGAATGCCATTTTTAAAGCCATCAAAAAATTAAAGCCTACTGTTTTAATTGTAGATTCCATTCAAACTATTGAATCCAATTTGATTGAAGCAGGCGCGGGATCGGTATCACAAATCAAACAATGTGCTGCAGAGTTTCAAAGATTCGCTAAAGAAACAGGCACACCCGTTTTCTTAATTGGACATATCACTAAAGAAGGTTCTATTGCAGGTCCAAAGATTTTGGAACATATGGTAGATACCGTTTTACAATTTGAAGGTGATAGACATTATGCATATAGAATGTTGCGCACTTTAAAAAATAGATTCGGCGGAACAAGTGAATTAGGAATTTATGAAATGACTGGTGAAGGAATGAAAGTAGTGACGAATCCTTCTGCTTTTTTAATTGCACAAAGAAATGATTCCCTTAGTGGAAGTGCAATTGCGGCAAGCATGGAAGGCATGCGTCCATTATTGATTGAAGTGCAAGCACTCGTTACACAAAGTGTTTATGGAACTCCTCAAAGAACTGTGACTGGCTTTGATTTAAGAAGATTGCAATTATTATTAGCTGTATTAGAAAAGCGCGGTGGTTTTGCATTTGGCATGAAAGATGTTTTTGTAAATATCGCAGGTGGTTTAAAAATTGAAGATCCTTCTTTAGACCTTGCAGTAATTCTTGCTTTACTTTCTTCTTATGAAGATGTTCCTTTACCACAAGGTATTTGCTTTGCAGGTGAAGTAGGATTAAACGGAGAGATTAGAGCTGTCAATAGAATTCAACAAAGAATTGCAGAAGCAGAAAAATTAGGTTTTGAAAAAATATTTATTTCTTCTTTCAATTTAAAAGGCATTGATGTAAAAAAACATGCCATTGAAATTATTGCTATTGAAAGAGTAGATCAGGCTTATCAATTATTTTTCTAAATAAAATGCAATGCATTTTTTACAGCAATATCTGGATGCTTTTGTGCATCTATGGTATCCACATATTTGTTTGTCATGTGGCACAGATCAATTAGAAAAGAAAAATGTTTTGTGCAATCATTGCATAGATGCATTACCCTATACAGACTTTGATAATGAATCTAATAATCCCATTCATAAAATATTTTGGGGCAGAGTATCTTTTCATTATGCCAACACCTTATTGTTTTTTACAAAAGATAGTATTGTTCAATTATTGATCACTGAATTAAAATACCACCATAATAAAAAAGCAGGTTGGATGATTGGAAGGTGGATGGGGAATAATATTGTTGAAAAAATGAAAGAAGCATCCATTGACGCTTTAATACCCATTCCAATAAGTCCTACTAAAAAGAAAAAGAGAAAGTACAATCAAGCGCAATTAATATGTGAGGGCATAGCATCTATTACTGGTTTACCCATTTTGGAGAATGTATTAGTTAAACCCTATGAGTCTGCTAGTCAAACACATAAGGATCGCATAAGAAGAATGGAAGCTATTGGCCAAAGCTATATTTTACAACATGAGGATACCATCAAAAACAAACATATTTTATTAGTGGACGATGTTTTGACTACCGGGGCCACTATTGAAGCAGCCTGCACCGCCCTATCAAGTGCTGAATATAAAAATTTGAGTGTTTTTACTGCCACTTATACTATTTAGTCAACTTTTCTGCTTTTTTGATGTTAATTTGAGTATCTATTAAAACGAATTTTATGAAACTATTATTAAGTATTATGTTATTTGCAGCAACTGCTAAATTAAGTGCACAAAGTATTCACAGCTTTACTGTAAAAGGCATCGATGGCAAGGATATTAAAATGTCTAGTTTCAAAGGAAAGAAAATATTAGTGGTAAACACTGCAAGCAAATGTGGTTATACTCCACAATACGAATCATTAGAAAAAGTATACGAACAGTACAAAGATAAATTAGTGATTATTGGTTTCCCTTGTAATCAATTTGGCGGACAAGAACCAGGCTCTAACGAGGAGATTGTTGAATTTTGTAAAAAGAATTATGGTGTAACTTTCCCATTAGCTGATAAAGTAGATGTTAAGGGTAGTAACACAGCGGCAATTTACCAATGGTTAACTCAAAAATCGAAGAATGGTGTTTTAGATGCCACCATCAGCTGGAATTTCAATAAGTTCTTGTTAGACGAAAATGGTAAAATGATCGCCTATTACCCTAGCAATGTAAGACCAGATAGCGATGCTATTTTGAGTAACTTAAAATAAGGCGCTTACGCAACTATACTTTATCTTCGCTGCATGTTATTGCGCGAAGTAATAGGTCAAGAAAAATTACAACAACAGTTGGTAGAAATGGTGCAGCATCAAAGGCTGAGCCATGCTATGTTAATGATTGGTCCTGAGGGATCAGGCGCATTGCCTTTGGCCATTGCATTTGCTCAATATATAGTTAGCATACCCAGGGAGACAGAAGCAGTAGAAGATTTATTTGGAGCACCTGCAGAAAAAACATCCAATCATGAAATTCCAGGACCTGACGAAATAGAACAATTAGCTTCTTATCAAAGAGCGAGCACTTTAATGCATCCTGATTTGCATTTCTCTTTTCCTTCGATTACAGAAAAACCTGGGCAAAAAAATCTAAGCTCCAATCATATTGAAGCATGGAGAGAATTCATCAACGGTTATCCTTATGGAAATGTTTTTGATTGGTTACAATTTATCAAAGCAGATAATAAGCAAGGAAATATTAGTGCCGATGAATGCAACGAGATAATCAAGAAACTATCTTTCAAAAGTTTTGAAAGCAACTACAAGGTATTGGTGATGTGGATGCCAGAGTATTTAGGCAAGGAAGGAAACAAATTATTAAAATTGATTGAAGAGCCTCCTGCAAATACCATTTTTATTTTAGTAGCCGGTTCAGAAGAAAATATTTTACCTACGATACTAAGTAGATGTCAATTAATTAGAGTTCCAAGATTGTCTTCTGCATCTATTGAAAAGGCCTTGATAGAAAGAGCAAAAATTGCTCCAGAAAAAGCTGCTCAAGTGGCATTAATGGCGGACGGCAATTATAGAGAAGCCCTACATTTATTACAACATAGTGATGCTGACTTTTTGGCCCAGATCAGAGAATGGCTAAACGCTATTTTAAAGAATGGCCCAGTGGCTCAGGCAAAATGGGTGGAAGAAACCAGTAAAATGGGAAGAGAGCCTCAAAAGCAATTTTTAAAGTACTTTAATCACTTGTTGGAACAAAGTATCCGACTAAAAGTATTGGGGAAAGACCTGCATTTGGACCCTGATTTGAAGGATTTTGCCTTAAGAATCAACAAAATTGCTGGTGTGGGTCAACTAGAAGCCATGATCCAAGAATTAGACAAGGCTGTATATTATATTGAGCGCAATGCCAACCCAAAAATGCTATTTATGGCCTTGGGTATCAAGTTCTACCATATCATTCAGAACAAAACCTTAATTTTGACAGAAGGCTAGACTAAGTGTGAAAAGAATTGTGGACCTAGCCTTGTGGTATTTATCATTTTTAACAGTCTGAACTTACAATATATGGGATGTGGATCTTGCGGAACTGGGAAACCAGGAGGTTGCCAAAGTAATGGCGGCTGTAGCACGGGAGGATGTAATAGATTAAATGTACATGATTGGTTGCGCGACTTGCCTATTGACGATGCTGAAAGTCAATGTAAGGTATTGGAAGTGAGCTTTAAACAAGGCAGCCGAAAAGAATTTTATAGAAATCTTACTTTACAACATTTTGAAAAAGGAGACTATGTTACCGTAGAAGGGGTAAATGGTTTTGATGTGGGCGAAGTATCCATAACCGGTGAGCTAGTTCGTATTCAAATGAAAAAACGCGGCGTGGATGAATTTAGTGCCGAGATGAAGAAGATAGTAAGAGCGAGCAACGAAAGAGATATTGAAGCATTTAAAATAAGTAAAAGTAGAGAAGCTGATATTTTAGCAAGAAGCCGTACGCATGCAAGTAACTTGAAATTAGCGATGAAGCTAAGTGAAGTGGAATTACAAGCAGATGGCAAAAAAGCTACTTTCTTTTATACAGCAGATGATAGAATTGATTTTAGAGAGTTGATTAGAATTTTCGCTGGCGAGTTCAAAGTAAAAGTGGAAATGCGCCAAATTGGTATAAGACAGGAAGCTGCTAAATTAGGCGGTATTGGAAGTTGTGGTAGAGAATTATGTTGTAGCACTTGGTTACACGATTTCAAGAGTGTGAATACCACTGCTGCTAGATATCAAAACCTATCTATTAATCAAACCAAATTAAGTGGCCAATGTGGTCGTTTAAAATGTTGTTTGAATTTTGAATTAGATACATACTTAGACGCTTTACAAGATTTCCCTGACTATGCAGATACTTTACAAACTGCGATGGGTCAAGCCTTCTTGATTAAGAAAGATATTTTCAAAAATCTAATGTGGTATACTTTGCCTAATAACACCAAGCATTACCCTTTAACTATTCAAAGAGTTAAAGAAATTAAACGCTTAAATCAACAAGGTGTTGTGGTAGATGAATTACAGGCAGTAGAATTAACCAGCAGTAAAGTAAAAGAAGTAGAAAATAGTTTTGTGGAGTTGGTTGGTCAAATTAGTTTAAAAAGTTTAGAGAAAAACGATCGCAGAAGAAGAGATCAAAATAGAAACGATCGTCCAAATAATAATGGCCCTAGAAACAACGGACCAAGAGGTAATGGCCCTAACAGTGGACCTCGTCCTAACAACAATGGTCCAAGACCTAACAACAACGCACCAAGAAGCAATGGCCCTAATAATGGACCTAGACCTAACAATCGACCTCCTCAGAATAACAATAACAACGCATAAAAAAGATACCCTCGAAATTCGAGGGTATCTTTTTTTGAACTATTTTTTAGCTTTTTTCAATTTAACCATCACCACACCATGTTTGAATTTTTTCCCAAACTTAGCAATAGCGTCAGGACCTTTGTATACATCCATGCTTTCAATAGTCGCTGTATTAATTTTTAATACTTTATCATAAGGAGTTTCTACTCCATTGACAAAATAGGTTGGCATTGCTGGATCACCATTCTTACCAGAACTAACATTAGCAGGTGCTTGGTGTTGAGCGTAAACACTCCAATGAATAACCATACATCCGAAGCAAATAAGTAATTTTTTCATAGTCTTGGTTTTAATATTAAACATATAATTTTTCTAATTGCGAATTAGTGAAATCCATTAATTTTTTCACATAGCTAGGAGAGAAATTAAATTCAATTCCTGCTGTTTTATATAACTCAGGCAATGTTTTAGTTCCACCCAATGCCAATGCATTCATATAATTCTCTAATGCAGCAGTTGGATTTTGCTGATATTGCATCCACATGCCAATTGCCCCTAATTGTGCAATACCATACTCTATATAATAAAATGGCACTTCAAATAAATGTAATTGTCTTTGCCATCCAATTGCTCTGAACTCATCTAATCCAGAATAGTCAATACAACCTGTAGAGAACTCTTTTAAAATACTGGTCCAAGTATTTGTTCTTTCTTCAATCGTATGTGTTGGATGCTCATATACCCAATGTTGGAATTTGTCAATGATAGCAATCCATGGGAAAATAGTAATAGTTCTTTCTAATTGATGTTCTTTCGCTCTATTCAAATCTGCTTCGTTATCAAAGAAAGATTGCCAGTGGTCCATACTAAATAATTCCATAGACATACTTGCCACTTCTGCAATTTCCATTGGATATTCTTTGAAAGCACTCAAACTTAAATTATGTGACAAGAAGCTATGAATAGCATGACCACCTTCATGCACCATGGTAGTCACATCGCTCATCTGACCTGCAGCATTCATAAAAATAAATGGAGCACCAGATTCAGCTAATGGACAGTTGTAACCTCCTGGTGCTTTACCTTTTCTGCTTTCTAAATCAAAATGTTTTAATGAGTTCATCTTCTTTAAGCAATCAGCAAAAAAAGGATGAAGTTGTTCAAAGCAAGTCACTGATTTTTCATACAAATCTTTTCCATCAGTAAAAGGTCTTAATGGTTTTGTTCCTGCTGGCTCTGCTTCTGTATCCCAAGGTTTTAATACATCCAATCCTAGTTTTTGTTTTTTTCTAGCGTAGATTTTATCAATCAATGGAAGTACATGTAATTTCACTGCTTCGTGAAATTGAAAACAGTCTTCTTTGGTATAATCAAATCTTCCTAATTCAACAAACTTGTAATCTCTATAATTTTCAAATCCTGCATTAATGGCCACCTGATGTCTTTTCTGGATTAAACTAGAAAACAAATCATGCATAGCAGTTTTATCTTCTAATCTTCTTTCTTGAATTTTTCTATACACCGATTCTCTAATACTTCTATCCTCACTTTCTAAAAATTGTGCAGCTTGTTGTAAGGTATATTCCTGGCCTTCATGCGTAATGGTCATCTTTCCAGCAATCGCACCATATTGTTGTTGCATCACACTTAATTCGGCCTGAATAGCAATATTTTCTGTTCTAAATAAATCAATACTTTTTTGAACAGATCTCAAATAAGTGAAATAAGTATCCTTATCTAAAGTTTTAGTAAATGGACAAGCCATTAATTTTTTATTCAAAGCATCTGCATAGGGCTGCATTTTGGGTTGAATCTCCATGCAAAAAAAGTTAAATGCTTCTTCCAAACTTTTATCAGTAGTATCACAGGTCATTTTAATCTGTCTCCAACAAGCATCTTCACTAACAAAAGCCTCTAATTCACTCAAATCTTTTAGCCATTTTTCAAGAGCCGCAGCGTCTTCTAATGGCCTATCGGATAATTCTATAAAATATGGCTCCAGGCTTGCCCAATCAGTTAAAACAAAGTCTTTGGGTAGATAATGATGGGGTAATTTTTGAATGTCTGCCGTTCTGAGCATAAGATGAAATTTTAAGTGGCAAATTTACTACTTTTACACACTTCAAAAAGATTAAAAGTGGCCGAAACAATACATTTATTACCAGATCATATAGCCAACCAAATTGCGGCGGGCGAAGTGATTCAAAGACCAGCAAGTGCCGTGAAGGAATTGTTGGAAAATGCGGTAGATGCAGGTGCCACCAAAATCCAACTCATTATCAATGACGCTGGAAAAGCGTTAATCCAAGTAATAGATAATGGCAAGGGAATGAGCCCGATAGATGCACAAAACGCTTTTGGAAGACATGCCACAAGTAAGATTAGCACCATTGAGGATTTGTTTCAAATTAGAACCATGGGTTTTAGAGGAGAAGCATTAGCATCCATTGCTGCTGTTGCTCAGGTACATCTAAAAACTAGAAGAGAAGAAGACGAAACTGGCACCGAGGTTTTTGTAGAGAATAGTAAGATTGTAGAAACAACTGCAACTGCATGCCCAGTGGGTACAAGTATTAGTATGAAGAACTTATTCTTCAATGTGCCAGCTAGAAGAAATTTTTTAAAAAGCAATGCTGCAGAACTTAAACATATCATCGACGAGTTCACCAGAGTAGCACTAGCTTTTCCTGAAATCTTTTTTAGTTTAAATAATAATGGACAAGAAGTATTTCATTGGGAAGGAGGAAGTTTTAAACAAAGAGCTATTCAAGTTTTAGGCAATAGCTATAATGCCAAACTAGTAGCGGTTGGTGAACACACGGATTATTTAAATATAGCAGGATTTGTAGGCAAGCCAGAAACCGCTAAAAAAACCAGAAGTGATCAATACTTTTTTGTAAACCGTAGATTTATTAAAAGCGCCTACTTGCACCATGCAGTAGCGAATGCTTTTGAGGGTTTAATTGCTAAAGAAAATTTTCCTAGTTATATCTTATATATAGATGTAGATCCTGCGCAAGTGGATATCAATGTGCATCCAACTAAACAGGAAATTAAATTTGAAGACGATAAAATCATTTACGCATTTGTACAAGCTGCTGTCAAGCATGCATTGGCACAATTTAGTATTGCACCTTCATTAGATTTTTCTTTAGATGCTTCTATTCAAGGTTTGGATGCAATACAACAACCATTTACAGAAGAAAAAGTAAACGCAACTACTAGCAATAGCTTGTATGCAGGGTTTACCCAAAAGAACCAAGCGCATTTTATTCCTAAATCAAGCGGCAATAAAGACAATGCTCAATGGAAAGATTATTTTTCTACCATACCCAGTGCAGAGCCTAATAATGAATATATTGTAAAGCCTTCTTCAATGGGTTTTGTAGAAGCAGAAAATAAATTATCCATTTTAGAAGACGCACCTCTTATTCAAATACATAATACCTATATCATTGCTCCTGCGAATTCCGGTTTTTTAATGATTCATCAGCAATTAGCACATGAGCGTATCTTGTATGAGAAATATCAAAGAGCTAGTATGCAAGCCCATGCAACTCAAAAAAGTTTATTCCCAGTGGTTTTAGAATTGAGTGCATCAGACGCTGCATTACTAGAAGAAATTATTCCAGACCTAGCATTAATAGGTTATGAGCTAGAAAGCTTCGGACCTAATAGTTTTGTAATACAAGGAATTCCTGCAGATGTAGAATCTGGTAATGAAAAAAATGCTATTGAACTTTTACTAGAGCAGTTTAAGCATTTCAGCACCAACCTAAATTTTAGCAAGAGAGAAAAGTTAATTCGTTGCATGAGTAGACAGATGGCTATCAAAGCTGGAAAGGAATTAACCACATTAGAGATGAGAACTTTGATTGATGCTTTAAGTGAATGTGAAACACCTCAGGTAACAGCTACAGGTGCTCCAACCTATATTTCTTTGAACGAAGCCTATATTGATGGCTTGTTTACTCAATAACTATTATTGATTAGTTCTTGATGAATGCTGCGGATTAATTACGCTTTGCGATCTCCACTAAATAAGCTTCTACTGCCTTTCTAACAGCACTAGTTGTTTTGCTCATATGATTCGCCACCAATACCGAGAAATATAATTTTTGCTGACGCTTGGTATAAATAAATCCACTCAAAGCAATTTGCCCACCAAGTGTGCCTGTCTTAGCATACAAAGTACCTGGAAAATTTTTATAGTATGCAGAAAGGGTACCCTCTCCTGCTTTTTCAAAAATATTTTTAACCCTTGATTCTCCGAACTTAGCCTGCATTTGTTTTAAAATAGCTACATAGTTTTCAGGAGTATTTAAATTATACCTACTTAATCCACTACCATCTGCCCAACGCATGGGCTGAGGTAAAAAATTAAATTCAGTCTTTATTAAGCTGTCCATAAAAGTTGCATCATCTATACGGCCTAATAATTGAGCACTGCCTAATAAAACCACTTGCTCAGCATAAAAATTATCACTTCTGCTCATCATAATTTTTAACAAAGAATCTGTAGGTACTGTTTTAATAGTTCTTTGAGCAAGTTGTGGTGAATATCTTAATGCTTGAATAGGTTTTGCTATATGCAAACTATCATTCAATAATTGAATATCTTTTTCCGAATCGGTCACAAATGGAACCTGAAAATATTTGGCATTATTTTTTTGAGTAGTGACAAAAAAATCGTTGGTGGATTTTTTTCTTGACCACTGTTTAGCTTTTACAGCTTCGTATTGAATGTCTTGATTTTTGAAAAAACTAAAGGGCTTTATTTGTAAGCTTTTGCCATTATCATAAAAGTGAACCACATTACCATATACAGGCATTCTGGATCTTTCTGGTTGATAATCTTCTGCATAATCATTCCAAGCCCAACCATCTCCCATGCTCTCAAAACGATCATTGGATTGAGTTGTAGCGATCACTACCTGCTTATTTGTTTTTTGTATTAAATCTACAATAGGTTGATAAGAGAACTCTGGATGTAAAAAGCTTGGGTCTCCTTGTGGAAATAAAAATAAGGTATCAGCATTTTCTGCCATCTTCCAACCTGGAATAGAATCTCCTAAAAATTGCAAGCCAACATAGGTAGCCAGAATTTTAGTATTACTAGCAGGTGTGTAATAGTAATCACTTTGGTGTTGATCAATCCATGCACCTTTGGTGTCATTGTATACTGCAATACCCACATGAGCTCCCTTTAATGCAGGTGTATTTAATAATGAACGCTGTGCTTTTTGAACAGCACAAGAGCTCGCAAATAAAAAAATGGATACAAATAATGAAATATACTGAACAGTAATTACTCTCTTTCTAATGCTCTTAGCCATCTTTCTGGAATTTCGTTTTTTGAAGCTACTAAATAATCTTTATAACTACATGGAGCCCACTCTTTATTATGTAGTTGCATCCACCATCTTCCAGTACTTTTACTCTGTAAAAATTGCGTATCTATATCAGAAAAGGCAATATGAAATTCTTTAAATCTTTCTGTAGCTGATAATGGAGACTCTTTCTTCCCTTTTTGAATTCCATCGATGATATACCAGATCATTTGTGCGATTTGAATAGCGGTCAATCCATTTTGATCTAGTTCTGCCTGATATCCATATAAGCCGATGCTACTTGTCTTCCAGCTCATACCTGCATATTGCATTAACACACAAGCCTCTTCTCCATTTAATCCATTAGGTGTAATAATATTTGCCGGGGCTTGCGCATTTTGAATAGCACTAATATCAAAACTCATCATATGACTATCTCGAATCACTGGCTCCATCTCTTCAATATCTTCTCTTACCACTCCCAATCTAAAACAATCGAATCTTAATTTATCGATGGTTTCCAGCATATGAGGATGCATAAAATAACTTTGGAAAGCAATATGCGCATAGTGATTCAAATGATTTGGAAGCCCCGTGAATAATTCTTCTAAAAAATGATCAGCCGGCAATCTAGCTTCCAAATCCAAATCAATTTTAGCATCAGTAACCACTGCATTCACCAAAGTTGGAATACTTGTATAAGAATGATATTGAGGCAGTGTTAAATCATGAGATCCCCCAATCACTACCACTTTTTTGTTTTGTAAAATCAATTCTGCAATCACTGTTCTCAATGCTGCATAACTATCCTGGATACTTTGTCCAATTTTTACATTTCCCAAATCTGCGATAGTTACCTGTGCATGCCAATAGTATAAAGCATATAAAGCAGCACGAATGCCGTCTGCAGCTGCATGTTCATTTAAAGCATAGCCAGCTCCCCTGCATTCCCCCGCGCCAATAATCACCATATCGACATCCGAAATGTCTGGCAATTGGGTTTCATATACCTTAATATGTTTTCCTAATTGGGTGTCCCTATAGCCTTCATCCTTAGAAAGTAGGTCTAAATTAACGGGTTGTAAAAAATCGGCAATAGAGCTCAAAGACATGGCGTAGAATTAACCCTTTAATAACGCCCAAAAACCTAAAACATTGCCTTAAAACTAAAAATTGTACCCCGTGGTTGATTTTCGCTAATCAATAGCTGAGATTGGTGGAATTCTGCAATTTTTTTGCATAAATACAAGCCAAGGCCCGTCCCCTTTGCAGATCTGGTAGACTCATTGCCCATTCTATAGAATTTGTTGAAAACGCGTTCTCTTTCTGTAGGCGGAATACCTGGACCTTGATCTTTGACCTGCAATAAGATTTGACGATCGTTTTTTTCCAAAACAACTTCTATGGGTGTTTCAAAAGGTGCATACTTATTGGCATTGTCCAGGAGGTTTTGTAATAGCATTTGCATTAATAAGGGTTCTGCAAACATCATGATCTCTTCTTGAACTTGTACAATCATTTTTCTTGCAGGAAATCTTTCTTCAAAAGATTTTATAACCGCTTTCACCATTTCAGATAGCTGAATAGATTGTTTATTTTGTTGGTAATCTGCCAAATCTAATTGAGCTGCTAAAAGAATATTATTACACAATGCATCCAAACGCTGAGTTTCTTTTAAAGAATTGTTCAGCAATTGTTTTTGTTGATCGGCTTGAAGCTCTCTTTTTAAAAGTGTTTCAATATTTAATTGAGTAACGGCAATAGGCGTTTTTAGCTCATGCGTCACTGCCATCATAAAGTTTTGCTGCTGATTAGAATACCTTAATTGTTTCACCAAGGATCTGTAAACATAAACAGCACCCAAGAAAAATAAAAATAAAAAAGTAATACCCTCTCCTAGAAATTGTTTTCTTTTTCTTTCTTGATAATTTAATAGCGCTTTATATTGATCAGTATTTGTACCGGGAGTAGCTTGTAATTTCTCGATTTTAATTTGTGTAATTTGGTCGTTTTGTTTTTCTAAAGAAACATACCACCAAATAAATGCAGCCACCATATAGGTTAGAAAAATCCAATAAATCACACTGACCAATTTCAATGGATCAATGAATGATTTTTTCATGGCTATTTTCATGGCTTTGCTTTTTCTACTCTTACTCCAGTAGTTAATATATTTTGAAGCGGGTCTTCTCGCATAATCTGCTGCACACTAATTTTAAAAATCCCCTTTGGAAGTTTTAGTGGCTGGGAATTCATAACAACTCTGTGGTCATAAATATCATCCATTCCAGTTCCCATCCAACCTTTCATATCATCTGCTAAATTGATATTGATAGTTTGTTTTTGAACGCTGTCACCTGCAGCCTGCGTAGTCACTTGTAACCAAATATTTTTATAGTGATAGGCATTATGATGCCTTACAACAAAGTACATATTATATAGAGCATTGGAATCAGCGATATTAAATTGATACTGATTGACCTGCTTACTTGACCACTGATGCTCTGGATAAGTAGTAGTTTGCTCGTACAAATCAATGGTTTGACAGGCTCCTACAAATAGCATTACAAGAATTATTAAATATGACTTAGTCCACAACCTCATCTTATAAAACATTTAAAATTTGTTCTTTCGCTTTTTCTAATTCATCCTTCATTAATATCACCGCCTTTTGAATATCAACATCATTCGCTTTAGAGCCAGTAGTATTAATTTCTCTGCCCATTTCTTGTAAAATAAAAGAAAGTTTTTTTCCTTTAGATGGATCTTTCTCTTGTAGAATAGAATTAAAGTACGCACAATGATTGGTCAATCTAACACGCTCTTCAGAGATATCAATTTTTTCAATATAGTAAATCAACTCTTGTTCTAATCTATTTGCATCATATTTATCTGCACCAATATGCTGCTCTAATTGCTTGATTAAATTTTCTTTTACCTTGGCTCTTCTTATAGGTTCGATTTTTTCAATAACAACCTGTTGTTCAGAAATGGCCGCCACTCTTTCCAATAAATCCTTTTCAATAGATTTACCTTCTTCTGCTCTATGCTTCATTAGTAAATCAATAGCTTGTTGCAATACACCTGCCAAGACTTTCCATTCTTCTTCTGTGAATACCTCATTCGTTGAAGCAACCACATCTGGCATTTTTAATAAAGTACTTAAAATATTTTCTTTGGTAATACCCAACTCGTCTGCCAACTCCATAATGGGTTGGTAATAAGATTTTGCTAATTCTTTATTGATACTAATGGGCTTTGTAACGCCATTAGATTTGATTTGAATAGTACATTCAACACTACCTCTTAAGATAGTTTCATTCAATTTATTTCTTATCTCTACCTCATAAGGCTTTAAAGGCGAAGGGATATTTAAGCGAAGATCAAATTGCTTTCCATTTAAAGACTTTACTTCGACAATAAATGTCTTTTCATTAAAATTACTCTCAGCCCTACCGTAACCGGTCATTGAATATAACATAGTAATACCTATTTGTAAAAGTGTCAAAGGTATTTTAAAAATCTATACCCACCCAATTTCGCTTGCTGATCTCATATTGGGCATAATCAAACTTATACAATTTACCAGGACGATGGGTAACATTCACTTCCATTTCGTTAGTATCTATCAACAAGCCCATGCTTGCGAATTTTTTTCTGAAATTTCTTCTATCTAACTGTGTACCCAAAATGGCTTCATACACATTCTGTACCTGCCTCAATGAGAACTTTTCTGGTAAAAGGCTAAATGCCAAAGGATGCTCTTGGATTCGCTTTTGCAACCATGCATGACAAACATCTAATATTTCTTTATGATCAAAAGCCATATCTTGGATTTGACTCAAAGTATGCCACTTAAGTTCGTTTTCGTGAATTTTCAATTCTTGATGCTTGAAGTCTAATAAAGAAGCATATACAGTTGTAATAACCCTGCCTCCTGGATGTCTATCCACTTTACTAAAAGTGCGCACTTGCTCCAAATATACATTTTGCATTCCGGTTCTTTCTAGTAGCACCCTATGAGCTGCAGTATCTAAGTCTTCATTAGATTGAACCATATCTCCTAAAAGAGATAGTTTATCCTGGTATTGCTCTAAATCACTCTTAATTAGCAATACTTTTAACTGGTTATCTGTAAATCCAAAAATAACACAGTCAACCGTTAAAGGCACTTTTGGATAACCACTCACCAATAGAGCTGCATCCTTGTTTACAGGTACATTCGCCCCAATTACAGATTTGTTGTATTCAAGCATAAGCAATCAAGAAAATAATCGTTCTAGTTGCCAAAATACGAAATAAAAGAATAAAACAATTTGTATTTTAGCAGACATTTCCAATCATGTACAATAAAGAACAAATACAAGGGCTTCAGGCCGTTACGAAGGATTTCTTACAAAACCCACATAATATTGAATTAAATGCACTAAAGCAGGTGCTAAAATTTCACGAGTACCAATATTATGTAGCAGCTAATCCATTAATAAGCGACTACGAATACGATAACTTATATCAACAATTACTTCAAATAGAAGCGGCTAATCCTGATTTAATTAGCGCTGATTCACCTAGCCAGAGAGTAGGAAATAGTTTGAATCAACAATTTGAAACGATTCCACATTTGGTTCCTATGCTGAGTTTGGAGAATAGTTATAATGCAGATGATTTAAATGATTTTGATCGCAAAGCAAAAGAAGGCGCTCAATTAGAAAATATCAATTATTGCGTTGAACCCAAATTTGATGGAGCGAGCATTTCCTTGGTTTATGAAAACGATATGTTAGTGAGAGCTTGTACCAGAGGTGATGGAGTTGCAGGTGAAGAAATCACTCAAAACATTAAACAAATCAGATCCATCCCTTTAAGCATTCCTTTATCTAGCTATGGAATTCAGCAAATGGAAATCAGAGGTGAAGTAATCATGAGTAAAAAATCTTTTGATGACTTTAATCAAAAATTAATTGCCAAACAATTACCAACTTTAGCCAATCCAAGAAATGCAGCAGCTGGGAGTCTTCGTATGAAGGATCCAAAAGAAGTGGCAGACAGAAATTTAGACGCATTTATTTACCATATTAGTTTTTATACCTTACAAACAGGTGCAAGCACCCCTGAATTATTAAAGACACATAGCGGTTCTTTAGAACTATTGTGGAATATGGGTTTCAGGTCTCCTCAAAAAGAAAAAAAATTAATCTCCAATATTGAAGGCGTTATTGATTTTTGTAAAGATTTTGAAATAGAAAGAGATAGTTTGCCTTATGAAATAGATGGCTTAGTAATTAAAATAAATGATTTTGCCTTGCAAGAAAAACTAGGCATGACATCACATCATCCAAGATGGGCCATTGCATATAAGTTTAAAGCTAGACAAGCCACAACTATTTTAGAAAATGTAGAATTTCAAGTGGGTAGAACCGGAGCGGTTACACCTGTTGCCAAATTACAACCTGTGGCTATTGGCGGCGTGACTGTCTCAAGTATCTCTATGCATAATGAAGAGTACATCAAAGAAAAAGATTTAAGATTAGGAGATACGGTGATTATTGAAAGAGCAGGAGATGTTATTCCTCAAATAGTTCAATCTATTGACTCACTCAGAAAAGGAACAGAAAAAATTATTGAATTCCCTACTCATTGTCCCGTTTGTGATGATGCATTAGAAAAAGAAGAAACTGAAGCGGTTTGGAGATGTAATAATCCTGCATGCACTGCACAAATTGTAGAACGAATGATCCATTTTGTAAGTAAAGATGCGATGGATATTAAAAGTTTTGGAGACGCTAATATTAGAAAGTTCTATGAGCTTGGTTTACTAAAAAATATTCCACAGATTTATCAATTGGACTTTGCACAAATTGGACAACTAGAAGGTTTTGGTAAAAAAAGCGTTGATAATTTAAAAGCAGCTATAGAAGCCTCTAAACAACAACCTTTATACAGATTAATCTATGCTTTAGGTATTCGTTATGTTGGAGAGACTACTGCTAAAACCATTGCAAGTCAAATTCATCATATATTAGATTTAGTGACATTAACCGAAGAGCAATTACAATCTTTTGAAGATGTTGGCGTAAAAGTAGCCAAGAGCATCAGACATTATTTTGCTGAGGAAAAGAATATTACTCTCATTAAAGAATTAGAAACGCTGGGTTTAAATATGATTCAAACAAATGCAACTGCAGTAGATGGAAATTTATCTGGTTTGAATTTTTTATTTACAGGAACATTAACACAGTTAAAAAGATCAGAGGCAGAAGCTATGGTAGAAGCCAGAGGTGGCCATATATTAAGTGGCGTGAGCAGTAAATTAAACTACTTAGTAGTAGGTGAAGATGCAGGAAGTAAATTAGAAAAAGCTAAAAAAATAGCCTCGATAAAAATTATATCTGAAGCAGAGTTTGTAGAATTAGTTAAATAAAAAATTTATTTAACTAATTCTACTTTTATCTAATGATTTTTTCGAGGACCCCAATAAACGGGGTCCTCGATTTGTTTGTACTAAATGATATTTTTAGCGGCCAAATACTCTGCAATTTGTACTGCATTGGTTGCAGCACCCTTGCGTAAGTTATCGCTCACAATCCACATGTTTAAAGTCTTCGCTTGTGTTTCATCTCTTCTTAAACGACCAACAAACACTTCGTCTTTTTCATGCGCCCATAAAGGCATTGGATAAAACTGCGCCGCATCATCTTGTTGAACTACAACTCCTGGAGCAGCAGCTAATTCGGCAATTACTTCTTTTAAATCAAATTCGTTTTCAAATTCTACATTCACACTCTCACTATGTCCACCCATTACTGGAATTCTAACAGTGGTAGCAGTTACTTTGATAGAATCATCTTGCATAATTTTGCAAGTCTCTTTAACCATTTTCATTTCCTCTTTAGTATAGCCATTCTCTAAGAAAACATCAATCTGAGGAATTGCGTTTAAATCAATCTGATATTTATACGCCATTTCTTCAGCTGCCAATGTTTTTCCTGCGCGCTCTTCCATTAATTGATCCACAGCTTTCTTACCAGTACCAGTTACACTTTGATAAGTGCTCACTACTACTCTTTTAATTTTGTATTTAGCATGCAATGGTTGTAAGGCCACTACCATTTGAATAGTAGAACAGTTTGGATTAGCAATAATCATATCTTCTGCAGTTAATGCAGAAGCATTCACTTCTGGTACTACTAATTTTTTTGTTGGATCCATTCTCCAAGCAGAAGAATTATCAATCACGCGAATACCTGCAGCAGCAAATTTAGGAGCCCATTCTGTTGAAGTACCACCGCCGGCTGAAAATATAGCAACAGCAGGTTTAGCTGCAATTCCTTCTTCCATTCCAACTACCTTATACGCTTTTCCTTTAAACATCACTTCCTTACCAGCAGATCTAGCAGAAGCTACTGGGATTAATTCAGTTACTGGAAAATTTCTTTCAGCTAGTACTTGTAACATTTTTGTGCCTACTAGCCCTGTGGCACCTACAACTGCAACACGCATGATGATTGGGTTTTATTTTTAATATTTATTTTTTGGGTATGATGATTAACAAAAAAGCCTTCCGAATTAAGGAAGGCTTCTGAGTATATTTATTAGCATACAAACAATCAGACCTTCCTCTTAGAGTGGTTTCTTAATTTGTTTTGTATGTTTATTTTTCATCATGATGAAACAAAATTAATTGGATGATCTCAATTGACCAAATTAAACTAATTCGATATCAAAATTAACCAGCTGAACAAACGATTGTACGCGTTCTTTAATATCGTCCACATTGATCTCAGTTAATCTTTGAGTACCAAATTTTTCTACACAGAAACTTGCCATTGCACTTCCTAAAATAATAGCAGACTTCATGTTTTCAAAAGAAATATCTTTTGTTCTTGCTAAGTGCGCAACAAAGCCACCAGCAAAAGTATCACCAGCGCCAGTTGGATCAAACACTTCCTCTAAAGGCAATGCTGGAGCAAAGAATACTTCATCTTTATGGAATAATAATGCACCATGTTCTCCTTTTTTAATGATTAAGTATTTAGGACCCATGGTCATGATCTTCTTAGCAGCTTTCACTAAACTATACTCACCACTCAATTGACGCGCTTCACTATCGTTCACCAATAATACATCTACTAAACTAATGGTATGCTTTAAATCGTCCATCATAATTTCCATCCAGAAATTCATAGTATCCATTACAATTAGTTTTGGACGATTTTTGATTTGCTTGATAACACTACTTTGTACGCCAGGTACTAAATTACCCAACATTAAAATTTCGCAGTCTTGATAACTATCTGGAACTACTGGTTGGAAATTTTCCAACACATTTAATTGTGTATCTAAAGTATCGCGAGTGTTCATATCTAAATGATACTTACCACTCCAAAAAAATGTTTTTTCGTCTTTCTTTATTTGAACACCTTCTAAAGTTACTCCTCTATTGGTTAGAGCATCTAATTCTGATTGTGGGAAATCACCCCCAACAACTGAGATTTGTTTTACTGGTGTAAAATTGGATGCGCACCAAGCAATATATGTTGCAGCGCCACCAATAATTTTATCACTTTTCCCAAAGGGAGTTTCTATAGCATCAAATGCCATTGATCCAACAACTACTAAAGACATGTATTTTGTTTTTTTTCAGCTGCGAAACTACGATTTTTTTATTCAGTAAAGGGTCTTAAACACAACTGCTTGATAATCAAAAACTAACAAAATTGACTAATAATTTAAAAAATTTGAATAATTTATGGTATTTGTTCTATAAATTTGCACTAACAAATCACTTAAATATTAGTTTTATGGCTAGGATCAAGACCGAAAAGAATATATCTAGAAAGGATGTAATTGTTAGTAAAGCAGCCACATTATTTA
>CALCEA010000119.1 GCA_937900675.1 uncultured Chitinophagaceae bacterium
GCTCTATCATATGGTTTAAAATAATGACCATCAAAATCACCTACAAAATATTGTGTACCTGATCCTTTCGCAGGTGCCCCTGGATTCACATTCACAATTAAAACCCAATGCTTTTTTCCATCCACATCCAAAGAAATTAAATCAGGACATTCCCAATTACCATCATGCACACCCATTGTTGGCCCACCCACTTCTGACTCTTTCTTCCACTCTTTTAAATTTGCTGAACTATAAAATTCAATATGATCCCCTACTGCTAAAGACATAATCCATCTACTAGTTGGCTCATACCAAAACACCTTCGGATCTCTAAAGTCTCTTAAATTAGGTGTTTTAATTATAGGATTAGCTTTATAAGTATCAAAGGATTTACCTCCATTCAGGCTATAAGATATACTTTGATTTTGAAAATCATTTCTACCAGCCTTCTCCCCTTCCATACTATGTTGGGTATAGATAGCCACTAAAGGAACTTTATTACCTACCCCCAATCCAGAAGTATTATTTTTATCTAAAACGGCACTGCCAGAAAAAATAGTTCCTAAAGAATCAGGATATAAAGCAATCTTTTTGTGTTTCCAATGTATCAGATCTTTACTAGTAGCATGGCCCCAATGCATAGGGCCCCATACAGAAGCATTAGGATTGTGTTGGTAAAATAAATGATACACACCATTTAGATAAATCATGCCATTTGGATCATTCATCCAACCTGCTGGCGGCGTGAAATGAATAGCAGGTCGATATTGTTTTTGGGCAATAGATTTTGAACCAATTATTAAAAGAAAAATAGCTAGAAATAAAGGACGTATTTGCATAGATTTAAAATCATTAAGTTCCTATGAAATTAAGCAAAGAGAGTTATTAATTTCGAATATATTTGATAAATAATTCAAGCAGTATGGCCATTTCAGCATGGGAACAATCTACCTATTATGCACCAAAAGATGTGGTGATTATCGGTTGTGGATTTGTGGGTTTATGGACAGCTTATGAGCTGATTAACAAATATCCCAAAATGCAGATCACCATTTTGGAAAGAGGCGTAATTCCTTCTGGCGCCAGCACGCGCAATGCAGGCTTTAGCTGCTTTGGAAGTGTATCAGAATTAATGTACGATGTACAATTAATGGGAGAAGCCAATATGCTAGAGACTGTGAAAATGCGTTACGATGGATTACAAAAAATTCAAAGAACCTTTGATAAAAAAACAATTGACTATGATCAATTTGGAGGCTATGAATTATTTGAAAAAAATGGCCCTTATGATATTCATCAATTAGATAAGGATATAGCTTATCTAAATAAAATATTAGCCCCTGTTTTAAAAACACCTAAGAAGAACGGAAAGTATTTACCTATCTATACCAATGAAACTAAAAAAATAAAACAATTCGGTTTTCAAGCAATTGAAGCATTGGCATTTAGTCCATTTGAAGGACAATTAAATTCAGCAAAACTAGTATTAGCATTACAACAAACAGTGCAATCTAAAGGAGTGCAGATATTATTTAATACAGAAGTAAAGAAATTCAAGTCGCATAAAAAAGGGGTTACCATACAAACAAATTTAGAAGCACCTTTAGAGACCAAACAGTTACTGATATGTACCAATGGATTTGCAAAACAATTAATGCCTAGTTTAGATGTAGTGCCTGCAAGAGGGCAAGTATTTATTACAGAGCCCATTCCAAATTTAAAATTCAAGGGTACTTTCCATTTTGATGAAGGATTTTATTATTTCCGAAATGTGGGCAACAGATTATTATTAGGAGGTGCTAGAAATAAAGATTTCAAAAACGAAAAAACTTATTCGCTAGAAACCTCTCCCATCATACAAAAAACCTTGGAAGACTTTATGATGAAACGCATCCTTCCAAAGGGATCTAAGAAACCCAAGATAGAATTAAGATGGAGTGGCACCATGGGTATGGGCAAAATTAAAAAGCCTATTATCGAAGAACTACAACCCAATATATTCTGTGCAGTGCGTATGAGTGGCATGGGTGTAGCGATTGCACCTATTGTTGCAGAAAGAGCCGTTAAATTAATGAAGGGTTAAGCTCAACCCATCTTCAATTTCTAATTAGTATCTTTGCCGCATGGGTCAGAAAAAATTAATCAAGTTTGCGGCAATCAAAGAATACGAGAATGTGCTAGAATATCCGCAGGATATGCAGGGAAAATGGAACGCCTTCTTTGAAAATCTTTCTGGCGAGCAAGCAAAGAAACCTTTGGTATTAGAACTGGCTTGCGGAAGAGGCGAGTATGCAGTGGGATTAGGTAGAATGTTTCCTGAACAAAATTTTATTGGAATAGATATAAAAGGGAATCGAATTTGGAAAGGTGCGAGTATTGCCAATAAAGAAGGATTAAAAAATATTGCTTTTGTAAGAACACAAATAGATCAGGTAGCAAACTATTTTGGCACCAATGAAGTGAGTGAAATTTGGATCACATTCCCAGACCCACAATTAAGATGGTCAAAAGCAAAGAAGCGATTAACGCATCCTAAATTTTTAAGATTGTATCAGCAGTTTTTGAAACAACCCGATGCATCTAATAAAACAGGCATTATACATTTAAAAACAGATAGCCCAAACCTATACTTGTTTACCCTTAAAGTAATTGAGTTATATGGTTTGAACCTGGTTTACAAAACAGATAATTTGTATGCGGAAGCCACAATTGATCCACGCTGTTTAATCAAAACCTACTACGAAGGCAAAGACATAGCACAAAGCAACAAGATTCATTATATTCAGTTTACATTAGATAAAGACTTGCCTACCGAGTTAGACGAGGTCTTGAAAGAAGCCATAAAGGATATCCCTTTAGACGCTGGTGAACTGTTAAGAATGCAATCATATGAGCAAGAATAAAGAGGAGCATGAAGATTACTATATAGACGCTAAAGGTCGTTGGATCTTTACTGCGATATATCATGAGAAGCGAGGATATTGTTGCGGCGAAGCTTGCAAGCACTGCCCTTTTGATTACGAGTCAGTGCCAGAACCCATTAAAACAAGGGCATTACAATTAAGAGAAGTGGCTAATAAAAAAGTGCCCTCAAAAGAAATCAACACAAAAGATACCAAGAAGCATTTATAGATATGATTATCTTTGCTTTGCATGCAGTACACACCTAAGACCAAAGATTTTTTTCAAAACGTATTTGATGTAGTAAGACTTATTCCTAAAGGAAGGGTTACTAGCTATGGTGCTATTGCCAAATATTTAGGTACAGGAGGAAGTTCTAGAATGGTTGGTTGGGCAATGAATGCATCGCATGGAGTAAAACCCAAGGTACCCGCGCATAGAGTGGTCAACAGAAATGGCATGCTGAGTGGGAAAGCGCATTTTGAAACTCCTACTCAAATGCAAGAACTCTTAGAAAAAGAAAAAATAAAAGTCCAAAACGAAACCGTAGTGGACTTTGACAAATTATTTTGGGATCCTATGACTGAACTTTTATAGTTCAAAGATCTAATTGTAATAAGGACTAATCATTAAATAGACCAATGGTCCCGTAATTGCTACATAAAACCAAATAGGCCACATACGCTTCGCTTTACGCTTATGATCTTCAAACTCTGCAGTTAATGCTCGATATGCAGTAAATAAAATAAAAGGTAAACTAGTTGCTGCTAAAACAATATGGGTAGATAATAGTACTAAATAAAAAGCTCTTGTATTACCCACCAAGGTTGCTTCTGCTTCGGAAACGATCCCATCATGATTAGCATCTCCAAACTTAGCTTCTCCGGCTAATAAATGATGAGCGATATAAGTCACCAAAAACAATACAGAAAGGAACATTGCCAAGATCATCAACTTCTTATGAAGCAAGAAATTACGTTTCTTAATCGCCACCAAACCAGCAATTAATAAAATAGCTACTGCGGTATTAATTAAAGCATTGATCAAAGCGAAAATATGAACATCAAAAGGTAATTCAACCTTTAAAGTAAACTTACTTAAAAAGCTCACTGCGACAAAAACAACAGCAGAGAAAATACCAATCAATAATTTAGCTTGCTTGTCGTTTTTTTGAATAACTGGTTCTAACATATCTCTAATTTTTTTGTCTATTCTTATTAATAGTAAATACAAACCCTGCTACCAATACTGCAATCACTAACCACAACCAGCTTAAATCAATGATTTGCTGAAACACTTCAGATTTTTTAGTGCGGTCTTTCTCTAACATGATATAACCTACGTCTTTAGCCAATTTCAATAAACTAGCAGAGTCCAAGCCATTATAATAACCACGAACCTGCATTTTCTTATCAATCAACACATATCGGCTAGTATGAATAAAATCTGGATTCACAGGTTCCATACTAAATGAATCCACTTTCATTTCTTCAAAAGCAAACTTGTAAATAGAATCTCTATTACCTGTTAACAGCCACCAATTATCAGATGATACATTCATCTTATTGGCATAGTCTTGTAATACCGGAACACTATCTCTTTGTGGGTCTACCGTGATAGACATAAATTGAACAATACTTGTGTCAATTTTTTTACGCTCATTACCGCCGCGAGAAAAACTTCTTTGCAGCTTGGACATATTATTGGTAAGCTTTGGACAGATACTACCACAACTAGTAAAGAAAAAATCTAGGATAATGATTTTGCCTTGTTGATCATACAAGCTTACAGAATCACCCATTTGATTCACTAAGTGAATATTCTTGGTAGTATGCCAGATAGAATCAGACTTAATTTTGCCATCTACTACGGATTCATACACCGTGTCAAGTAAATAATGTCTAGGCATGTCCACGGCAGAGTCACTCGCGGATTTTAACCATAAGTAACAAAGTACCGGAATCGCTAAAGCGATAAGAAGACTATATATTGATTTTTTAGACATTTACTCTAGTGAGCAGCCTCATGCTTTTCAGTAGCTTCGTGTTTCTCAGCAGCACCAGCTTCATGCTTCTCAGTAGCTTCGTGAGTTGCACCATGATGCTTCTCTTCCACTTTAATAGTAGATTGCTCTTTGAAATGAGGATCGTAAGTGTTTCTTAAATTTCTGAAAGAATTACCATCAGACAAGAATGCAATGATGAACCAGATAAACAATGCCAACGGCACAATAACGGTCATAATGAAATTCTTAATCTCATGTTTTAAGTGCATGAAATAAGCAACAATATAAAAAGCTTTCGCCATCATTAAAATAACAATTACTCCCTTAATGGCTAAACGCATTCCTTCTGATGTAATACCAATCATCCAGAAACCTAAGATTAACTCAACAATAGTTAATACAGATAAGATGATGGTTACTTTTTTAATCTCTGCAATTGCATCGTGGTGATGTTCTGCGCTATGTGAATCGTGATTTGACATATTGAATATTTTTCGATCTTACGAATTAAAATAAGAATAGTTTATAATAAATAGAAACAAGTAAATACAAACACCCAAACTAAATCTACAAAGTGCCAGTATAAACCTGCTTTTTCAATCATTAAATAATGACCTCTTTCTTCAAACTTATTCATCAAAGTCATAATTAACATTACAATATTAATTACCACACCACTGAATACATGGAAACCGTGGAAACCAGTAATCGTAAAGAAGAAGTTAGTGAAGTTTGTAGAAGACGCAGTACCATCAGCATTGATGAAAGGATTCACACCCCACCATGCACCTTCATGATGTAAATGGTTCCACTCCCAAGCTTGACAACTTAAGAAAGCGATACCACCAATGATTGTCCAAATCATATTTCTTACAACGCCTTTTTTATCCATCATTTTTCCTGCATGCACAGCCAATACCATGGTAACAGAACTAACAATCAAAATGAAAGTCATGATAGACACAAACACCAATGGAGCATTCACTCCTTCTGGTGCAAAAGGGAAACTCTTGAACACTTTGTTAGGGTCAGGCCATCCATTCGTAGAAAAACGAACGGTACCGTAAGAGATCAAGAATGCGCCAAAAGTAAATGCGTCACTCATTAAGAAGTACCACATCATTACTTTACCGTATTCTACATTAAAGGGGCTCTTACCGCCTCCCCACCATTTTGCTTCAGAAGAAGCTGTTGTTACATTTGACATGTTCAATAACTATTTCGTTTCAAAAATATTCTTTATCCAATCCAATTTAAAAACACAAAAAGGTAAATCCATAATACATCTACAAAATGCCAATAAGTAGACATCAAACTTACACTCTCGCCTTTTTTAGGTGCTTTGATAGCAATGATTAATAAAGCAATCACTCCTGCTAACATATGCAGCATGTGAAAACCTGTAATCACTAATAAGAAAGAACCTGCCGAATTACTTCTTGGACCTGTAAGTGCAATATTGTTAGCTTCTAAAGCCATAAAACCTTGCACCTGCAACATCAAAAAACTAATCCCTAAAATCGTCGTCACTGTCATAAAACCTTTGAATTGGTTTTGTTGACCTTCTTTGTGTTTTTTAGCGGCCATCTGCATGGTGAAACTGCTTACCAAAATCACCACCGTAGAAACCCAAAACACAGAAGGCAAATCAAAATCCAACCAATTGGCTTGACCCTTCTTCACAATATACGCACTGGTTAAACCAGCAAAAGCCATTATTATACTACCAATACCTACCCAAAGTAAAACCTGGTATTGAGTAAATTTCTTTTTTTCAGCAACTAAACTATTCATACAATCTTGCTTTATATTTTATCAGCCAGTAAGGCTAAAAAAACAATCGGTAAATAAATATAACTGCTAAACATCACACGGCGTGCCGCAGGCACTCCCATGTTCTGATATAATCTAACGCATTGTACCACCATAAAAATGTTGGCAACTAACACAACCCACATGCTCCATTCTCCAGTGATGCCTAAGTAATGCGGTAAGAATCCAACAGGGATCATTAACACTGCATACATAATAGATTGCACTGCTGTAAATCTTGTAGGACCTTCTTTAGCGGGTAATAATTTAAAACCTACTTTAGAATAATCCTGATGTGCTACCCAAGCAATCGCCCAAAAATGTGGGAACTGCCAAAGAAATTGCACCAAGAACAATGACCAACCCGCAAAACTAAAATCATCATTTCCCGCTACCCATCCAATTAAACATGGAAGTGCTCCTGGAAATGCACCCACTAAAACAGCAATGGAATTTACTTTTTTAAGTGGAGTGTAAATGAAAGCATATAAGAACAAACTAAATGCTGATACCAAGGCAGAAGACAGATTAAAATAGTACCACATTAAAGCGACACCCAAAATACCTGTGATCAATGCAAAAAGAAAAGCGTGCTGTTGAGACATGCGGCCAGAAGCCACTGGTCTATTCGCTGTGCGTTTCATTTGTGCATCCGTATCTTTTTCAACTGCTTGATTGATTGCGTTTGCGCTACCCGTAATACAAAGACCTGCGAAAGTTAAAATCAAAATCATCGTCCAGTCATAGCTAGCTACTTTCGGAGCCAACATATAACAAATTACGCAAGTGAACACCACAGTAAAACTGAGGGTAAACTTCATCAACTGCGCGTAATTTTTTAAAATCTCTTTCACGGTTTAGTGGCTACTAGATTCATCTGCACCAACTGGAACGTCTTGCGGGATGAAGTCTTTTCCATCTTTACCATAATCATAAGCCCAACGATGAACTTCAGGAATCTCACCAGGCCAGTTACCGTGACCAGGATTGATTGGTGTAGTCCACTCTAAAGTATTTGCTTCCCAAGGATTTTGAGTAGTTACTTTACGACCTTTGAATATTGAATAGAAGAAATTAATTAAGAATAAAATTTGAACAGCAAAAACAATCATTGATACAGTGCTGATGAAACGGTTCAATTCAGCAAATTGTTTAAAGCTCTCCCAAATACTAAAATCAAAATAACGACGAGGCATACCTGCTAAACCTTCGTAGTGCATAGGCCAGAAGATTAAATAAGCACCAGCCATTGTTACCCAGAAATGGATATAACCTAAAGAGTTATTTAAATAACGACCATACATTTTAGGGAACCAGTGGTACACACCTGCGAACATACCAAACATAGAAGCCACACCCATTACAATATGGAAATGCGCAATTACGAAATAAGTATCGTGTAAGTGAATATCCAATGCAGCGTTACCTAACCAAATACCTGTTAAACCACCAGAGATAAATAAACTCACAAAACCAATTGCGAATAACATTGCTGGAGTAAAACGAATATTACCTCTCCATAAAGTAGTTAACCAGTTAAATACTTTGATAGCAGAAGGAACGGCAATTAATAAAGTTAATAGTACGAAGATAGATCCTAAGAAAGGATTCAATCCTGTAACGAACATGTGGTGCGCCCATACTAAGAAGGCCAATACAGCAATAGCGAATAAAGAACCCAACATCGCCATATAACCGAAGATTGGTTTACGAGAGTTGATAGACATAATCTCAGATACCATACCCATGGCAGGTAATAAGATAATGTATACCTCAGGGTGACCTAAGAACCAGAATAAGTGTTGGTATAAAATAGCACTACCACCTTCGTTAGATAATGCACCCACACCATTCACGAAAATATCAGATAGATAGAAAGATGTTCCAAAGTTTCTATCAAAAATTAATAAGATAAAACCAGATAATAATACAGGGAAAGACAATACACCTAACACTGCAGTAAAGAACAATGCCCAGATAGTTAAAGGTAAACGAGTCATGCTCATTCCTTTAGTACGCATGTTCAAAATAGTAGCGATATAGTTCAAACCTCCTAATAAAGAAGATACTACGAATAAAGCCATTGCAATAATCCATAAGTCCATACCAGTTTTAGAACCTGGAGATGCATCACCCAATGCAGACAATGGAGGATAAGCAGTCCAACCACCACTGAATGGTCCTGTCTCTACAAACATAGAAGATAACATTACCACACTAGCAGCTAAGAAGAACCAGTAAGATAACATATTCATGAAAGGAGATGCCATATCTCTTGCACCTACTTGTAATGGAATTAAGAAGTTCGCGAAAGTACCAGATAAACCTGCAGTTAATACAAAGAATACCAATACAGTACCGTGCGTAGTCACCAAAGCATAATATGCTTCAGGAGTAATTTGACCACCTTTAGCCCATTTACCCAAGATAGATTCTAACCAAGGGAAACTTGCATCAGGATAACCTAATTGCAAACGGAAAAGTACACTCATTAAACCACCTAGTACCGCCCATACCATACCAGTGATCAAGAATTGCTTCGCGATCATTTTATGGTCTTGACTAAATACATATTTAGTTAAGAATGTATCATGGTGTTCGTGATGTCCGTGATCATCGTGACCATGACTATCGTGTCCATGTAAAGTTGCTTCGTGACTCATACCGTTCTATTTATAAAATTTTTCTTTAATTATTTTTTTGCTGTTGCTGTGCTATCAGTTACTACTGGAGCTGCAGTAGGATCTTTCTCAGGGAATGCTGTGAAATACTGAGGCTTTTGTTTAGCCAACCATAAATCATATTCTTCCTGATCTACTACTTCAATAATACCTTTCATAGAGTAGTGACCATTACCACACATTTGATCACAAGAAATTTCATAAGCGAAATTAGGATTACCTGTTTTCTCTCTCATTTCTTTAGTAGTGTACTTAGGAGTAAACCACATGGTTGTTGGAATACCAGGAACAGCATCCATCTTTAAACGGAAATGAGATAAACCTACATCATGCACCACATCTCTAGAACCAATAATTAATTTAACAGGTTGGCCTTTTACTACATACATAGTTTGCTCTGTTAAGATATCGTCTTGTGCATATTTATCATCCCAGATAATACCAACAGAGTTAGTAGCTGGATCAATATTTTTATAATACTTCTTACCGAAGATATTGTCGTGACCTGGGTAACGGAAGATCCATCCAAATTGCTTACCTGTTACTTCCACCACCATCGCACCTTTTGGAGGTTCGCCAGTAAAGAAGAACCAGTTTCTTAAACCGAAGATTACTAGAACTGTTAAAGTGATTGCAGGAATCGCAGTCCAGATTAACTCCAACTTAGTGCTATGCGCAAAGAAGAAAGCTTTTCTGTTTTCGTTTTCTTGGTATTTATAAGCAAACCAGAATAATAAAACTTGAGTAACCACAAATACAATACCAGTGATGGTTAAAGTAATCCAAAGCATTTGGTCTACTTTCTCCCCTTGAACACTCGCTGCACCTTGTGCTAATAAAGTTTTACCGTATAGGTATTCATTACAAACATACACGCCTAAGAATCCTAATACTAAAAACACAATCATCAAGAAACCATTGATCTTGTTGTTTTGTTTACGACTTGCTTCCTCACCTTTCAATATGGAAACATACTCACTCGCCTTGGCAATTTGGAAAATCACCACAAAGATGAGAACGATGATTGCTATGGATAAATATAAACTCATAATCGTATTCTTATAAATATTTTAAAATTAAGTGTGGTGAATAATACTTTCTTTTAAGAAAGGATGATACTTCGCGATCAAAGGCTTGCTTGCCAATGCACGAGCAGTCATCAAAATCATAACGCCCACAAAGAAAGTTAACACACCGAAATCCAACCAACCTAAACTCACGTGCTCTTTCATTAAGCTACCCATCACCATTTGATAAAAATCAATCCAGTGACCAAATAAAATTACCACCGCCATTAAAGCCATTAAAGTGAAGTTTCTCTTTGCAGAACGCTTCATTAAGATTAATAATGGTGCTAAGAAGTTTACAATTAAGTTTAAGAAGAAGATAGGCTTATAAGCACCTTGAACTCTGTGCTTAAAGTAAACTGTTTCTTCAGGAATATTTGCATACCAAATAAGCATGTATTGAGAGAACCATAAATAAGTCCAGAAAATAGAGAATGCAAACATGAACTTACCCATATCGTGTAAGTGCTCGCTGTTAGACAATTCCATATATCCTTTGTTCTTCATGTAGATTAACCATAATGCTACTAAAGACATACCTGCTACGAAAGAACTAGCAAAAGTGTACCAGCTATACATAGTAGAATACCAATGTGCATCGATACTCATTAACCATAACCAAGGAATAGTAGAAGCTACAGTTAAACCAAACCATACTAAGAAGAAACCAGCACCCACCATGCTCTTAATATTAAATGCATGTGCAGTAGCAGCGTCCATTGGACCTTGATCTGCTTCGTTGCTAATTTTTCTCATTCTATATCCGAAGTAAGACCATAATGTAATAGTCAAAGTAGTCCATACAATAAAGAAAGTAGGATTCAAGAATCCAGTCTTACCTTTTAAGATAGGATCTTTCATCACTGCTTCATGATCTAACCAATGGTAGATATGATGCTTATCTCCTAACACTACAAACATTAACACTGCAAAAGTAATCGTACCAAATACAGGAACTAAAGTAGAGATTGCTTCTGCAATTCTTCTGAAAGATTGCATCCAAGCAGCTTGTGCCATGGTGCTAAAACAAATAAAGAACATAGCAGCGTTACACACTAGGGTCCAGAAAATAGTGTTGTACATTAAAGTACCCCAAAAATGCACTTGCTCATGCTCATCGGTACTAAAGCCTTTTGTAAACATACCATACAATAAGGCAGCTCCGCCAATGCCGATTAAAGCATAGGCCCAAGTTTTCAGTGTACCAGGAATTTCAAATTGCTCTTTAATAGATGCCATCTTTTCTCTTTTAAAAATTTTTATTTAGAAGCTTTTGCAGCTGCTTGTTTGTTCTTGATATATTTAATCACCATCCATCTTTGACGCTTGCTTAATTGAGAAGCATAAGAACCCATCAAGTTCTTACCGTATGCAACTGAATAAAACATTTGACCTTCAGGCATGCTCTCATACTTCACATCACCCACTAACATTGCAGGCTTAGCAGCATAAGGACCATTACCATCTTTATACAAAGGACCGTTACCATCTAATTTAGCACCGTGACAAATACCACAGTTAATTAAATATAAACGCTCCGCTTCTTTAGCTTGTGCTTCTGTTAAAGAATCAATTGGATTCACAACAGATTTAGACAAAGTATAATTAGTAGTATCACCTGCAGCATCTTTAGCATAAGGGAAAGGCATTTCTTGACCACGAGCAATTGTACCAGCTACTGGACGAGCATCATAGTGAATACCTTTTTCTGTTAAATTGCTATGATCAGCATAAGATTCATACGCACGGCTATACGCCATATCTGGCATATAGATAGAACCTGGCTTGCGCTTAACATCGCTACAGCTAGTTAACACAACTACTGCAGTTAAAAATGTGATTGCTAAAAATTTATTCATTCGAGTTCTTTTATAATTTTCTTTAGTTGGGTTTGAACTATGCTAATTGCTTTTGATTATACAAATCGTCCTCTTTGTCATAAGTACCAAACCACCATCCGTCTTCAGCTACTTGTGTTTCAGTTTCAACAGCACCATTTGATTTTAATAACGCTTGTAAATCGTCTGCATTGGTTTTATCTGTGCATTCAATTACCATTACAAATAAATCGTCTGTTGCTCTTTTATGAAAATGATGTTTCTTAACACCTGGTGCTAATTGACACAAATAACAAAAAGTCAATACCATACCTACTGCTGCAAATAATACAGTCAATTCAAAAATGATAGGTATCCATGCTGGTAAAGCAAAGTGAGGTTTACCACCAATATTCAAAGGCCAATCTTTTGTGAAGATCCAGCTAATGCAGCTGATAGCAGTAGTTGTACCAGTGATACCGTAGATAAAGCCTGCAGTGTGTAAGCTCGTTTCACGCATACCCAAAGCGTGGTCTAAACCATGCACCGGGAAAGGTGTGTACACATCTTTGATTTTATAACCAGCGGTACGCACTTGCTTTACTGCTGGAAATAAAGTTGCTTCATCATCAAAACAACCTACTACAAATTTCTTTTGTGCCATATATTTCTATTTCTATATTCTTAATTAATGAGCGTGATTATGTGCAAACTCTTCAGCAGTTTCTGCTTCTAAATTTGTCATACCTGGTTTATAAGATTCACCACTGCGTTTTAATACATACTTAATTTCTGCTACCGCAATTACTGGGAAGTATTTAGCGAATAAGAAGAAACATGTAAAGAATAAACCGAAGGTTCCCATATAAAAACCAATCTCCCAAATAGTAGGGCTGTAATACACAGACCAGCTAGAAGGTAAGTAGTCACGATATAAAGAAGTTACAATAATTACGAAACGCTCAAACCACATACCGATATTCACGATGATGCTCATGAAGAAAGTAACAAATACATTTCTTCTCATTTTTCTGCTCCAGAAAATTTGTGGAGAGATTACATTACAAGCCATCATACCCCAATAGCTCCAACCATAAGGGCTAAATAAATAAGCACGAGAATACCAGAAAGTATAACCCTCATATTTATTTTGAGAATACCAACCCATGAACAATTCTGTTAAGTAAGCGATACCAACAATAGAACCTGTTAATACAATTACTTTATTCATTAAGTCGATGTGACCAATGGTGATATAGTCTTCTAATCCAAATACTTTTCTTACAATCACTAACAAACTTTGTACCATCGCGAATCCAGAGAAGATCGCACCAGCAACGAAGTAAGGAGGGAAGATAGTAGTATGCCATCCAGGAATTACTGAAGTAGCGAAGTCAAAAGATACGATAGTGTGTACTGACAATACTAATGGAGTAGATAAACCTGCTAACACTAAAGATAAACTCTCGTGTCTTTGCCAATGTTTAGTAGAACCAGTCCAACCAAAAGCAGCAATACCATATAATTTTTTACGCAATTTGGTGAAAGCTCTATCACGCACTGTTGCAAAGTCAGGTAATAAACCAGAGTACCAGAACAATAAAGAAACAGTGAAGTAAGTAGAGATCGCAAATACATCCCATAATAAAGGAGAGTTAAAGTTCACCCATAATGGACCACGAGAGTTAGGATAAGGCATTACAAAGAAAGCCATCCAAACACGACCCATGTGGAAGATAGGGAATTGACCCGCACACATAACGGCGAAAATCGTCATCGCTTCCGCAGCACGATTCACACCAGTTCTCCAACCTTGACGGAACAATAACAATACAGCAGAGATCAAAGTACCAGCGTGACCGATACCAACCCACCAAACGAAGTTGGTGATATCCCAACCCCATCCAATTGTTTTGTTCAAGTTCCACTGACCAATACCGTAAGTTACCTCACGATAAACGCTGTACACACCAAACATTAATAAGGTAACAGCGATGTAAAAACCAATATACCACAAACGAGTAGGCTTGGCTTCAATAGGTCGCACGATGTCTTCAGTTACTTGCTTGTAGGTTTTTTCACCATACACCAAAGGTTCGCGCAGTTGTGATTCGTACTTTATATGCATTGTCGTCTATTTCTAAAATTTTAAATAACTCTTATTATTAATGAGCAGCTTCGTGTTTTTCTAATTGTTTAGTTTCAGCATGTGCTTCTGCTTTTTCACCATGAGCTTCAGCCTCTCCTGCATTTCTTACTTTCGCTAAGTAAGTCACATTTGGTAAAACATGTAATTGCTCTAACACAGTAAAGTTTCTGTTAGGATTCTCTGCTCTCACCATAGTGATAGCACTGTGCTTATCGTTAGCGTTACCAAAGCTGATTGCATTTGTAGGACAAGATTGTTGACATGCTACTTTGATATCGCTATCAATCATTGGACGAGAAGCTTTCTTCGCTTCCAATTTAGCAGCTTGTAATCTTTGAACACAGAAAGAACATTTTTCAATCACACCACGAGATCTAACAGTAACATCTGGATTTAATACCATTCTAGTTAAATCATCGTTCATGTTCATTACAACATCGTTCACTTCACCTTCTTGGTTATTAGGGAAGCTATCTGCACCAGTGTAATCAGCCCAGTTAAAACGACGAACTTTGAAAGGACAGTTGTTCGCGCAATAACGAGTACCAATACATCTGTTATAAGTCATTTGGTTTAAACCTTCAGAAGAGTGGTTAGTTGCAGCCACTGGACAAACATTCTCACAAGGAGCGTTATCACAATGTTGACACATCAATGGTTGGAATACCACATTTGGATTATCCATATCACCACTGAAATATTTGTCAATTCTTAACCAATGCATTTCATGACCGCGTAATACTTCAGGCTTACCTACTACAGCAACATTGTTTTCTGCATTACATGCTACCACGCAAGCACCACAACCATTACAAGCATTTAAGTCAACATTCATTCCCCACTTAATACCTGGACGATCATATACTGGATAAATAGTAGCGTCTTTTTCAAAGTTCGCTAATACTTCTTCGTTAGTCATTTTATCTCCACCAGCCATTTGACCTCTGTATTCATTTGCACGCTCTTCTCTGATTTCAGTTGGATGTGCAATGAAAGAAGCCAATGATAATTCTTTCATCACTTCTGTACGATTACCTTGAGTTGTATCGTAACGGAAATGTGTTTGAGTTAAAGCCACTGGATAAGTTTGATCAGTCAATGTTAATGTAACATTGCTATTATCAAAAGAAACTGTTTGACCATTAAAGTTGGCTAGAGGGAAGGCATTTTTACCTGTACCAATAACAGACTTACCTAAAGAATCGATACGACCATAACCCACAGCGATACCCACTGTGTTAGGATGTGTACCCGGAATAATTAATACAGGTAATTCGATAGACACTTTACCTGCAGTTAATTTAACTACTTTCTTAGGAGGTTGTACTTCGTAAGCATCTGCTTGACCACCATTGTTTAAATCAATGTTCAACAATGTTCTTGCCATTGCAGGTGATACTATAATATAGTTATCCCAAGTAGCACGAGTAACTGGATCAGGTAATTCTTGTAACCAAGGGTTAGCTGCACCTTGACCAGCACCGATACCTACTTTTTGGTATAAGGCTAATTCAATTTTTGTTGATGGCTTGCTTGCAGCAACTGCACTTGTAGCAGCAGCAACAGCAGCACCGTTAATGCTAGCACCAGCGATAGAAGGTGTTTCAGGATTGATCACACCCGCTTGTAATGCTTTGTTCCATGCATTCTCAGAACCTAATTTAGTAGACCAGAAATTCTTAACATAGTTAATGTATTCTGTTGTGTTACCAGACCATTTTAATAAACTGTCTTGGAAAGCACGCGTCTTAAATAAAGGAGCGATAGTTGGTTGAATAAAAGAGATATGACCAGATACTGGTTCAGCATCTCCCCAACTTTCTAAATAATGATGATCAGGAATTACATATTTACAAACAGCAGCAGTTTCATCTAACTTACCACTGAAAGAAATCGTTGTTTTAACTTTTGATAAAGCAGATTTAAACGCCTCTGCAGCAGGCCAAGTATATACTGGGTTAGCACCGTAGAATAATACAGCGTTTACTTTACCAGCGTTCATCTCATCCACTAATGTTGCAAATTCACTATCAATACCTTGACGATAGTTTACCGTTGCACCAAAATTAATTGTTGTACCATTTGCACCAATAGCATCGTTGATAGCGTTCACTAAAATTTGAACATTCACATCATTGCTACCAGCAACTACTACTGCAGCGCCTTTGTTTTCTGTCAATGCTTTAGCAGCAGCTTCGATACCTTTTTTAGTTGCAGCATCAACACCAGTTACTTCAGCACCTTTAACAGCGTTTAATAAACCTAATGCGATCGCACCAATTTCAGAAGGACGACATAAATATTTTTCATCTGCGTTAGAACCAGTCAAGCTAGCCACTGTTTCAAAGTGGATATGCTTGCTCATCGCAGGAGCTTTCTCATTAATTTTTTTACCTACAGCATATTGTCTAGCAAATTCTACAGGACTTAACCAAGTACCTAAGAAATCTGCGCTTAAAGAAACAATTGCTTTTGCTTTATCAAAATGATAAGAAGGAATGACTCTTTTACCATAAGAAGCTTCGTTTGCTAATAACATACCGCTAAAAGAAACTGCATCGTATGTTACATGCTTGCTACCAGGATGCTTTGCTAAAAATTCTGCAACAACTGCTTTAGTTGATGGAGAATTTACAGTACTTGTTACAATAACAATATTGCCATTTAATTCACCAGCGATAGCAGTATCGATTGCTTCGAATGTTGCTTCTTTACCAGCGATTAAAGGGAATCTTAAACGAGCTGTATCATATAAATCTAACACAGAAGCTTGTACTCTTGCAGAAGTACCACCGCCTGTGATAGGACTTAAATCATTACCTTCTAATTTAATAGGACGACCATCACGCACTTTAGCAATCACACTCACTACATCACCATCTTGCACATAAGTTGTTGCATAATAATCTGCAATACCAGGAACAATATCCTCAGGTTTGTTTGCAAATGGGATAGCCTTTTTAATTGGCATCTCACAGCTAGCAGCTACTGCAGCAGCAGCTGTACTAAAACCAACATATTTTAAGAAATCACGACGAGGTGCTTTAGCGCTTAAAAAACCGCTATGATCTTCCACCATTGGAAGTTCAGTTGAAAACTCGTCTTTAACCTCTTTATTAAAAGCTTCAGATTGATTTAATTCTCCAAAACTTTGCCAGTGCTTTTTTTGCTCCATAATAATGTATATAAAATATTAGGTCTTCTTTTTTGTTGTGGATATTAGTAGTGACATTTTTGACACTCCGTACCACCAATTTTTTCTACAGTGATTCCTTTAGTGCTATCGATTTTACCACTCTTTAAATCAGCGTGGAATTTCTCGTAGATGCTATAGAAACCATTGTCTTTAAATTGAACTTTAGTTTGTCTGTGACAGTTAACGCACCAACCCATACTTAAGTCGTTTTGTTGCTTCACTTCACCCATTTTTTGAATCTCACCATGACATTCTTGACAAGCTACTTGACCAGCGTTCACGTGTTGTGCGTGGTTAAAGTAAACATGATCAGGTAAGTTGTGAATTCTAACCCACTCAATTGGTTGAGCTTTGCTAGCATCCCATGGTTGACCTTCTGTATATCCAGCGTACTTGTATAATTTTTTGATTTCAGCAGTACCATCTACTACATCACCATTCTCTCTTACTAAAGGTTCGCCTTTGTATTCGTTGATAGCCATGTGACAGTTCATACAAACATTTACACTTGGTAAAGTTGCTTGCTTGCCTTGGTAAGTACCAATATGACAATACTGACAGTTAATTTGATTCACACCAGCGTGTACTTTGTGAGAATAATAGATAGGTTGTTCTGGTTGATAATTTTTAGAGCGACCTAAATTCATTGCACCCACTGTAGTCATATAACCACCTGCAATAAATAAAATGATAGCGATGAAAGCGATGTATGCTTTGTTTCTATAAAAAGGAACAGGCTCAACTGCAGGAATACCTGCTTTATCATCAGATAATTTTTTCAAGTTGCTATTTACTTGCAACAAGATTAATGATACAACTGCTAAGATTAATGTAAGGATACCAAACACTAAAGTGCTATCAGATTCACTCTCTGCTGGAGCTGCTGCTCCTGCTGCACCACCTGCTGGCGCTGCGCCTGCTGCAGGTACTGATTTGATATAAGCTAAGATGGCATCAATGTCTGCATCTGTTAAATTTGGAAACAAGTTCATTGCTGTCTTGTTGTACTCATTGTACAAGTTGTTAGCATATGGGTCTCCAGTTTTTAAGAATGCAGCAGAGTTTTTGATCCATGCATACAAATTCTTTTTCTCTGGCCAACGATCTTCTACTCCAGCAAGTGCAGGACCAGTTAATTTTTTATTAACGGCGTGACAAGAGGCACAGTTCTGCGAGAACAATGCTTTACCATCTTGCGCATTAACTTGATTACCGATAGATGTACTAAGGGTGATAAATAGAAAGATCGAAAGGATCTTTGTTAGGCTTCTTAAAATTGTCATATACACAAACAGTGTCTAGTGTGGAAAAATATCCTTGAACGGGTGCAAAATTAACTAAGAAACGCTTTCATAGTAACAATTATTGTAAGTTTTTTTTCTTTTTAAATATTGAGTTTTAATGTGTTGGGAGGGTTTTGACTGACGAATGTCATAAAAATGTCATTGCTGCTTCAACAGCCGAATAAATTGTGGTTTTGAGGTGGGGGATTTAGGAAAAAAGGGCATCTTTGCTGTTCAATGAGCGGAATAAAAAAATTACAAGAAAAATGGGGCTTGGCTCCGGTGCAGTTTTGGCTAGTGATCCTCACTTTTGCCCTAGGCGGAAGCCTGAGCGGAAGACTTTGTAGCTTTTTGCTAAAAATGGCATTTTCGGAGAAAAATTGGGCATTTTGGCTAGTTTATCCCATAGTTTTGACCATTTTATGGCCATTTTCGGTACTTTTTGTGAGTTTGCTAACTGGCCAATTTCGCTTTTTTAAGGGGTATTTAGGACGCGTTGGGGCGAAATTAGTCGGCGGGCTTAAGCCTGTTGCTAGCACAGCGCCTATACATGTAGCCATTTTTGCTTCAGGGGCAGGATCTAATGCTCGAAAAATCATAGAATACTTTGAAAATCAATCTATTAGTGAGTTCACTTCAAAATCGACACGACCTATTAAAGTATCATTGATTGTTTGTAATGTTCCAACTGCAGGGGTATTGGAGATTGCCAAAGAAAAAGGGATTCCTACCCTATTAATCAATAAAACAGAATTTGCTGCGAGTGGGTATGTGGAGAGTTTGAAAAACGCCGATATAGACTTTATAGTATTAGCAGGATTTTTATGGAAGGTTCCAGAAGTATTAGTGAACGCTTTTCCAAAAGCGATTGTGAATATTCATCCAGCCTTGTTACCAAATTATGGCGGAAA
>CALCEA010000120.1 GCA_937900675.1 uncultured Chitinophagaceae bacterium
AATAAAAAACTAAATCAATTTGATGCGGCGCTAAATCGTAAAAATAACCTCCTCCTGCAATAGACGGGTCCACTCTCCAATTAGAAGGATCATCTGCTGCTTTATTTGTTCTCTTCAACATGGTAATTTGAACTTCTTTAACTTCACCAATCACATCTTGTTCTAGTATTTTTTTTACCTCCATAAAGAGCGGAAGGTTTCTTCTATAATGTGCTACAGATAATTTCACTCCCAATCTTTCAGATGCATCCCTTAATCTTATACATGCTGCGAGATTCAAGGCCATGGGCTTCTCCAAATAAACAGGCTTTCCCAATTGCATAGCCTGCATGGCATAGTCTTCTCTGACATCGGGTGGAGTAGCAATATAAAGAGCGTCAATTTTGTCTGATTCAATTAGCTCTTTTGCATTAAAAAACGTCATGGGTACCCCATGACGTTTTGCATAATCAATTAATTTGTCAGTATTTCTGCGGTGAACACCCACTAATGTAGAATGTGCTACCTTATTAAACGCAGGACCACTTTTTACTTCTGTTACATTACCACAGCCAATAATGCCCCATTGTATTGATTCCATTAATACTAGTTTTCAAAGCCAATCAAATTCCAATTGGCTTTTCTGCAAGCCTCATTGAAGTCTTTGATATCTTTTGCTAATAAATTATTTTTTTGGGTTTGATACTTTTCCCACTCTTCATGTAACTCATTATATCTTTTAATTTGTCCTTCTGTTACATATGCAGATGCTCCAGATCCGTCAATCTCTCCTTTAACAAAAATGATATTTGCGCTTAATTTGTTTACAAAATTAATTACATCATCATTGGACTGTGATTTAGATTGAATCAAAGATTCTTCCCAAATTTTAATGATTGACAAAATGGATTTTGCTTTAGATATTAAACTATCTAACCCTTTGACTGACTCAGCTCTTTGTAGGAAGTTGTTTAATTGATCTTGTACTTTTCTCATTTGTACAACGGAAACATGGATTGCTTCTACATCTTCAGAAGCTAGTCTTGAATACTTATCTTGTAATTCATAGTCAGAAATTGTATAGCTTAATCTTGGATCGGCCAAAACTTTAATGTTACTGGTCAACACGGTATCATTAATTTTCAATCTCACGAAATAATTTCCAGGAATTACTTTTCTTCCAGCATTACTTCCTTCAATATATACATTGTCTATTGTTGGTAAATTAGGATATCGCAAATCCCAAACAAATCTATTTAGACCAGTTCTAACTTCAACTTTTGGATCTGCATCTAAACTATTGTTACTAGTTGTTATAGCAGGCTTGTCTTTATAATAAGTTCTGATTACATGATTAGATGCATCCACAAATTCTAAACTTAATGATTTAACAGAATCTTTATTTTGAATATGATAATACACTACTGCACCAGTTGCAGGGTTTTCCATAGTTGTATGAATCTTATTCGGCTCTTCTTCTTCACTAAATTGTCTGTCTAATGGACTTGCACCCGCAATACGATATACATCATTTACTGGTAACAAGCTATAAGATGCAGTGATTGTAGAAGCAGCTTTTCTTAAAGGAGCTAAATCATCTAAAACCCAAAACGCACGACCTTGTGTTGATGCTAATAATTTATGTTGATGCAGTTTTAAATCAGTAATAGGAACTACTGGCAAATTTAACTGTAATTGTTTCCAATGTGCCCCCGCATCATAAGAAATATAAAATCCAGTTTCAGTACCAGCATATAACAATCCTTTTATTTCTGTATCCTCTCTTACCACTCTAACAAAAGCGCCATAAGGAATTCCTTCGGTTAATTTTGTCCAGGTTTTACCATAGTCAGTAGACTTATAAATAAAAGGACTAAAATCATTAAACTTATATTTATTCACTGCAATATAAACCGTGCCTTTATCAAAAGGAGACACTTCAATAGCATTCACTAAAGTTCCTTTCACTCCTTCAGGTGTAATATTAGTCCAAGTAACTCCACCATCTTTAGTGATATGAACTAATCCATCATCTGATCCTGTATAAATTAATCCTTTTTCATGAGGTGATTCAATTACATAAGATATCGTGCAATAATTTTCACCACCAGCACCTTCATTAGTATATGGTGTTCCACTCATACCCATCTTGGTTGTATCATGTGTTGTAAGATCTGGAGATATCGCTTTCCAAGTTTTACCTAAATCAGTTGTTTTAAATAAAATATTGCCGGCATGGTAATAAGCATCTTCATGCAATGATCGAACTATTGGCGCATTCCAATTAAATCGATATTGCATATCTTTTGGTTGTAATGATTGATACTGCACAGGTGCCACCATTACTCCTACTTCATCATTGGTCTTAGTATCTAAAACACCGATCGTTCCTTGATAAGAACCTCCTAAAACATATCTTGGATTATTTGGATCGAATGCCAAGAAAGCAGATTCACCACCTGCGCTATAAGACCAATCGCGATCTGTTATACCGCCCCATGAAGTTGTTTGACTAGCAATTTTTACGCTGGTATTATCTTGTTGACCTCCATATACATTGAATGGAAAAAGATTGTCGGCATTCACTCTATAAAACTGTGCAGTAGGTTGATTGTCTTGTGAACTCCAAGATTTACCACCATTAAATGAAACAGATGCTCCACCATCATTAGAGATGACCATGTTTTTATTATTCGTTGGATTAATCCATAATTGATGATAATCGCCATGCGGTGCTCTAAATGATTGCCATGTTTTACCACCATCTGTAGACTTAACTGCCGGAGAACTTAATACATACACGGTGTTTTCATCCACTGGGTCTGCAATACATTCTATATAGTACCAAGCTCTTTGAACCAAGCGATGGTCTTTACTTATTCTATTCCAAGATTTTCCAGCATCATTAGATACAAATAAACCACCTTGCTCTTTTTGAGTATCACTTTCGACCAATGCATATACTTTTTCAGAATTTGCTTTTGAAACAGCCACACTCATTTTTCCTAATTCTTTAGGAAGTCCATTTTGAATTTTCTCCCAGGTATCTCCACCATCAGTACTTTTGTATAAACCACTTCCTTTACCACCACTTCTTACTTCCCAAGGTAAGCGTCTGTAATCCCACATTGCTGCATACAAAATTCTTGGATTATTTAAGTCCATACTTAAATCAACGCAACCTGTGTTTTCATCAACAAATAAAGTCTTTGTAAAAGATTTTCCTCCATCTACAGATTTATAAACACCTCGCTCTGTATTAGGACCATGCAGCGCACCTTGTGCAGCAACGTATACAATATCTGGATTGTTTGGATGAATACGAATATTCGCTGTATGTCTTGTTAATTCTAATCCAAGATGCGTCCATGTTTTTCCTGCATCTGTAGATTTATATACTCCATCACCATAAGATGTCATCACACCTCTTGGTGCATGTTCTCCCATACCCACATATACAATATTTGGATCAGATGCTGCAACAGCAACTGCACCTACAGAGCCTGTTTTAAAAAATCCATCTGAAATATTATTCCAAGTATCTCCTGCATCTTCCGTTTTCCATAAACCACCACCAGTAGTACCCATATAGTAAGTATAAGGTTGTCCTATTACTCCAGTTGAAGTAACAGATCTTCCTCCACGCATTGGGCCAATATTACGCCAAATAAGAGGCTTGTAATAACTAGCTTCATTAACCGTATTTGATATTGGTTTCTGAACAACTTGTTTTTTTTGTGCACTGGCACTCATAGGCAATAAAAAAAGTACTGCCTTTAAAATGGAAAATCTCATGAAAAAATTTTTTAATTGATATACAAGTTAATAAAAAAAGGGCAGTATAGAAATACCGCCCGAATCAACGATTGCTTGCTTATGTACATTAAAAATGTTGCTGTCATGGATGGAGTTGAACCATCGTTAAGGGTTTTGCTGACCCTTGCCTATCCGTTCGGCCACATGACTGAGGCATAAAGATAAGTAGAAAATTTATATTGTCTACTGTTTTTGTAGACTTTGTATAAATTTGAACTTAAAATGTTTTAAATAATTGATTATCAGTACTTAAAATATCAATTGTGGTTAAATATCAAAAAATAAAGATGGCCTACGGGCTCTTTTTAGGTAGGGAAATGAGTATATTTAAGTACAAACTTGCTTATGAAATCAAGAAGATTATTCTTAAAACAATCTGCACTGGCATCTGGTGCTTTGTTTACACAACCTATTTTTAGCAATGCTGCTATTTGGGGAACCGATACCATTCGAGTGGCTACGATTGGTGTGAATGGAATGGGATGGGCTAATACTAAAGCTGCATTAAAAGTAAAAAATTTGGAAGTGGTTGCATTATGCGATATTGACGCCAATGTTTTAGCCACTCGCAAAAACGAATTGCTCGTATTGCAGCCTAATGTAAAAAAAGTAGACACTTATAACGACTATCGTAATATTTTAGACAGAAAAGATATTGATGTAGTGATTGTGGGTACGCCTGATCATTGGCATGCGTTACAAATGATAGAAGCTTGTAGTGCAGGCAAACATGTATATGTAGAAAAGCCTTGTGGAAATTCTATTGGCGAATGCAATACCATGATTGCTGCAAAAAATAGATACAATAAAATGGTACAAGTTGGTCAATGGCAAAGAAGTCAAAAACATTTTAAAGATGCATTAGATCTTGTTCACTCTGGACAATTAGGAAATATTAGAACTACCAAAGTGTGGTGTTATCAAGGATGGATGCGTCCTCAACCTATTGTACCTAACTCTGCAGTTCCTGCAGGAGTTGATTATACAAAATGGATTGGACCTGCACCTATGCGTGATTTTAATGCAAGTAGATTTCATTTTCATTTTAGATGGTTCTGGGATTATGCAGGCGGATTGATGACCGATTGGGGTGTGCATTTATTAGATTATGCAATACAAGGAATGAAAGCTGGTAATCCAAAAAGTGTAAGTGCATTGGGTGGAAAATTTGCTTATCCAGAATTAGCAGAAGAAACACCAGATACACTAACTACACTATACGAATTTGATAATTTCAATTTAGTATGGGATTCTGCAATGGGTATTGACAATGGTTCTTATGGAAGAGACCATGGTATTGCTTTTGTAGGTAATAATGGAACTTTAATTTTAGATAGAGGTGGATGGGAAGTAATTGATGAGCGTCAAGCAAAAAATAAAATCGCAGTTCCTTTACATAAGTCAGAAGACAATGGTGTTGAATTACATTGGGAGAATTTTATTGGAGCTATCAGAAACAATCAACCAGATAGTTTGCATTGTTCTATAGAAGAAGGTGCACATATTGCTACCATTGCTCAAATGGGTAATATTGCTTATCGTTCTGGACAAAAAGTAAATTGGGATCCAACTACTCAATTATTTACAGATGCAAGTATCAATAAAAATTATTACACCAAAGAATACCATAACGGGTATACACTTCCTAATTTATAAATCTTAGTTTATGGCAAATCGTAGAAACTTTTTACAACAAGTTAGTTTAATGGCTGGTGCATTTTCGGCCAATAGTTTATTTAACCAAGCACATGCTGCAGAATTTGAGCATATCAATTTATTAAAAAAAGATATGAGTGCTTCAGCAATTGCAAGTGATGAAGATTATTGGAGTGTTATTCAACAAGGCTATACTGTTAGTCCGGCTTTGATTAATTTAAATAATGGTGGAGTAAGTCCTAGTCCAAGAATTGTGCAAGAAGCAGTTGAGCGTTTTAATAAAATGACCAACGAAGGACCTTCTTATTATATGTGGCGCATTTTAGATCAAGGAAGAGAACCATTAAGATATAAGTTAGCACAATTGGCAGGTGCGGATCCAGATGAAATTGCTATTAATAGAAACTCTACAGAAGCCTTGAATACCGTAATCTTTGGTTTGAATTTAAAAGCGGGTGATGAAGTGATTGGCACCAAGCAAGACTATCCAAATATGATTAATGCTTGGAAACAAAGAGCCAGCAGAGAAGGCATTGTGTATACTCAACTGAATTTCAAATACCCAATTGAAAATGACGAAGAAATTGTAAATGCTTTTGAAAAAGCCATTACGCCTAAAACAAAAATCTTCCATATAACCCATATGGTGAATTGGGTAGGACAAATTATGCCAGTGAAAAAATTATGCGCTTTGGCAAAAAAACATGGTATTGAAACCATTGTAGATGGCGCACATAGTTTTGGCTTAATGGATTTTAGTGTGCCTGATTTAGGTTGTGATTATTTTGGCACTTCTTTACATAAGTTTTTGTCAGCACCTATTGGTTCTGGTATGTTATGGATAAAAAAAGAGAAAATTGAAAAAATCTGGCCACTAATATGTAATGATAGACCAAATAGTGGAGATATCAGAAAGTTTGAAACCATTGGTACTAGAAGTTTCCCAATTGAGCAAGGCATTGGCGAAGCATTGAATTTTCATAATGCTATTGGCCCCAAAAGAAAAGAAGAGCGTATTCGTTATTTAAAAAATTATTGGGCAACCAGAGCACAACAAATTCCTAAAGTAAAAATTAATACATCTTTAAAAGACGAATACAGCTGTGCTATTTGTGGAGTGAGTATTGATGGTATGACTCCTGGAGAATTAGACAGTGCTTTATTTAATGAATATAAAATTCATACAGTAGGAATTGTTTGGGAGAATATTAGTTGTGTGAGAATTACGCCACATGTGTACACCCGCATTCAAGATTTAGATAAATTGGTCTACGCTTTAGAAAAAATTGCAGCGAAGAAAAAATAAGCTAAAAAACAACCCCACTCGTTTATGGGGTGGGGTTGAAAAATCATAAAATGAAATAATTAGGCACTTTTAAAAATTTAAGTGCCTAATTACTCTTCGATGGCAATGTTGGATAAGTAATTCCTAGTTGCTCTAAATAAGTATTATACTTTGTAGGATCATAATAATACTTCTCCAACAAAGGTCTATAATTACCTTGTATCTCTTTATTCAAATGAATTGCAGGAGGATCTTTCTCTGTAATAAATGGAATATATTTTACATCCTTGGTTTGCACATTCGTAAAATAAGATTTTGCTTCTGCTAATAAACTTGGCTTAGTAAATAAATCTAATAAAGTCATTGCAGTGGCTTCTGCTCCAGCTAAAGAACCTTTGTGTGCAATTGGTGTTGCCATGGCAATAGCATCCGCCCAATGATGTCCTTTAGTGCCTGGAATATTAGCAGGATATCTTAACACAATAGTTGGCAAATTCCATGAGATATCTGCGATATCATCAGAACCACCTCCCCAAGAAAATGGAACAGATCCTTTAATAGTATCAATTGCAGTTCTTAATCCATCAATGGGTTTACCACTATTGTCTTTCTTAGGCGCTTCTACTAATGTTTGAACACCTCTTGCTAATGCCATATCCTTGTCATCCCAAACAGGCATGCCTA
>CALCEA010000121.1 GCA_937900675.1 uncultured Chitinophagaceae bacterium
TAGCATTGGTTTAAACAAATAATGTAGCTTTGTTATATGAGCAATAAAAGACAAAGAGCTATTTTAATACGACTATTTTTATTTAGTTGTCTTTTTGTTGCCATTCAAACTGCTCCAGCTTTCGGACAATCCATTGGAGGCAACACTGTATTTAATTTTATTAATTTATCTCCTTCTGCGAAAACGACTGCATTAGGTGGTATGAATATTAGTCAATTAGAAGGCGACTTAGGAATGTCAGTAAATCAGCCTGCTTTCTTAAATAAAGAAATGGATCGCCAACTACATTTAAGTATAAAACCATATTTAGCTTCGATTAATCAATATAATTTTAATGGGGCTAATTATATAAGAACTGCCAATACAACTATAGGGTGGGGAGTACAATATATGGATTATGGCACTATACCTATGACGGATATTGCTGGTAATGAATTAGGTAGTTTTAGGCCCAATGAATATTCATTTCAACTAAGCGCAGCCACTACCTATAAGACCAATTTTCAAGTTGGAGCTACTTTAAAATATATACAATCAAAGTACGGGACCTATCATTCAAATGCCCTCGCTACTGATGTAGGAATCATATATACCCCCTATTCTGGTTTAACTCAATGGGCATTGCTAGTTAATAATGTTGGTGTTCAAATTACCCCATTTAACAAAAAAGAAAATTTACCATTTAACATCACCGCTGGATTCTCAAAAAGATTAGCTAGTGCTCCTTTTCAATTTTCATTGACAGCGCAAAGATTGACTAAATGGGATATTACTTACAATGATACTCTTTATAATAATATAGAAGGAGTCAATGCTGCTTCCAAAAATCAGAATCTATTTAATCACTTAATATTTGGAACTGAAATTTATCTAGGTTCTGCTGTAAGTATACAAATGGGTTATAATTTTTTAAGAAGATATGATTTAAATCTTCAAAATCAAAAAAATAGCTTGAATGGTTTTAGTGCAGGCTGTTCATTTTTAATTAACAATTTACAAGTACAATACGCAAGTGCATTTTTTCAAAATAATTTGAATCATCATTTTACTATACTATATCAATTGAATAAAAAACCTTAACCCTTTTTCTTTGGTAAAATAGCTTTTGGTTTTTGAGCTTCTTTATTCGCGTTTGGTTTCTTTGTATTATTAGGTGTATTAGATGTGGGCTGAGGAACATTACTATTATTAGTATTGGTTTGATCAGGCAATATGTAGTCTGATTCAGCCTTGATATCATCTGTTTCCAAAGGGATATCTGTTGCAATGGTATCTTGACCAACAAAATTTACATTTAAATCACCCATACCTGCAGGTTTTACAAAGCTTGCATTTGGATCTAAATTACAAGCTGGATCATTGGCTACTTTTGCCATAAAGTAAGCCCAAATGGGTAATGCACCATGAGCTCCTTGTCCAAAATAATTATCAGTAAATCGAATATAGCGATCATCTGCACCTACCCAGGCTCCGGCTAATATTTGAGGAGTATATCCCATGAACCATAGGTCACTATTATCATTTGTTGTACCTGTTTTACCTGCAATAGATTGTGCATTAATGCCAAAAGAATACATGCTTCTTCCTGTCCCTTTTGAAATAACTCCTTGCATCATATTTACAACTGAGTAAGCAGTTACTTCATTGATCACTTTTCTTCTTTGAGGGGAGAAGCTCTCTAAAACATTACCATTCTTATCTTCGATACGATTGATGAAAAAAGGTTGTGCATTATATCCACCACCTGGGAACATAGTATATGCTTGAACCATTTCAAATAAAGAAATTTCTGCAGAACCTAAGGCAATACTTGGATAAGCTGGAATTTCAGTTTGAATATTACATTTTTTCAAATAGTCCACAAACTCTTTCGCTGCTTCATTACCCTTAGGATTTATTTGTTTCATAATAAATCCAGAAGCGCAGTTTCTTGACTCTGCTAATGCCTGACCCATTGGCATAGATAAGCCGGTACATGATTTAGGAGTATTGGGTACCATGCCATAACCATCAAAGCTTTGTTGTTGGTCTTGAACTATACTAAAAGGAGTAAATCCTGCTTTTTCGATAGCTAATGAGTATAATAAAGGCTTCATTGTAGAACCAACCTGTCTCTTGGTGTTTTGATTCACATGGTCATATTTGAATGTTTTAAAATCAACACCACCCACCCAAGCTTTTACCTCTCCAGTAAATGGATCCACAGCTAAGAAACCGGTTTGTAATATTTGTTTATGGTACTTTAAAGAATCCAAAGGGGACATTGTAGTGTCAATAAACCTATTTTTGTTATAAGCGAAAATGCGCATGTTTATTGGTTCGTCAAAAGACTTACGAATCTCCCTTTCATCTATATCTTCTGCCTTCATTTTCTTCCAACGATCAGTCTGTTTGATAGCCAACTCTAATAAATTATTAAAGTCTTTCCAGATCGTTCCATTTTTTATATTGTTCTGTTGATTAAATGCCTTTTGTAAATAAGACATATGCCTTGCAACTGCTTCTTCGGCATAGTATTGCATTCTTGGATTAATAGTAGTATAAATTTTTAAGCCATCTCTATATAAATTGTAATTATCACCGTTGTTCTTTTTATGTTCTTTACACCATTTTTTCATAAACTCACCCAAATTCATTCTAAAATAGGGGCCAAGTCCATTATTTTCATCTAGCTTTTTAAAATTAGTTACAACAGGCATTGCTTTTAGCTGTTCTGCTTGCTCTTCTGATATATACTTTTGCGAAGCCATTCTGTTTAATACTAGATTTCTTCTTTCTAGAGCTAATTTTGGATTTCTATTAGGGTTGTATTTGGTTGGAGCATTAATCATTCCAATTAATAATGCTGCTTCTTCAATATTTAATCTGTCTGGTTCTTTTTGAAAGAAAGATCTAGATGCATTACTTACACCAAATAAGTTTTCACTAAATGGGACCGTATTTAAATATAATGTCAGAATTTCTTGTTTTGTGAAGTTGCGCTCTAATTTGATTGCAATAATACTTTCTTTAATTTTTTGTATAACACGCAGTAATTTATTTTTTGTACTCCAATTGTCTGTAAATAAATTCTTTGCAGTCTGCATGGTAATGGTAGATGCGCCACCTTGGCTTCCCAAGAAGGCAACGGCTCTTAATAACCCTTCTCCATCCACGCCATAGTGGTCGTAAAATCTTTTGTCTTCAGTGGCTACCAAAGCTTGAATCAAATAAGGGCTAAGGTCTCGATATTTTACACTGATACGATCTTCTAAATAAAATTTACCCATAGGAGTTCCATCTTGAGCATAAACTTGACTTGCTAAAGATGCTGTTGGATTTTCAATATCATCTAAATCTGGCATGTCTCCAATCCATCCAAAATTGAGTAATAAAAGGAAAAGCGCAAACACAGCACCTGTAATGAAATACCATTTCCAGAATTTCCTAGTTCTTCCAGTATTTTGATCAATCTTTTGGTTCACGAAATTTCTTTTTTATTGATAAATATTTTTTAACATGAAGTCTTTATATAACAGTAGGTCTTCATAGTTGTTAATTTGCAATATGTTAGACTTCCCAAAAATAAATATTTCATATTGTTTTGTTGGTATAAAGGATATTATTTCTGATTTTAACCTTGGTTTTATTTTCTGTGTATATTTTATGCTTTCTCTTTGAGTATCAAATGGCCCTACCCATAGGACATATGTGTCTTGATCAAACTGCACATAGGTAACGTCTAATTGTAATTTTTTAAATTCATCCTCATTCAAATTATCCATTGCTGTTTGAGCTTCTTTTACAAAAACTTCTTTACTACCCTTGATAACCAGAGCCATATAATGCTCTTCTGTACTGTCATTTGTAAAAATAATCTTTGGCTTGACAATAGCTTCTTTTATATTGGTTTCTTTATTTTTTAAAGTATCGGTAATTGTATTCGGTAAAGTTGTTTTATTTGCTGCTGGTAATTGTTTTTCAGTGTTTATTGATACAGTTTCTACATTTGTAATAATACTGCTTTCTGGTAAAGTATTGGTTAATTGACTTAGATAGGTTTCTGTTTTCTTTCTATTCTTAATTTCTGAAATAATATTTTTTGCTTTCTCTCTAATTGATTCATTTTGATTCAGTAATATGATAGAATCTAATAAAACAATCGCTATACTATCTTGTCTTTGTTGCGCATACATTTTTACCCTGATAAACTGATATGGGGTATTCCATTTGGTTTTATATACACTCTGACTGATTTTCGCATGGAATTGACTTAAGCTATCCCATTTTCCAATTTTAGAAAGAAAATAAGCATTTTTATAATCATCAATTGCAATAGTGTTAATAGCTTTTTTATTTTTAGCTTCTTTTTGCTTAGTTACATAGAAGCCATTTGGAAATTTTTTAATTATATTTTCTATAATGATATCTGATTTATTTTTTTGATCATCATGAATGTATTGGCTAGCTAGATCTAGTAATGCCCTTTCGGTAATGATTGGATCTATGTCCCTTTCGATAATTTTTTGATAAATTGGCAATGCTTTGTCAAAATCATTTAATTCTAATAAGAATAATTGTGCATTCTTTATCGCTGCCTCATTCCATTTTTTCAATGAGTTTTCAAGATCTTGATTATCTTTTATAGGTAAAATACTACTAGAGATTCCAATATTTTCTTTTTTGGAAGTATCTTTTATAACAGTTGAAATATTATTATTTGTTAAAACAGCAGTGTTGGCATAAGCTATATTTCCACTTGTTTTTCTTCTCCAATGATCCACATTGGGTCTTTCACCCCATTTTTGAATAAAAATTTGCTTTCCGTTATTAACAGTATTTTTGTTTTGAAAATAAAAATCATTTATTGGAGCTCTGTTGATTAAACTATTTTCAATAATTGGGTTATTGTAAAGTTTTGAATTTTCTTTTTTAAAGTCATTTGAAAACAATTGATTTGTTTCTTTTTCTTTTATTTCAAGTCTTTGTAGCCACTGTTTGAAAATGATATCTTTTACCTCTTCGGCTTGTCTGAATATATACAACAAACTATCTTGAATTTGCATTTCTAAGTTAGTTTGACTAATTGGCAACATCCATTTTTTTCTTTTATTGATGAGCTCAAAATTTGGGTTAGTTTTTAAAACACCAGTTAGGCTATCATATGCAATTTTAGAAATGGCGTAGTTGCCAATTTTATATTGAATATTTCCTAATAATTCAAAAGCTTTTTGTCGCTGATCTATACTATTGTTGTTTTTTCGGATCGATTGAAGTAGCCATTCACTCGCTTGTAATGGATCTTTATTCTGAATTGCTATTTTAGCCATTTCAAAATAAATGATATCTGCGTATGGTATATATTTATCTTTTTTAGTAAGTTTTTCTAATTTCTCTGTAAGCTCTTTCCAATCTGCATTACCTTTTTCCAATTCGTATTGGATCATATTTATTTTTGCATAAACGCCAAGAATTGGGTTGACAGCCAATTGACTTGCTTTTTGATACCATGGATAAGCGGTACCTCTCATATCTGCTTTGTCATATAGTTGTGCAATTAGAAAAAACCATCTTGCTTTAGCACTTGCATCTGAAACATTTGGGATTGCTTTTACTAAATTATTTGCAGCATTTTCATAGGATTCACTCAGGTAATACCCATAAGCAATTTGTTCATATAAAAAAGGGTACAATCTTTTAGGGAAATAGGCGTCTGACTTTAATAATTCAAGTAAACTTAGTCCTTCGTTAATTTGATTTGTTTCAAAATAATTTCTAGCCTGCCATATCATGCTTTCGTTTCTCACATTCTCATTTTCCCAAATTCTATTCGTTTCGGCAGTTGCAATACTGAACTTTCCTTTTGTATTTCTAATATTACTTCCTATGGGAAGGTCAGCGCCATTGTCTTTTTCATCAAATGAGTAATTAATGAATTGTAAAATGCTCCCTGCAGTGTCAAAATTTTTATGAAACAAATAAGCTTTAGCCATTAATAAATAAGCGTCATCCACCCAATTATTTCTGAGGTCATGTAAGACAATATTTGCATTGCATCTGTAAATAATTGAATCTATACTATATTTTGCAATATCATTTAAATCATAATCATAAAAACTAAGCAATTTTGTATAGTCATCTTGAAATTGACTTCTTGCTTTTTGGATAATATCATTGAGTTCTTCTTGGCCATTGAAAAAATAATTAAATTGAGAAACAGTGTTTTGATAAGCTCTTCTTCCCAATGTGTATTTTTTGTTTAAAAGCCTTTCATAGGGTAGAGGTTTTTCAATTTCTTTAGGTATGGCATTATTGACTGTATTATTTAATTTAGATTTTACTGAGTCTGCTTTGTTAAAAATAAATTTGTTTATTTTTTTCTGATTAGAGTCTAATAATGCGTTAACCTTTTTTACAATTTTTGAATTATTGATATCTAAGATAGACCTGCTGGTATCCTGTCCAAAAACACTAATTTGAATCCCAATTAAACCAATTAGGATAAATACAAAGCGACTTGCTTTAAATGGTGCGATTTTGTGTGCTTTATTCATGGATGTAAGACAACTTAAAAATACAGTTAATTTGCTTTATTTACAGTAGAAACGCGCATTTTTTACATTATTGTTTTATCTTTAACTAGCATTTATCCATATGGCAAAATTTGACATCAATAATACCTTTAAGAGGCGAAGTAACACCTATAGATTGGTGATTACGAATGATGACACTTATGATGAAATTTTGGCATTAAGATTATCAAGAAAATCTGTTTATTTAACCTTTAGTATCAGCTTTATTTTATTGGTGGGATTAACCATTGCTTTGATTGCATTTACGCCCTTAAAATATTATATACCAGGGTATGGAACCAAAGAAAGTAGAACTGCTTTACAATTGCTCAAAATCAGAACAGATTCATTAGAACAATCTATTCATTATAAAGAGCAATATTTAGAAGGATTGAAAAAAGTACTTTCTGAAGGTAATTCTAATCAATTAGATACAATACCATTACAATTGCCAGAAGGACAGCCATCATATGACTAAACTCCCGTCTAATTTTCAATGGACAAAATTTGCAGGTATTGCAAGTCAATGGGCAATAGCCTTGATGGCTTTGATGTATTTTGGTAGATATATTGACGGGAAATATCTTAGAGCTGGATCAAAACCAATGTTTATATGGATTTTACCTTTTTTATTTATTATACTTTCTTTATTTAGAATCATTAGGGATACAAAAACAAAATAAGATGATGTTTGATAAAAAGTTCTTGCCTGTTGCAGCATTATTTATGTTAATGAATGCAGTTGGTTTGTATTGTATTTATTATTTTCCGTTAGAGGGTATTAAGATTCCTTTTATTTTAGTAGTGAATTTGATGCTATTTGTTTTATCCGTTTTTAGTTTTAGAAGAATTCAAAAAATGGATGTACAAAAACCTAATTTAATGGTACAATCCGTGATGATGGGAACCATTATTAAAATGATGGTCTTTGCAGTTGCAGCGTTGGTATATGCAAAACAACAAAAAGGACCAGTGGGATTAACCAGTTTATTCATCTCTATGGGTTTGTATTTGGTGTATACTTATTTAGAAATTCAATGGTCATTAAAGAAGCAGTAAAGTATTGTGGCTAAAATTGAACATCCATTGGAGGCATTAAGACAATTCTTACCAGAAGGGGCTTTCGAACCTGTGGTTCAATTAATACATCATTACAAAGTACATCTTTCCGTTACAAAAGCTCGAAAATCAGTCTTGGGAGATTATAGGCATCCATTTATGGGAGCTAATCATAAAATTTCAGTCAATGGAAATTTAAATCCATTTGAATTCTTGATTACACTATTACATGAATTAGCGCATTTGCTTTGTTATGAGCAATATAAAAACAAGGTAGAAGCACATGGGCAAGAATGGAAATCCATTTATGGAAATTTATTATTGCAGTTTATTCAAATGGATTTATTCCCTGCTGATATTAAGAAATGTTTATTAAAGACCATCAAGAATCCGGCAGCTACTGCAAATGGGGAAACACAGTTATTGCTGGTTTTAAGAAAGTATAATGCGCATCAAAAAGAAGGCTTTCAATTAGTAGCTAATATTGAAGAAGGTGCTTTGTTTGAAGCAATGAAGGGAAAGGTGTTTAAAAGAGGGAAGAAGCGAAGAATTAGAATTGAGTGTGTAGAACTGTCCACTGGTCATGTTTATTCTTTTAGTGCATTAACAGAAGTGAAAGTAATTACCCAATAAATTACAAAATTTAAATAGGAGTCATTTTAAAATCATTAGAGAGTTTTTATAGCCATTATTTTCTTAGAAAATCGCATATGAAAAGAAAAATAAATGCCCCTAAAAAGGGGCATTTATAAAAATCATGAGAGGATAATTTGAAGCCCGACAAATTTAAATGTAGGGCTGAAAAATTATCAAGCAACTGCCTTCTTTACTAAGTCAGCCGCTTCGCTTAATTGAATAGCTGATTGTACTTTCAATCCACTTTCATCTATTAATTTCTTCGCTTCAACAGCGTTAGTACCTTGTAATCTTACAATGATTGGAATATTGATATTGCCTAATTTGTTGAATGCTTCAATTACACCTGCAGCAACACGGTCACAACGAACGATACCGCCAAAGATGTTAATTAAAATAGCTTTTACATTAGGATCTTTCATGATAATTCTAAATCCAGCTTCAACTGTTTGTGCATTAGCAGTACCACCTACATCTAAGAAGTTTGCTGGCTCACCACCACTTAACTTAATCATATCCATTGTAGCCATTGCCAAACCAGCACCGTTTACCATACAACCTACATTGCCATCTAATTTCACAAAGTTTAAGTTAAACTCACCTGCTTCCACTTCAGTAGGATCTTCTTCTGTAACATCTCTCATTGCAGCGATATCAGGATGACGCATCAAAGCGTTATCATCCAAGCTCATTTTACAATCAACTGCGATGATTTTGTCATCTGCTGTTTTGAAAAGAGGGTTGATCTCTAACATAGCACAGTCTAAACCAACATATGCATTGTATAAATTAGTTACAAATTTCACGCAGTTCTTCATTGCTTCACCACTTAAACCTAAGTTGAAAGCAATCTTTCTTGCTTGGAAACCTTGTAAGCCACCACCTGGGTGAACCCACTCTTTGAATATTTTTTCTGGAGTGTTGTGTGCTACTTCTTCGATATCCATTCCACCTTCTGTGCTATACATCACAACATTCATTCCTTTTGCACGATCTAATAAAATAGATAAGTAAAATTCTTTAGTTGGTTGAGGACCTTCATAATAAACATCCTGAGCAACTAAGATTTTACTAACCAATTTACCAGCAGGGCCAGTTTGGATAGTTACCAAAGTACCACCTAATATATTTTTTGCAAATGTTTCGATGTCAGCTGCAGATTTACCCACTGCAACACCTCTTTGCTCTGTTCCTTCAATTTTACCTTTACCACGGCCACCCGCATGAATTTGTGCCTTCACCACTGCGAATTTGTTATTGGTCTCATTGGCAATTTTATGGTAGGCTGCTACTGCGGCATCCACTGTTTCCACTGCTACGCCCTCCTGAACTGGGACATTGTACTTTTTAAGTAATTCTTTAGCTTGATATTCATGCAGATTCATAAATAATAAATTTTGGCGAAGATACTAGTTTAAAGGCATAAATTAGCTTCAGATTAGGACTAAAATTAAATTTTGTTGTTTAAACATTGATTTCTATATTTGTAACCTTAAACTTATTAAAAAGTATGAAAAAAGTATTATTCTCTTTGACATTGATGGTGGCTTCCATCTCTTTATTTTCTTTCACTAACAAAGAAATTAAAAAGCAAGGACCAACTTACACAGTTGACGCTAAAAAAAGCAAGGTAAACTGGACTGGTTCTAAAACTTCTGATTTCCATACAGGTTATTTCCCTGTTAAATCTGGTTCTTTACAATTAGTAGGAGGTAAATTAACTGGCGGTAGCTTTGTAATTGACATTGCTGGTAATAAAGTTACAGATGAAGCTGGTGACAGATTACAAGGTCATTTAGCATCTGCCGATTTTTTTGATGCTGCTAAATTTGGTGAAGCAAATTTTACAATTACTGCTATCAAATATATCACTAACGATAAAGTAACTATTACTGGTGATTTAACTTTAAAAGGAACTAAAGCTTCTGTGACTTTCCCTGCAACAATTAGAAGTGCAGATAGAACAGAAAAAGAAAAAGGTTTCTTTGCTGAAGCTTTCTTCCCATTAGATAGAACTGTATTCGGTGTAAGCTATGGCGTTGGAATGATTGATTCTGATGTTCAATTAGCTGTGCATATTTATGCATCAAAGTAATTATATTGAAGATTAGGGATTAAACCCTACTTCAAAAACTGAGTATGGCCGAAAGGCAAAAAATAACCCCTAATTTTTGTTAGGGGTTCTTTTTTTATACGAAGGTTTTGAATTCTTCATCATTATTACACTCCGTAGCGCTCTTTTAAAATATGTAAATGATGTAGGGCATGTCCGAAAATGATAAAGCCTAATGCATTTACTGAAATAGGGTGGCCGCTAGCAGTTCCCATGGCTTTCATTTGCTCTTCTGTAAAAGAGACAAACAATAAATTAGTTGATTGTCTTACCACTCTCCATTCTGTTAACATGTCTTTCCAATTTCTATGAGCAGCAGTAGCATTTTTTGCATACTCGTTTTCGTCAAAACCTAATAAAGCTGCTGGCTCATTTCTTGAAATAGCCAAAGCTCTATAGGCGAAAATTCTTTCGGTATCAATTACATGCTGAAACATTTGTTTAATTGTCCATTTATCTTCAGCATAGGCAAAATTGGTTCTCTCAGCAGGAATGGCTGCCCATGATTCTGTGATTCTATCATGGTATTGTTGAACTAAAATAGAATAATCTTTTCCGCTAGTATAGTTAATATAAGTTTGATAAAAACTACCGTATTCAGATGCACTGGGTCTTGACATGTTTTTTATTTAGTATAATTTATAAATCGAATTTAATTCCTTGAGCCAAAGGCAAACTATTGCTCCAGTTAATGGTATTGGTTTGTCTTCTCATGTATGCTTTCCATGCATCAGATCCACTTTCTCTACCACCACCTGTTTCTTTTTCACCACCAAATGCGCCACCAATTTCCGCACCACTGGTTCCGATATTTACATTCGCAATACCACAATCACTTCCTTTCGCAGATAAGAATAATTCAGATTCACGCATATTTAATGTCATGATAGCTGATGACAAACCTTGTGGCACTCCATTTTGAATAGCAATAGCTTCTTCTAAAGTAGCATATTTCATCACATACAAAATAGGAGCGAAGGTTTCATGTTGAACAATTTGATAGTGGTTTTGCGCTTCTGCAATACATGGTTTTACATAACATCCACTTTCGTATCCCGCACCAGTTAAAACGCCTCCTTCTACTAAGAATTTTCCGCCTTCTTTTTTACATGCTTCAATAGCGTTTAAATACATTTTAACTGCATCTTGATCAATCAATGGACCCATATGATTATTTGTATCTAATGGATTACCAATCTTAATTTGTTGATAGGCTTTAGTTAATTTGCTTACAAAACTATCGTATACTTTTTCATGAATAATTAATCTTCTTGTAGTGGTACATCTTTGACCAGCAGTTCCAACTGCCCCAAAAACAGCACCAATTAAAGACATGTCTAAGTCTGCGTGTTCAGAAATAATAATGGCATTATTACCTCCTAATTCTAAAATTGTTTTACCTAATCTACCTGCCACTGCTTTATTTAATTCCTTACCCATTCTTGTAGATCCTGTTGCAGATACTAATGGAATTCTAATATCATTACTCATCCATTCGCCCACAGTTCTATCTCCTTGAATTAAACAGTTCACTCCTTCAGGAACTTGATTTGCTTCAAATACTTTTGCAACGATATGTTGAACAGCATTTCCACAAATAGGTGTTTTTTCACTTGGCTTCCATACGGTCACATTTCCACAAACCCATGCTAAAGCAGCGTTCCAACTCCATACCGCCACAGGGAAATTGAATGCCGAAATAATGCCAACAATGCCCATTGGATGCCATTGCTCATACATTCTATGCGATGGTCTTTCACTATGCATTGTTAAGCCATATAGTTGTCTAGATAATCCTACAGCAAAATCACAGATATCAATCATCTCTTGTACTTCCCCTAAACCTTCTTGCAAGCTCTTACCCATTTCGTAACTTACTAATTGGCCTAGATATTGTTTTTGCTCACGCAAAGCTTCTCCTAATTGTCTAACTACTTCGCCTCTTTTAGGTGCTGGCCAATTTCTCCATTCTAAAAATGCATTTTGTGCAGTTTGAATAGTTTTCTCATATGCCTCTTTATCCGTGCTTTTTACATTACCAATCATTTGTGCATCTACTGGAGAATGAGAACTTATAATAGCTCCATTAGATTGAATCCATTTTGATCCAGTTGAACTTCCTTCGTTTTCTTTTTCTTTTTGAATACTCAATGTCTTTAAAAATTCCATCTATTTATTTTTTTATTTTTTCAATTAAACCAGTGGTAGAATAACCTTCTACAATAGGGTTGATAATCACTTTTCCTCCAGCTGAAATCACTTCTTTGGCACCTACAATTTGATCCAATGTATAATCACCTCCTTTAACCAATACATCTGGTGCTAGTGCTTTGATTAATTCCAATGGAGTATCTTCTTCAAATACGACCACCATATCCACAATGGCTAAGTTGGCAATTAATATAGCTCGGCTTTCTGTATTATTTACAGGTCTGGTTGGGCCTTTTAATCTTTGAACACTCGCATCACTATTTAATCCTACAATTAAAAAATCTGCTTCTTTAGCAGCCTGTCCCAAAGAAAAAATATGACCCTGATGTAAGATGTCAAAACAACCATTGGTGAAAGCACATTTCTTACCTAATAATTTCCAACCATAAATAATTGTTTTGGCCTGCTCAACTGTCATAATTTTTTGGGCCATCGAATTGATCTCGCGCATACTAATTTTTTTGTCTATTGATGATAGGGAGTAATATTAAACTCATTCCACCTAATACCAATACAATTAAAAACTGAGAGAACCATTGTAAGGTTCCATTGGCTAATCCTAATGTATAATCAACGCCATTCAATTCTAAAACTTTAGCCATAAAATAGGCGTAAGCACCAATTCCTCCAGGAGTAATAATCATACCAATACTTGCATAAGCCAAACAACTAATGGCTGTTGCAAAAGAACTGCCAGTACCTTCTGTTCCGTAAAGTCCAATATAGGTAGCCAATAAATATAAAAACCAAATGCCAAAACTGTAAAAGAAGAACAGATTGTGTTTTTTAAGTTTGGTGGCACTAATCACACCCTCCCAAATACCTTTGATGATTTTTTGTATGCTTGCAATAGCTGTTTTTAATTTTGATTTAAAAACAAAAAATAAAATCAATAAAACAACACATACACCAATAATGATGTAAATAAAATTGAAGGAGTTAGAAGAAGTATTTTGCTGAGCTGCAGATTGTGCTTTTAATTGCATCCATCCAGCTTCGATCACATTAAACTGTAAACCTAATGCCAATAAGAAAACCAAGCCCAAGCTAATCACATCAAATGCTCTTTCAGCGACAATGGTACCTACGATTTTTTCAGCAGGCACTTTTTCATATTTTGCTAGAAGGGTGCACTTTAACACTTCTCCTAATCTGGGGATAGCCAAGTTGGCTAAATAGCCAATTAATACAGCTAAGAAAGTATTGCCGATGCTGGGTTGATATCCTAGGGGTTCCATGATCAATCTCCATCTAAGGGCCCTCAGAAAATGGGAGAGTCCCAAAATGATAAAAACGGGGATGATGATCCAGAATTTAGAATGCTTTAAAGCCAGTTTAAATTTGTCCCATTCTTGGTCTGGAATCTGGTGCATACTCCACCAAATAAGCATAATACCTACCAAAAAGAAGAATCCGATTTTGAAGAATTTAGCCATTATGAATGGGTTTAAATGGATGCTTTGCAATTTACGACCAATTGTTAATATTAGGGGCGACAAGGCTCATTTATTTAAAATCCTTATTTTTTCGTAACTTCGCAGACTCAAAGTCTAATCTGAGTTAAACAATTTAGCATGTCCGAAAAGAAACGAATCTTATACATCGCCACAGAAATGTCCCCTTATTTGGAGTTGACAGAGTTTGCGGAGATCATCAATAAGCTCGCAATTAAAAGTAACGACAGTGGTTTAGAAGTTCGTTGCATCATGCCAAGATTTGGCGTAATCAATGAAAGAAGACATCGTTTGCACGAGGTAGTTCGTTTATCAGGTATCAATGTTCAGGTGGACAATGACGATTATCCTTTACAAATTAAAGTGGCTTCTTTACCGAATGCCAGATTACAAGTATATTTCTTAGAAAACGAAGACTTCTTCAAGAGAAAGCAAATTTTCCATGACGAAAACGAAACATGGTTTGAGGACAATGCTTTAAGAACCATCTTCTTTGCTAGAGGTGCATTAGAAACTGTAAAGAAATTTGGATGGCCTCCGGATGTGATTCATTGTAGTGGTTGGATGACTGGTTTAATCCCAGCTTATATCAAGACTGCTTTCAAGAAAGAACCTGTATTTTCAAATTCTAAAGTGATTTACACCATCGGTTCAAATACTTTCGAAGAAAAATTCTCTAAGGATTTCTTAACAAAGGCATTAATCAATGCAAATGTTAAGGATAAAGAATTAGAACCTTATAAGGATTTAAATAATTCAGCTTTATTTAGAGGTGGTGCAACTTATGCGGATGCAATTACTTTCGGGTCAGACGATATCGACAAAAAGTTAATGTCTGAGTTTTCTAGCGTAAAGGGCAAAAAAGTGGTTCCATTTAATGGCTGGGATTCCGATTTAACAGAGTATTTAGATTTATACAACGAACTTGCAGGCAAATAAAGACAAAATAAATTCATGGCATTCAATAATATAGTTAAGAGGTTTTCGGTTTTTGTAGTTTTATTGAGCATAATATCATCGGCTTGTACAAGGGTAAGTACTTCTGAATTAGGCTTGGGCTTACTTCCATCTTTAGACGCCATCAATACAAAAGATACTATTATAGAAGTAGAAACTGAAACAGTAGATATTCCTGATAGCTTAAGCATCTTTGGATCAGACAATCATATTTTAGGTGAATTAAACAATGACCCTTTATTTGGGAATACTAAAGCAACTATGTTCTTTCAAATGTTGCCAGACTTTTTCCCATTTTATGTTCAAGGAACAAAAGACAGTATTGTAGTAGATTCTGCAGTTTTAACATTAAAATTTGCAGGTTTTTATGGTGATTCTTCCAAGCCTTTGAAAATCAATTTACACCAAATTGATCCATCTACTCCATTAGATATTTCAAAATATTATCCAGCAAACTATCCAGAATTATATGGCATCAAAGCAGGAGAGGCCATGGGAAATCCTGTTACTGTGAATATTGCAAGATTAGGAGACTCTATCATTAATAGATACGAAGCTTCTCAATATCAAATTAGAATAAAATTATTTGATAAGTATGCTAGAATGTTTATCAAAGAGTTTGATTCAACAAATGCATATAGAAGCGATACCACTTTAAGAAAATACTTCCCTGGTTTTGCGCTTTCCGTAGATCCTAGTGCCAATAAAAATGTATTGTTGAAATTAAATATGACAGATACCAATACTAGATTGGCCTTATATTTTAAAACCAATTATTCACCAATTGGATCAACAGGTAAAGTCGATACTACGGTTTTAAAAATGCGTTTCAGATTATCTGCCAACGGAGATGCTAATTTTATTAAGCGAGATAGAACGGGTTCAGAGGTATTGAGTCATATTGGAAAAGCGAATGACTCTTTGGTGTATGTTCAAGCAAGTCCAGGTACAGGAGTTAAGATAAAAATCCCTGCAATAAAAACATTGGCCAATAAGCTCATTCATAGAGCTGAATTAATTGCCGAGCAGGTTCCAGATGATGCCAATTTGAATACGATTGAAAAACAAATGTTGGCACCAAGATATTTATTATTAGCAGCTTACGATGCAAACAATGGCAAGGTAATGCGTAATGTTCCTAATGATTATCAGAGCATCGCAAATGCAGAAGCTTTTGCTAGATTTGGAGGTTTCCAAACATACAAATCATTGAATGGCTACGATAAGGTAGCTACTTACAATTTTAATATTACAAGATATTTACAGGGTGTAGTGTCAAGAAAAGATACCACATTCGATTTTAGAATATCTGCACCAGTGAATGATTCTATTAGATATGTTCCTCCTTATCCAAATAATACATTGGCAGGAGTGGATTATATCACAACTTCAACTTCTAATCAACCTGCAATGGGTAGGGTAAGATTGGGTGGTGGTAAGCATTCTAGGTTTAAAATGAGACTTCGTATTTACTACTCCAATTTATAAGATTATAGTATTTATTAATATATTTGCATTTTAACATTCATCTAAATCATACAATATGCCGTATTTATTTACCTCAGAGAGTGTATCTGAAGGACATCCAGACAAAGTAGCGGATCAGATTTCTGACGCTTTAATTGATAACTTTTTAGCTTTCGATCCACAATCAAAAGTGGCATGTGAGACTTTAGTAACTACAGGTCAAGTAGTATTGGCTGGTGAGGTAAAGTCTAAAGCATATTTAGATGTACAAGAAATTGCAAGAGGTGTAATTAAGAAGATAGGTTACACTAAGAGTGAATACATGTTTGAAGCGAATAGCTGTGGTATCTTATCTGCTATTCACGAGCAATCAGCTGATATCAACCAAGGTGTAGATAGAAAGAAGAAAGAAGAGCAAGGAGCAGGAGACCAAGGTATGATGTTTGGTTATGCTACCAACGAAACTGAAGATTATATGCCATTGGCTTTGGACTTAGCGCACAAGATCTTAATTGAGCTTGCTGCATTAAGAAGAGAGAACAAGGCGATCAAATATTTAAGACCTGACGCAAAGTCTCAGGTAACTTTAGAGTACAACGATAAGAACGAGCCAGTAAGAATTGATGCGATTGTTGTATCTACACAACATGATGATTTTGATGCAGAAGGTAAGATGTTAGCGAAGATCAAAAAAGATATCGTTGAGATCTTGATTCCAAGAGTACAAGCGAAGTACAAGAAATACGCGAAGTTATTTAACAAGGATATAAAGTATCATATCAACCCAACAGGTAAGTTTGTTATTGGTGGTCCTCACGGAGATACTGGTTTAACTGGTCGTAAGATTATTGTAGATACTTATGGTGGTAAGGGTGCACACGGTGGTGGAGCATTCTCTGGTAAGGATCCAAGTAAGGTAGACCGTTCTGCTGCATACGCAACAAGACATATTGCTAAGAACTTAGTAGCTGCTGGTGTGGCTTCTGAAGTATTGGTGCAAGTATCTTATGCAATTGGTGTAGCTAAGCCAACATCTATCAATGTAAACACATACGGCACTGCTAAAGTAAATTTAACAGATGGTCAAATTGGTAAGATCGTAGAAGGCATCTTCGATATGCGTCCTTACTTTATTGAGCAAAGATTAAAGTTAAGAACTCCAATGTATAGTGAAACTGCTGCTTATGGTCATATGGGTCGTAAGAACGAAGTTGTTACTAAAACATTCACTACTCCAGATGGTAAAGCAAAGACTATGAAAGTAGAATTGTTTACTTGGGAGAAATTAGATTATGTTGCCAAAGTGAAAAAAGCTTTTGGTTTAAAATAAGATCGAATGCATTATATGAATCCCTTTCCGAAAAATCGGAGAGGGATTTTTTCTTTTATGCCCTTATATTTTTTGTATGAATAACGAAAAAAATCCTTGGATTAAAAAAGACAGTAGGGTGGTTTATGATAATCCATGGATCAATTTAACAGAGTTTGATGTCATTACTCCAGCAGGTACTGAAGGTATTTATGGTAAAGTGCATTTTAAAAATATTGCAGTCGGCGTTATTGCAATTGACGCAGATGATCATACTTATTTGGTTGGTCAATATAGATTTCCTTTGGATAGGTATAGTTGGGAAATTCCAGAAGGTGGTTGTCCAGAAGGTACAGATTGGTTAACAGCTGCTAAAAGGGAATTAAAAGAAGAGACAGGATTTGAAGCAAAAACTTGGAAAGAAATTTTAAGAATGGATGTATCCAATTCCGTGTCTGATGAATTTGCAGTGGTATATGTTGCGCAGGATTTAATTGCGGGTGAAGCTGAGCCAGAAGACACAGAACAATTAAGTGTTCAGAAAATGCCTTTCAAACAAGCATTACAATGGGTGATGGATGGAAAAATTACAGATTCCATCTCTGTAGCAGCAATTCTTAAATGGGAACTGCTTAAAAATAATTAGTTTTGAGCCATGCAGGAAAGAAGAAGTAAGTTTAACGGTCCTAGAAGATTTAGTCCAAGACCTCAAATGTCTGAGAGAAAATTCATCATTGGCAGACAGCCAATTATAGAATCATTTTCTTCTGATACCAATATTGAAAAAATATTGATTCAAAAAAATGCTCAAGGTGAAGGCCTTTCAGAAATTAAAAAAGCTGCATTAGATCATAATATTCCTATTCAATTAGTACCCATAGAAAAACTAAATGGGATGACCAAGGCGAATCATCAAGGTGTCTTGGCTTTTATTTCCATGGTGAAGTATATGGACTTGCAAGAAGTGATTGATTTTGTGGTTTCCAAAGGAGAAACACCTTTGTTTATGATGTTGGATGGGGTGACAGATGTAAGAAATATTGGTGCTATAAGTAGAAGTATACATTGTTGTGGTGCACAGGCATTGATTATTCCAGACAAAGGAGTAGGGGCATTAAATGAAGAAGCATTTAAAAGTAGTGCGGGTGCATTAGAGCATATACAAGTAATTAGGGTGAGTAGTTTATTAAAAGCAGTGGATACGCTTCATTTAAATGGCATTCAGGTATTTACAAGTGAAATGAGAGCAGATAAGAATGTACATGAGTTGGACTTAACTATTCCATCATGTGTTATTATGGGAGATGAAGGAAGAGGGGTGCAACCTTTCTTAGCAAAAGCCGCAGATTATTTCTTTAAGATACCTATGGCTACATCTTTTGATTCTTTCAATGTATCTGTAGCAGCAGGTATTATTTTGTATGAAGCTATGAAGCAAAGAATGTTCAAATGAAATTCAAATTAACATTAGATGCTACTCCATCCAATTTACAAATTGGATATCAAGATAAAATGCTGTTAATAGGTTCTTGTTTTACGGAAAACATGGGAGCTAAAATGCAGAAGCATTTATTTGTTGTTAAAGAGAATCCACATGGTATTTTATTTAATCCAGTGAGTGTTTGTAATGCATTAAAAGATTACATGCAATGCAAGCAATACAAGCAAGAAGATGTATTTGAGTTAAATGAATTGTTCAATAGTTGGCATCATCATTCTCGTTTTTCAGATAGTACTGCATCAGCAGCATTGAATAAGATCAATACATCCATTCAAGAAACGCATCAATATTTAAAAGAAGCCAAACACTTAGTCATTACTTTAGGTTCGGCATGGTTATATTGTTTAACAGCATTGGCGGTTGGTCAACAAGGCTTAGTAGTTGCCAACAATCATAAAGCTCCAGCTAATTGGTTTGAAAAAAGATTGATGGAGGCGGCAGAATTAAAATCTTTGCTACAATCCACTATAGAAGATTTGCAAAAATTCAATCCCCAATTGACTATTATTTTTACGGTAAGTCCAGTAAGGCATTTAAGAGAGGGACTGGTAGAGAATAATAGGAGTAAGGCTGTTTTAATCCAGGCAGTACATGATACCATTGCTGCGACAAAGGCAACATATTATTTCCCAGCATACGAATATGTAATTGATGATTTAAGAGATTATCGTTTTTATGCTGAGGATTTGGTACATCCCAATTATGCTGCAACCCAATATGTTTGGGAAAAATGGGTAGAAACATTCTATACGCTGCCAACTCAGCAAATCATGAAGCAGGTAGCTGAATTACAATTAGCTATACAACATAAGCCTTTCAATAAACAGAGTAAAGCTCATCAGTCGTTTATACAAAACGCTTTATCAAAGGCCCAAGATTTACATAAGTCTTATCCTTATTTAAATTTACAAGAGTCTATCGCCTTTTTTAGTGGCGAACTTGTAAATAATGCTTAATTTAGGATTCTAAATAATTGCTATGCGTTTATTGCCATTTTTAGCTTCGGCTATTATAACTGTTTCATTGGTTTCTCTTTTTAATACTCAATTACCAGTTGAAGGATCTAAGACACCCAAATTGGGTTATTTTCTTTCTCCTCAACAAGGATTTTGGAAGAATGCAGAAAAAGTGAATACTAATTTTGATGCACATGTACTTGCTAATAATTTAAAAGGCAAAGTTGATGTGTACATGGATGATCGATTAGTGCCTCATATTTATGCAGAACATGACGAAGATGCTTATTTTGTTCAAGGTTATTTGCATGCGCAATTTAGATTATGGCAAATGGATTTTCAAACAAGGGTAGCATCTGGAAGATTAAGTGAGATTGCTGGTGCAGATAAATTATCAATTGATAAATTTTTCAGAAGATTGGGTATGGTATATGGTGCTGAGCAAACGGAGAAAATGATTAATGAAACTAATCCAGTCATGAAAGCTACAGTAGATGCATATACGGCTGGAGTAAATGCTTACTTAAAACAATTGTCTCCTGAAAATCTTCCCTTCGAATATAAATTAATGAACTATCAACCAGAAGAGTGGACTGCAAAGAAAACCTACCTCTTTTTAATGTTCATGTCTTATGATCTTACTGGTAGATCAGCTAGTGCAGATTTACAATTAACCAATACAAGAGATTATTTAGGATACGACTTGTTTGATCAATTATACACCAATCAACAAGACTCTTTAGATCCTATTATTCCAAGAGGAACAGAATTTGCAAGTGCTACTATACATCCTAAGGCTCCGATGAATGCAGATTTTGCATATTTACATAAGAAAGATTCAACTGCGATGGTGGCTAATGCTACTGAAGCACCGGAAGCTCCAGATAAAAACAATGGTAGTAATAACTGGGCCGTGTCTGGTTCAAAAACAAAATCTGGAAGACCTATTTTATGTAGTGATCCACATTTGGGTTTAAACCTTCCTTCTCTATGGTATGAAGTACAAATTACTACACCTACACATAGTACCTATGGCGCAAGCTTTCCAGGATCACCAGCGGTAATCATTGGATTTAATGATAGTTTGGCATGGGGTGTTACCAATGCGGGAAGAGATGTGTTGGATTATTATGAATTAAAATTCAAGGATAGTACACAAAATGAATATTGGTACAATGGTGCATGGAAAGCTACTACTAAGAGAACCGAAGTAATTAAAGTTAAGGATAGTGCAGATGTTGTGGAAGAGATTGCAATGACACATTGGGGTCCTGCAATGTATGATGCTCATTATCAAAATCCTCAATCCAAAGGAAGAAATCTAGCAGTAAAATGGACTGCTCATGAAGCCTCTACTGGAGTAGAAACTTTTTATAAATTAAACAGAGCAAAAAATACAGAAGATTATTTAAGTGCAATATCTCTTTGGAAATGTCCAGGTCAAAATTTTGTGATGGCTACTAAAACCGGAGACATTGCGATTAAACAACAAGGAACTTTTGTTGCAAGATGGGATAGACAGGGAGATTTTATTATGCCTGGAGATGATTCCAGTTATGCTTGGCAGGGTTTAATTCCAATAGACGAAAATCCATTTATTAAAAATCCAGAAAGAGGTTTTGTAAGTAGCGCCAATCAAAAATCTGTGGATGCAACTTATCCATATTATTTAGGTACAGCAGCTTCTTTCCCATTGTATAGAGGGATCAGTGTAAACAAGCAATTAGCTGCTATGTCTAATATTACTGCAGAAGATATGCAAGCATTGCAAACCAATAATTATAATGTTTTTGCTGAAATGGCAAGACCAGCTTTAATGAAGTTTGTACAAATGGAATCTTTATCTCCTGCTGCAAAATTAATGGTGAACAAAATGAATCAATGGGATTTATACAATCACCCTTCTTCTGAAGGAATTACTATTTTTAAAGTAATCTGGGATAGTGTAGAGAATGCTGTTTGGGGAGATGAATTAGCTGGTTCACCAATACCTTTAACCAAACCAGAAGCATATGTATTAGTGGAGAAGATGTTAAAGGATAGTAATTTTTCTGTAGCAGATGATATCAATACTACAAACAAAGTAGAAACATTAAAGGAGCAGGTTTTAGTAGGTATTGAAAAAGCAACATTAAAATTATCTGAACTAGAAAAAGACAATAAATTAAGTTGGGCTGCATTTAAGGCAACAAGGGTATTACATTTAACCAAAACCAATGCATTAAGTAGATTGAATTTGCCAATTGGTGGAGGAGTAAATATTATTAATGCTACTTCTGAGAATCATGGACCTAGTTGGAGAATGGTAGTTCATTTAACAGATGAGATTGAAGCATATGGTTTATATCCAGGAGGGCAAAGTGGTAATCCAGGTAGTCCTTATTATGATAGTTTTGTTGATACCTGGGCAGCAGGCAAATATTATAGATTATTATTCTTACCAAAAGAAAAATTAAAAGCAAACGAGCATACTAAATGGCATATTCAATTTAGTAAAGCGTAAAACTGATTCATTATGAAAAACAATACTTTCAAAATACCTGTTTCTATATTATTATCTGCTATTGCATGTTTTGCAATTGGCTTGTATGGGGCACTTCCTTGGTGGAGTTTTATGGTGACCAATTTTTTAATTGCATTAGCCATTCCTCAGAAGCCATGGGTATCTTTTTTAACTGGAGCATTAGGCGTGGGAGCTATATGGGCAGGATTAGCAACTGGAATAGATATGGCCAACAATCATTTATTGTCAACCAAAGTGGCTAATATTTTACCCTTACATGGTTCTTATGTTTTATTGATACTAATCACAGGTATAGTTGGCTTTTTACTAGGTGGCATGTCTTCCTTGACTGCTTCTTATTTGAGGAAAGCATAATTTTACTTATTTTTGTATTGAATTTCCCCAACATGCAATTGGGACAAAAATTTAATATATGTCATTATTACACAATCGTGTTTCCAACCAAGAGTTGAAACAGAAGTTGTACGAGGAAGATTTTCCCAGAACAACCATCAGTTTTTATCAGTATTTTCCCATTCAAGATCCACAAGCTTTTAGAGATGAATTGTACAGAGCTTTCAATGCCATGAAAGTATTTGGTAGAATTTATGTGGCTTCAGAAGGGATCAATGCACAAATGAGTGTGCCTACAAAATACTTTGAAGTCTTTAGAGATTTTCTCTATTCATATAAACCATTAAATGGCTTGCGATTGAATATCGCGGTGAATGATAATGGTAAAAGTTTTTGGGTATTGAAAATAAAAGTGCGTGATAAAATTGTTGCTGATGGTATAGATGATCCCAATTTTAGTATGGAAAATAAGGGGAAGTATGTGAATGCTCAACAAATGAATCAGCTATTAGATTCCCCAGATACAGTGGTGATTGATATGCGCAATCATTATGAATATGAAGTGGGCCATTTCGAAAATGCCATAGAAATTCCTTCCGATACTTTTAGAGAGCAATTGCCCATGGCTGCGGATATGATGAAAGACAAGAAGGACAAGAATATTATTATGTATTGCACTGGTGGAATTAGATGTGAAAAAGCAAGTGCATATATGTTACATCAGGGCTTTAAAAATGTATTCCATTTAGAAGGTGGTATTATTCACTACGCGAATAAAATTAAAGAAGCTGGTTTAGAAAGTAAATTCAAAGGGAAGAATTTTGTGTTTGATGATCGTTTAGGAGAAAGTATTACCGAAGATATTATTGCTAAATGTCATCAATGCGGTAAACCTGCAGACACACATACCAATTGTAAAAATGATGCCTGTCATTTATTGTTTATACAGTGTGATGATTGTGCTAAGGCATTTGATGGATGTTGTACTACTGCATGTCAAGAAGTGTATCATTTGCCCTTAGAACAACAAGAGGCATTGAGAAAAGGAGAGAAGAAAGGTTTGCAGGTGTTTAACAAGAGTAAACAAAGATTAAGACCAAGGTTGGGAGTAGATATTGAAGTGAAATAAGTATAAAAAAAGTCTCGATACAATTTCGAGACTTTTTTATTTAATCAATTCCTAATTTTTTTAAGGCTTCACAAATCAAATCAAAGGTTTGTTCATCTGTTTTTTGATCTGGTTTAAAAGGCGCTCCAATAACTTGTTCGTATAGTTCTATATATCTTTTAGAAATAGTCACAATCCATTCATCCTTCATTTCTGGAACGGTTTGCCCTTCCTTACCCATAAAATTATTTTCAATTAACCACTCTCTTACAAATTCCTTACTTAATTGCTTTTGTTTAGATTTCGTAGATTGTCTTGCTTCAAAACCTTCAGCATAAAAATATCTTGAAGAGTCAGGTGTATGAATTTCATCCATTAAATAAATGGTGTCACCAATTTTTCCGAATTCGTATTTGGTATCTACTAAAATCAATCCTCTTTGAGCAGCAATTTCTTTTCCTCTTTGAAAAAGTGCTAATGCATATTTTTCTAAAATAGCCCAATCATCAGCAGAAGCCAATCCTTGTGCAATAATTTCTTCTTTAGAAATATCCTCATCATGTCCTTCGCTCGCTTTGGTAGAGGGAGTAATAATTGGGGTAGGAAAAAAGTCGTTTTCTTGAAGGCCCTCCGGCAAAGTAACCCCACATAAGGTTCTTCCACCGGCTTGGTAGGTTCTCCAAGCATGACCCACCAAATTGCCTCTTACCACCATTTCAATCTTAAAAGGGGTACATTTTTTACCAATTGCAGCATTTGGGGCAGGGGTGCTTAATAGCCAATTTGGACAGATATCTTCTGTCGCTTTTAGCATATAAGCAGCTATTTGATTCAGTACCTGGCCCTTAAAGGGGATCGGTCTGGGTAGAATCACATCAAAAGCGGATATTCTATCACTTGCAATCATTACAAGTAATTCATTATCAATGTAATATACATCTCTAACCTTACCGTGGTACTCGTTTATTTGATGGGGAAAGGACTGTTGAATCATAGTGCTAAATTATAATTTTAACATTATATTCTATAATTTTTTCTAAAGTGGGTACAATTTGCTATTTTGTAGTACAATTCAATTTAAAAACAATTATTTATGAGCAAATTTTTAAGACATTTTGGTCTTTTTTGCATGGCTGCTATGGTAGCTCTAAACGCAAATGCCCAAACTGCTGGTACTGTAAAAGGTACTGTTAAAAATGCAACGAATGCTGAAACTTTAACCGCTGTAACTGTATCCTTAAAGGGTACAAGCAATGGTACTTACACTAGTGATAAAGGTACTTTTACTTTGCCTGTGTCAGTAAAACCACCTTTTACTTTAGTGTTTTCTTCAGTAGGATTTGAAAGCAAAGAAGTTAATGTTACTGATTTTTCTAACATAAACGTAAGCCTTAAGCCTAGTTTCGTATTAGGTTCTGAGGTGGTGGTAGCTGCATCAAGAGTTTCTGAGAGAATTTTAGAATCTCCGGTGACTATTGAAAGAATCAACACCAATGCAATTAAATCTGCACCAGCAACTAACTATTATGACATCTTGGCTAATTTAAAAGGTGTTGATATTGTTGCTGCTAGTTTAACTTTTAAAAGTATTTCAACAAGAGGTTTTAATGGTTCTGGTAATACTCGTTTAAATCAATTGATTGACGGTATGGATAACCAAGCTCCAGGTTTAAACTTCTCTGTAGGTAGTGTTATTGGTTTAACTGAATTAGATGTAGATAATATCGAATTATTACCAGGTGCTTCTTCTGCATTATATGGTGCAGGGGGTATGAATGGTACAGTTTTGATTAACTCTAAAAGTCCATTCAAATACCAAGGTTTAAGTTTCCAAATTAAACAAGGTATCAAGGACGTAGATAATTATCAAAGACCGCAATCTGCTTATAAGGATTACACGGTAAGATTTGCTCAAAAAGTGGGTAACCGTCTAGCTTATAAAGTTGGTTTACAATATATGGAAGCACAAGACTGGTTAGCAAACAATCCTCAAAACTATTCAAGAACTACTGGTACTCAAAATGGCCAAGTTATTCCTGGAACAAGAGCAACTGATCCTAACTACGACGGTGTGAATGTTTACGGTGATGAAACAACTTCATCATTATCTGGTGTGTATGATGGTGTTAAAGCTGGTATTATTGGAACATTAACTCAGTCTTATACCCCAGTCTATGGTGCAGCAGCTGGTGCTTATGCAACAGGTGCATTTAACCAATTATACGGAGCAACGGCCTTATTTAGTTCCCTTAGTAAATATGCTGCATTCTTAGGATCTCAAAATGCTGCTTTAGCACCTTATGCTCCATTCTTATATGGTAATGCAAAAGGTTACTTTACTGGTGTGAATGTTAGTAGAACTGGATATAATGAAATTGATGTAATTGATCCAGTTACTAAGAATGTTAAAGTGACTGGTGCTATTCACTATAAAATCAATGACGACATAGAGGCTTCTTTGTCAGGTTATACAGGTCAAGGTAATACTGTATATACTGGTAGTGACCGTTATTCTTTGAAAGATTTAAAAATGAGTCAATTCAAGTTTGAATTAAAAGCTAAGGATTGGTTTGTTAGAGCATATGCAACTTTAGAAAATTCTGGTAACTCTTTCAACTCAACTATTGCTGCTCGTTATTTTAACGAAGCTTGGAAATCAAGTACAACTTGGTATCCAACTTATGCTGGAGCATTCGTTGCAGCAAAAGATGCAGGTTTAGATAATTTATCTGCACATGCTGCAGCAAGAGCGCAAGCTGATGCTGGTCGTCCAACTGGTAATATTGCTCAAGATCCAAGATTCAAGTCTATTGTTAGTACACCAATCTCTAAGGGTGGTGCATTATTCTTAGATAGAACATCTTTATATGTAGTAGAAGGTCAATACAATTTCACTGAGAAATTAGGTTTAGATAAATACAATGCTGACTTCATCATGGGTGCAAGTCACAAAGAATATTGGTTAGATTCTAAAGGAACTTTATTTGCTGATACAGCAGGTAAAATATCTATCATGGAAAACGGCGCTTATGCACAATTGTCTAAGCGTTTCTTAGATGATTTTATCAAGTTTTCAGTTTCTGGCAGATACGATAAAAACCAAAACTTCGAAGGTCGTTTCACTCCAAGATTAACCATGGTGGTGAAATTGTCTCAAGATCAAAACTTGCGTTTCTCTTACCAAACAGCTTACCGTTTCCCAACCACTCAAAACCAATGGATCAACTTGACAATTGGTGGTGGTACAAGATTGATGGGTGGTTTAGAAGCTTTAAGAACTTTCAACCATTTCCAAATCAACCCAGTGTACACTTTAGCTAGTGTTCAACAATTCGGTGCTTCAGTTATGATGGGTGCTCCAAATACAAGTTTATTGAAGCAACAAAACTTTGGCGAATTCAAGCCTGAGTCTTTAAGTACTTATGAAATTGGTTATAAGGCTTTAGTTGCTAAAAAATTAATGGTAGACTTTTACGCATATGCTGGTAGTTATAAAAACTTTATCACTGGTGTAACTGTATTACAATCTAGAACTGCCGCACAATCAATTTATGATTTATTAGATGCAAATAAGCGTTTAGCTTATAGTATTTCTACCAATGCTGATGCGGATGTATCAAGCGCTGGATGGGGTTTATCATTAGATTATATTTTACCTCGCAATTTCACTGTAAATGCTAGTGTTTCTTCTGATGAAATTGGAAACTTACCTAATGGATTTATCTCTTATTTCAATACTCCAAAAATGAGAGTAAATATGGGATTAAATAACAGTGGTTTCTTATTGAAGAATAGATTAGGTTTTGGTGCTAGCTTGCATTACCAAGATGGCTTTATGTACGAAGGTACATTTGGCGTAGGCAAAGTTTCTGCATACAATACTGTAGATGCTGTATTGACATACAAAGTACCAAAAATCAAGTCTTTGGTTAAAGTGGGTGGTACAAACATCTTCAACCATTATTACAGAACTGCATTTGGTAGTCCAGCAATTGGTGGATTGTACTATGTAAGTTTTGCATATAACATATTGTAAGATATCTAGGATGGGTTAGTCCCAACTATCTTACCCAATCCCTTCCCGATTTACGGGAGGGGATTTTTTTTGCCCCTAACTGGGCTTTTTTCCTGCATAAAATACTATTTTTGCATCTCAAATTAAAACTGGAATACCCATGCGATCTATAGCCTTTAGAGAAGCCCTTCGTGAAGCCATGAATGAAGAAATGAGAAGAGATGAGCGTGTGCTTTTGATGGGAGAAGAAGTAGCTGAATATAATGGTGCTTACAAGGTAAGCCAAGGTATGTTGGCTGAGTTTGGTCCAAAAAGAATTATTGATACGCCCATTTCTGAATTAGGTTTCGCAGCAGTTGCAGTGGGTGCAGCTCAAAATGGTTTAAGACCCATTGTTGAGTTCATGACATGGAACTTCGCGGTATTACCTTTGGATCAGATTTTAAATACGGCTAGTAAAATGTTGGCAATGAGTGGTGGTCAAATTGGATGTCCAATTGTAATGAGAGGACCCAACGGAAGCGCTGGTCAATTAGGTGCACAACACTCTACAGCATTTGAAAGCTTTTTGGCAAATATCCCAGGTTTGAAAGTGGTATCACCTTCAAATGGTTATGATGCAAAAGGTTTATTAAAACAAGCTATTCGTTACGAAGAAGATCCAGTAATGTTCTTAGAGAGTGAAGTGATGTATGGCGATAAGTCTGATGTACCTGAAGAAGAATATTATATCCCATTGGGTAAGGCAGATATTAAGAAGCATGGTACTGATGTAACTATTGTGTCTTTCAATAAAATGATGAAAGTGGCTTTAGGTGCTGCTGCAGAATTAGAGAAAGAAGGTATTAGTGCAGAAGTTATTGATTTAAGAACCATCAGACCTTTAGATTGGGAAACCATTTTAGAAAGCGTTAAGAAAACAAATCGTTTGGTAATTGTAGAAGAACAATGGCCATTTGCTTCTGTATCTTCTGAGATTACTTATAGAATTCAAAAAGAAGGTTTTGATTATTTAGATGCACCTATTAGAAGAATCTGTAGTGCAGACGCTCCTATGCACTATGCGCCTAACCTTACTGCTTTAGCTATTCCTGATGTAACAAGAACAGTTAAGCTAGTCAAGGAAGTGGTAGGCAGATAATCCTTGATTTCGGCCTTTTAAGGATAAGATGAGACAATTAACTATCTTTTATACAAATATCCCTCACAAAGGGATATTTTTGTTATAACACTAAAGAAGCTTTATGGGAATGATTTTATTTATTTTGTATTGGGTAGGTTGGCATATAGGTATTTATGCTATGTTAAAAAAAGCAGGAGTTGCTGCTAATAAAGCCATCATTCCAATTTATAATACTTGGGAATTAGTAAAACTTTGTGGAATTCCTAAATTTTGGTTTTGGATCCAATTGATTCCTGTATTAGGTCAATTTGTGAGTTTATGGATCAGTATCATTTTTGTGATGCACTACAAAAGAGTAAGTCTATTAGATCATACATTAACCGTTTTGGTGCCATTTATTTATTTACCTTATTTAGGGTTTACGGATAAGGGTGTTTGGCATGGAGAAAAAGCATTGGCACATTATCATAAATCTGCTTCAAGAGAGTGGATAGATGCTGCGGTTTTTGCTGTAGTGGCTGCTACCTTAATTAGAACCTTTATTTTCGAAGCATATGTTATTCCTTCTGAGAGTATGGAAAAGACATTGTTAGTGAATGATTTCTTGTTTGTTGACAAGATTACTTATGGCGCTAGAATTCCTCAAACACCATTGTCATTTCCTTTTGTGCATAATACCATGCCAGGATCAATCACTACACCTTCTTATACAAAGCTAATTCAGTTGGATTATCAAAGACTTCCAGCGATTAGAAAGATCAAAAGAAATGATATTGTAGTATTCAACTTTCCTGCAGGAGATACCATTATTAATCTTCCAGAGTTTGGAAGTAAAATTCCGTACTACGATGTTTTAAGAAGTGCTGAATATAATGGAGATAGAGAAAAATTAAAAGCAGATTATCCATTGTTAGTTCATCCAATGGATAAGACGGATAATTATATTAAAAGATGTGTGGGTATTCCGGGAGATGTATTGGAAATTAAAAATGGCGTGTTATGGGTGAATCAATCCCCAGCATTGGTTACTCCTGCTGCTCAAACAGAATTTTTGGTTCAAACCAATGGACAAAATTTTACAGAAGAGTTTATCAATGACAGCATTGGTATTAATACCACTGAGGCGACTGCCGATTTTAGTTTAGTGGAAGGGGCGACTAATACTTTTAGAATTAATATGACTGCAGAAGCTGCTAATAAAGTAAGAAGATTACCACAAGTAAAATCTGTTCAATTATATGTTGATCAAAATATAGGATATACATTCCCTAATGATGTAGTGCATGCACCATGGACGATTGATAATTTTGGTCCTATTCGCATACCTAAAAAAGGGGATCAAATTGCATTAAATGATACCACTATTGAAATTTATAGAAGATTGATTACTGCTTATGAACATAATAGTTTAGATAAAGTAAATGGTCAATATATTTTAAATGGTAAACCTGCCACTTCTTATACCATTCAACAAGATTATTATTGGATGATGGGAGATAATCGTCATAGAAGTCAGGATAGTAGATTCTGGGGATTTGTTCCAGAAACCCATATAGTTGGAAAGGCTGGTATCATTTGGTTTAGTTATGACAAGTCTATAAGATGGAATAGAATATTTAATTTAATTAAATAGTATGCTTAAAAAATTTGAATTCGAATATGAATCTTTTACTGATGCAAGTGCATTAAATAAAGAAGATTTTGATTTGCTGGAAGCTGCAAGAAAAGCAACATCAACGGCTTTCGCACCATATTCTAATTTCAAAGTGGGTGCTGCCGCTCAACTAAATACAGGTGAACTAATAACAGGGTCCAATCAAGAAAGTGCAAGTTATCCGGTGGGTATTTGTGCTGAACGAGCTCTTTTAAATAGCATAGGAAGCCAATTTAGCCACTCATCTGTCATTACCCTTGCTGTTAGCTATGAGCCGGTAGGGAAGGCATCCAATGAGCCCTTATCGCCATGTGGCATGTGTAGACAATCTATCTTAGATTACGAGAATAGGTATAAAGCGCCTATTAGAGTTATTTTAGCTGGATTAGAAGGAGAGGTAATAATCTTTAAATCTGGTTCAGACTTATTGCCTTTTGGATTTAATGGTTCTATCTTAAAAGGATTAAAATAAGGTTTGAACTCCAAGGGCTAATCTAAACTCATGTTGTAGTAGCCATTTTTTTCTAAACTTTCCCCAAGCATATCCCACTAGAGATTGATCTGCCCCAATAATTCTATGACAAGGAATTAAGATAGCAATCTTATTTTTTCCATTGGCTGCAGCCGCGGCTCTTACAGATTTGGGGTCGCCTAGTTTTTTTGCCAATTCACCATAACTTAAAGTCTTGCCAAAAGGAACTTCATATAGCTCTTTCCAAACTTTCTGTTGAAATTCTGTTCCTTCTTGATGAATGGGTACCGTAAAAGAAGTCCTTAGTCCGCTAAAATACTCTATGAGTTCGTCAATACATTGATGTATGATAGCATTAGATTCGGTCAATTCTATAGAAAGGTTAGAGATATCTTGTTCCTCTATAAATGCAATGCTTGATATACTTAGCTCATTCGCTTTAATAAGCATGACGCCAATAGGACTATGATATATTTGAGCAGTAATCAAGGTTAATCATCTAATAGATTAGCTAAATCATTTAGGTCTTTCTGTTTGTATTGAAGGGTAGGGCTATTAAAACACTTTGAGAATTCTTGCATTAATTTTTTAATAATCCTTTGATTGCTCAATGGTTTGTAATAGGTATTTTTTGGTTCAATATTGGAACGCTGAAAATATTGATCCAGGTCTTTTTGAGAAAATGCATTTCCTGTAGTTCCTTCAATATAAAATTGGATGAATTCTTGAGGATTGGGTACAATGGCATCTGGATCCCAATCCATTGTATAAAATGCAATGATGCATTGCTTAGGAATATTAATAAAATCAGCCAAAATATCTAGTTGTTGACATAATTCAGCATACAATATTGCATTGGAAAAAGCATTTCCATTTTTAGATAGCAAAGGTGCTGAAATTAAAAAAGCTTCGGGCTTTTCATAATTCACTTCGGAGCCTTTAATTTGATAGTAACTAAATAAGATATTACGAAGTACATTGGCTTGTTCTAATGGAGTCAAATAGTTGTTTAACTCCAGCCATATATTTCTTCTAATTTTCTCTAGTTGATTTCTAAGATTATCCAAATTCATTTCTGGATAATGAAATTTGGTCACTAGTAATGCGCCTTCAAATAAAGAAGGTTCTTCCTTGGATTTCCAATCTAGGATGGCTTCTTTTAAATCCTGCAATCTTAGTTTGTAAATCATCATTTCGATACGCTCTAGACTTACTTCATCTAAAGTTGATTCCCATAGATGTTCTAGGTCTGGAATAATTGGGCTGCCATAATGCAAAATCCTATTGGAGATAGTGGAATACACTTCTTCATCCGGGTCATCAATTAATTTAAACAATGCTTGTATTTCTTCGGCAGTCTTTTGCATATTCAAATCAACGCAAAAAAAGTCATATATGGCTTCATTATTTATCCCTATCTGTGGATATATTTAACAATAGTTTATATAATAAACTTTATAACTATTCGTTCCCCTAAATAATTCGCCTTTTAGTAACTAAAAATGTTGCTTATTGTTTATATTTGAATATTATCTAAATCAAATGCAAAATCAAGTTTTCTCTACCCCTAAGTTCCCATCTAGTACAAAATCATTACATGCTGAATTAAAGAGACGCGTGAATGAGTATTTAGAACAAAATCAAATAAAAGCTACTGGTAATTTTAAATTATTTTCTAAAGCTATTTTATTAGTAAGCTTATTAGTTTTAACATATATCCATCTTGTATTTTATACACCAAGTACTTTTTTCGCAATATTAGAATGTATCGTATTTGGAGGCTTAATTGCTGCCATTGGATTCAATGTGATGCACGATGGTAGTCACGGAAGTTTTAGTAAGTATGCTTGGTTAAACAATTTGGCATCTTCTTCCATTAGTGTTTTAGGAGCGAGTCGTTTTATGTGGGGCATGAAGCATGTAACAATTCACCATACTTATACCAATATTGATGGAGTAGATGATGACATCGAGGTAGGTGTTTTTATGAGAATGGCACCCACACAGAAGTATTATTCAATGCACCGTTTTCAACATATCTATTTTTGGTTCTTGTATATGTTGTTATACATATTCTGGATTTTCTTTGCAGATTACAAAAAGTATTTTTCTAAGAAAATCGGGAATATTAGTTTTAAGAGCATGACATGGGCAGAGCATTTAGAGTTCTGGTCTGTAAAAGCATATCATATTATTGCCTTTGTAGTGTTACCAATTTATATGGTGGGTTGGGTAAGCTGGTTAGTTGGTTTCTTAGTATCTACCATGTTTGCCGGATTTGTATTAAGTATTGTTTTTCAATTGGCACATACGGTAGAAGATACTGAATTTCCTGTAGCTATTCAGCCGGATAACAAAATGCCAGACGAGTTTGCTGCACATCAAATTCAAACCACTGCTAATTTTGCAACAAAGAGTAAATTAGTTAGCTGGTTAGTAGGAGGGTTGAACTTTCAGATTGAGCACCATCTTTTCCCTAAAATTTCACATGTTCATTATCCTGCTATTAGTAAGATTGTAAAACAAGCTTGTGAAGATTTTAAGTTAAACTACATTGAATATCCAACCGTATTCAGTGCGATTAAAGCACATTTTAATTTCGTAAAACAAATGAGCAAACCCTCAGTCGCTTAATTTTAATTGTCTTCTAAATTATTAAGCCCTTAGAAAAAATACCTAAACATTTCCTCTCAGCTCACAAGCTAAGACGGGCTTCCATCAGACGCTTGTTCGCGTCTTCTCGTCAATGTTTAGTATTTATTTCTAAAGGCCTTTTTATTTCTAAAAAGTCATTTAGCACTTAAGCTTTCTTCTTACGGGCAGTTTTGCGAGGAGGGTTTTTCTTTAATTCTTCAATGATTTCCTTTACTTCCTCGATGGTCAATTCCTCTACCTTTTCTTGTTGCTCTTTGGTTAATTTGTAGTTGCGTAATCCTTGTTTGATATATGGACCATATGGGCCTCTCAATAATTGAATCTTTTCTTTTTCAAATACTTTGATGGTTCTTTCGTCTTTTGCTTTACGCTTTTCTGCGATCATAGGAGCCAGTTCATCTAATTGAACTGTATAAGGGTCCATTTCCTTGTTCAAAGAGTAGAACTTCTTGTCATGGGCAGCATAAGGGCCAAAGCGACCAATATTCACCGTAACTTCTGATCCTTCAAACTCTCCAAGGGTTCTAGGTAACTTAAATAATTCCATCGCTTCTTCAAAACTGATGGTTTCAATACTTTGAGAAGCTTTTAATTTGGCAAATTTTGGTTTTTCTTCATCGTCTTGGTGTCCGATCTGAACCATTGGGCCATATCTACCCATTCTAGCAATTACATTTTTACCTGTAACTGGATCAGTTCCTAATTCTCTTTCACCTTTTGCTCTCTCAGCTGTTTCTAAAGTATGATCGATGGTTTCGTGGAAGGGCTTGTAAAAGTCTTCCAACATCTTGCTATATTTTAAGTTACCAGCCGCGATTTCATCAAACTCTCCTTCAATTTTAGCAGTAAAGCCAAAATCCATCACTTTTTCAAAATGTTGTTTCAAAAAGTCTGTTACCACTAAACCTAAATCGGTAGGAGATAATTTATTCTTCTCAGCACCTGTTATTTCAGAAGCTGTTTCGGTCTTAATTTCATCCTTATTATTCAACTTAAGTATCTGATAAGATCTCTTAATTCCTTCTTTCTCTCTTTTCTCTACATAATTACGCTTCATGATAGTGGTAATAGTAGGAGCATAGGTAGATGGTCTTCCGATACCTAATTCTTCTAATTTCTTCACCAAGCTAGCTTCTGTATATCTTGATGCAGGGCGGCTGAATCTTTCTAAGCCAGTCATATCAACAAAGTCTAAAACCTGACCTTTTGCTAATGGAGGTAAAAGTGCTTCGCCATCAGATTCTGCATTCTCTTCATCGATATCGTCGTCGTCTTTTCCTTCTAAATACACTTTTAAGAAACCATCAAATTTCATCACTTCACCACTTGCAGTTAAGCTTTCTTTATTGGTAGAAATTTCAATTTTTGCAGTTGTTTTTTCAAACTGTGCATCACTCATTTGAGAAGCAATCGTTCTCTTCCAAATTAATTCATATAATCTATTTGTGTCAGCATCATCCACCTTGCTTTCGTTCATATAAGTTGGGCGAATGGCTTCGTGTGCTTCTTGTGCACTTTCGTTTTTGTTCTTGAATTTTCTTGGTTGATAATACTTGTCGCCAAAGCTAGATTCGATTTCTTTTTTAATGGCATCAAGAGCTGTTTCACTCAAACTAATACTATCTGTTCTCATGTAAGTAATCTTACCACTCTCGTATAATTTTTGAGCAATTAACATGGTCTTACTTACACTATAACCTAATTTTCTAGATGCTTCTTGTTGTAAAGTAGAAGTAGTGAAAGGCGCTGATGGCGTGCGTTTCCCGTCTTTTACTGCAATATCCTTCACAGTATAAGTGGCAGACTTACATGAATTTAAAAATGCTTCAGCAGCACCTGCGGTACTTAATTTTTGTGGACCTTCCGCTTTGAATTTTACTTTCTTCTTATTAATATCTAATGCAGAAAATATTGCAGATACTTTAAATACACTCTCTGGAATAAATTGGTTGATCTCTCTTTCTCTTTCTGCAATTAATCTTACTGCAACACTTTGAACTCTACCAGCACTTAAGCTTTTTTGCATACCAATTTTACGCCATAAAACAGGGCTAAGTTCAAAACCTACAATTCTATCTAATATTCTTCTGGCTTGTTGAGCATCCACCAAATCCATATTAATTCTTCTAGGATTCTCTACTGCTTTTTTAATAGCAGGAGCGGTGATTTCATGGAATACAATTCTTTTGGTTTTTTTAGGATCCAAACCCAAGACTTCTGCTAAATGCCAACTAATACTTTCTCCTTCACGGTCCTCATCCGATGCCAACCAAACTTCCTTAGCCTTCTTGGTCATGGATTTTAATTCCTTCACCACTTTTTCCTTTTCGGCTGGGACGGTATATCTAGGTAAAAAATGATTTTTCATGTCGATACCCATATCGCTTTTCTCCAAATCACGGATATGGCCATAGCAACTTCTTACTTCAAATTCTTCCCCTAAAATCTTCTCGATGGTCTTTGCTTTTGCAGGAGACTCCACTATTAATAAGTTCTTTGACATGGGTGCAATATTATAGTATTCAATCAAAAAATAAAAATGATGCCCGTTTAGGAGGCTAAAAATGAGACTATTTTGTCTATTACAGCCTGGGTTTTATATATTTTATTATGACCTAACTCATTGGTAATCAAGAATTTAGTATTTTCTGGACCTTTATTTTTAAAATTTTCCAAATCTTTATAAGGACAAACTGGATCATCTTGGTCATGCGCCCACAATACTTTTCCTTTAAAGTTGGCGATGGCTCGGTCGGCTTCAAAATAGCTTATATGCTTTCCAGCCTTGGATTCTACTAGGTCATAAAAGGCCTTTTTGAGTTCTGGACTAAATCGCATCAGGCTAAAAAAGCCCTCAAAAGTGGTGGAGGTCTTCGTAGCTGGTGCAATCAGGACGAATTTATGTGTTTCAGGGGCATCGATGGTCTCTGCAACCAAAGAAAGGGTCAATCCACCGAGAGAATGTCCAATGAAATGGTCAATCGGACCAAATGCTTCCATGATAGCATGAATGGCATCTCTATATATTAATACATTGATATACTTACCCTGACTTCTGCCATGACCAGGGGCATCAAAGCCAATAACCCTAAATCCTTCTTTTAAAAGGGGTTGTATATACTGTTCAAATTTGAAGAAAAAACTGGCATAGCCATGTGCTATCAAGACTGTTTTGCCATTGGGCTGCGTTGGCTGCCATTCAAATCCTTTGATTTCAATACCTTCTTTTAATACTAGACTCTTTTTTTGTGCCTGATGGAAAATGGCTGGCGCTTTGGTCTTTTTGTATTTTGGATAGGGCGTACAAAATAAATCAAATGCAATTTCAGCAGCTTTTTGAGGAGATACAATGGCTAGGGTTTTGAATTTAGTTCTTAAATACTTTAAATACAATCTCTCTGAAAACCCTTGCTTTGCCATTTTCCCAATTTTGGTGCAAAGATAGGTGCAGATATAGTCTGTTGAGAGATTTTTTGTATTTCGCAAGTAAAAAATGACACAAGAGTAATAGCATTCAATAAGATAGGGCTAAATTCGCACAAAATTTTAGCATAAGATTATGTACTCTATTAAAGTAAATTTTGAGCAAAAGGGATTAACGCCGGTAACTTTGGAAAACATAGAAGCAGACCAAAGTTTGTTGGAAGTGATGTTGGACAATGGTATAGAATTACACCATAACTGTGGTGCAGTTTGTGCATGTAGTACTTGTCATTTGTATGTAAACAAAGGCATGGAACATTTAGCTGAATTGTCTGATAAAGAAGAAGATTTTATTGATAGAGCAGTAAGCCCAAGAATTGAATCAAGATTAGGATGTCAATGTG
>CALCEA010000122.1 GCA_937900675.1 uncultured Chitinophagaceae bacterium
TTAACTGCAAGAAGAAAAGAACAACTTGCCACTGTTGCCAGTGATATTGAAAAAAGATATGGCGTTAAAACCTTGTCTTTAGTGTTTGATGTACAAGATAAAAAAGCGGTCTTTGAACATTTAGGAAATTTGCCAAAAGAATGGCAAGCCATCAATGTACTATTAAACAATGCAGGCTTGGCTTTGGGAAGAGAACCATTTGATGAAGCTAATTTAGAAGATTGGGAAACCATGATTGATACCAATGTAAAAGGTTTATTATATGCAAGCAAAGCAGTGCTACCTTTTATCATTGCTCAAAAAGGGCATATTATTAATATTGGTAGTACAGCCGGAAAAGAAGTATATAAGGACGGCAATGTGTATTGCGCTTCTAAACATGCAGTAGACGCCATTAGTAAAGCGCAAAGAATAGATTTATTACCTCATGGTGTTAAAGTAACTGCTGTACATCCTGGAGCTGTTGAAACAGAATTTAGTTTAGTAAGATTTAAAGGAGACGCCACTAAAGCAGGTGCTGTGTATACTGGTTATACTCCTTTGAAAGGAGAAGATATTGCTGAAACTATTTGGTATGTGGCAAATACGCCAGCTCATGTATGTATCAATGATTTGGTAATTACTTGCACAGCGCAGGCTAATTCTTTTTACTTGCACAAATAGTTTATCCGAAATCAATCTCAGTATTGTCTCCAATGTTCAAGGTTCTGCTTAATCCTTTAACAGAAGCATCGCTTCCTATTAATGAATTATCCAAAACCACTTCATCCAAAGAAGTGTAAGAGCCAATAATACTCTCTTTTACTACCGAGCTTTTTACCGTGGTGTTATTGCCAATAGTTACATGTGGGCCAATAATAGAATTTTCAATCACACAACCATCTGCAATACTCACTGGAGGTATGATAATACTGTTGATATAATTTTCTGGATTGATGGTAATGCCACCCGTCTTCTTTAATAAAACTGCATTGGTTTCTAACAAGCTTTCTTTCTTACCACAATCATACCAATTCTTCACTTTGAAAGATTTAAACTGTACTCCTTTTTTAATCATGCAATCCAATGCATCAGTTAAATTATATTCCCCATTAGATTTAATATTCTCTTCAAATAATTGTTGGAAACAATCAAATAAAATACCCGATTCTTTAATCTTATATAAACCTACTAAAGCAGTATTGGATTTTGGAATAGATGGTTTTTCTACAGTATGTTCAATAAATCCTTCTTCATTAATTTCAGCCACACCAAACATTCTTGGATCATCCACTTTCTTAACACCCAGCATACTATAAGGACTATCCATCACCTCTCTAATATCAAATTCACAAATGGTATCTCCCAGAGAAATAAACACTTCATCATCTCCAACAATAGATTTAGCCAACTCAATAGCATGAGCCGTTCCTTGTCTATCCGTTTGGTTTACAAAATGCTTCTTTAGGTTGGGATAGGTTTGCTCTACATAATCTTGAATCTTATCTCCCAAATAGCCCACAACGAAAATAAATTCGTCAATACCAACCTCTCTTAATTGATCTACAATAAAACTTAATATGGTTTTACCTGCAATGGGTATCAATGCCTTAGGCTGCGTATATGTATGAGGGCGTAATTTTGCACCTGCACCAGCCACTGGAATAATTGCCTTCATTCGGTTCATTTTTGGGGTGGGTAAAAATAGCAAATATGTGTTAGTTTGAGCCCAAATTCATCCAAATTGTGGATATTAGGCGAGCAATTGTTCAAAGAAAGCTTTGCCTAGGCTTTATAATGGATTATTTTTGCAAAAATATCCCACTTTATAAATATCCAATTATGCAAAGAGATACCCTAGTATTCGACATTATTAATCAAGAATTAGCTCGTCAAAGACGCGGAATTGAATTGATCGCATCAGAAAACTTTACCAGCTTACAAGTAATGCAAGCCATGGGTAGTGTAATGACAAATAAATATGCAGAAGGTTACCCTGGAAAGAGATATTATGGTGGTTGTGAGATTGTAGATAAAACAGAACAATTAGCCATTGATAGATTAAAAGAAATCTTTGGATTAGAATATGCGAATGTGCAACCACATAGTGGTGCTCAAGCTAACGCAGCAGTGATGTTAGCTATTTTACAACCAGGTGACGCTATTCTTGGTTTGGATTTGAGCATGGGTGGTCACTTAACTCACGGAAGTGCAGTGAATTTCTCAGGTAAAACATACAAGCCACATTTTTACGGAGTGGTAAAAGAAACAGGTTTGATTGATTATGAAATGTTGGAATCTCAAGCAAGACAACATAAACCAAAATTGATTATCTGTGGCGCAAGTGCTTATAGTAGAGATATTGATTATGCTCGTATCAGAAAAGTAGCAGACGAAGTAGGTGCATTTGTATTAGCTGATATCGCTCACCCAGCGGGTTTAATTGCAAAAGGATTATTAAGCTCACCATTTAATCATTGTCATTTTGTGACTTCTACTACACATAAAACTTTGCGTGGCCCAAGAGGTGGTGTGATTATGATGGCAAAGGATGGTGAGAATACTTTAGGATTAAAAGATGTAAAAGGTAATTTAAGATTATGGTCTAATGTGATTGATATGGCAGTATTCCCTGGAACACAGGGTGGACCATTAGAGCATGTGATTGCTGCAAAAGCTATTGCATTTGGCGAAATCTTATCTGATGAATTTATGGTGTATGCAAAGCAGGTTCAAAAGAATGCCCAAACTATGGCGGCTGCTTTTGTAGCAAAAGGATATGAAATTATCAGTGGTGGAACTGACAATCACTTAATGTTAATTGACTTAAGAAATAAAAATATTAGTGGTAAAAAAGCAGAACAGGTTTTAGGCATGGCCGATATCACTGCCAATAAGAACATGGTGCCTTATGATGACAAATCTGCTTTTGTAACTTCAGGTATTCGCTTTGGTGTTGCTGCCATTACTTCAAGAGGTATGAATGAATCTCATATTCCATTTGTAGTAGATGCTATTGACACTGCTTTAATGAATGCAGACAATGAAACAGTTTTAGCAAACACTAAAAAAGAAGTAAATAAATTCATGGAGCAATTTGTATTGTACCCAGAGTTAGGATAATTAGTATAACTTTAAAGAATGATACAAAGAATTCAATCAATCTATTTATTATTAGCAAGCGCAGCAGCTTTCTCGGCTTTGCGCTTGCCTTTTTATTATACGCCAGTACCTACTTCTTTTGAAGTTGATGGTAGCCAGCAATACAGCACTTTAATTACTTTGGCTTTCAGTGCTTGCCTATCTTTTATTACCATCTTCTTATATGGCAATAGAATGTTACAATTAAAAGTAGTATTGGTAAACCTTATGTTATCTGGCTTAATTGGTTTCTTTATTTACAAAGTAGTATTAGCGCATCCAGGCGGAGGTTTCACCCTTCCTTCAGTAGGTTTATTCTTAATGCCAATCCTGCAAATACTTTCTGTGATTCGTATTTACAAAGACGAAAGCATGGTAAAAGCAGCAGATAGATTAAGATAGAAAATTTCAGCTGATTTTTTTGAACTAGTCTTTACTTACATAATCCAAAGGCAGTAACTTATCTAATTTTTCATATGACCAGTACCCTTCTAAGAAAAAGGAAACCGCTGGTTCGATATGTCCGTTTGCAAAAATCTCAACAGCATCCAATCCTACTAAATTGACTATGCTTGTTTGCGGCGCAGGGTTTGGCTTTTTAAAAGGTTGTAGCTTAGCCAGATATGGTAATTCTTCTAATTCTTTACTATAGACTATGTATAAATAATTAGGGAATTGGATAATTTTTTGAGTACCCACTGTATCCGAAAAATCAGTCTCATTCAAGAGCTTGGTGCCAACCACATTGGTATACCTGTTTTTTATTTCATCTTTTACTTTTTCCAGAGGTCTCACTACAAAACCTGAAGTTGCTAGTTGCCCTGCATGTACAGATCGAATAAAGTGCATCACAGAACCTCGATAAGCCGCCTCTCTATTTTTAAGCCATCTTTCAGCTTGAACTCTTCTTTTATTATCACGGATTAAATCTTCGTAAAATGTAAGACCACTATAATATAAAATTTTAGTACTAAAATTATGCTCAAAACTTTCTAACCAATAAGTGATTTTATATCCTAATGCTTTGTTGAGAATAATAAGTGGTTTTCTTGCAATAACTTTTAGAGTATTTGAATTGGATTCATAGTAAAATTTCAACACCTCTGGATTTTCTATGTTACATTTATTTGAAAATTCAGAATAGCTTAAAAAACTTTCAATAAAATCCTTTCCGTATTTTTCCCATCCATTTTTTTCAGCAGCAGTAACCGTAACCGTTTCTAATTCTTTAACCACAGGATTCATATAAATTACAATTTCTCCTCTGACATTAGCAAGATTGTAATTTACAGTTTCGTATCCAATAGCCGCAATGGTTAAAACAGGGTGCGCAAATTGAGCTTGAATAAACTTGGATACATTAAAACTTCCATCAGTTGCAGATACTGTTCCAATACCACTCGCATTAATAAATACGGAAGCCCCTGCGATTGGCAGATGTGTTATTTTATCAAGTACTACCCCCTTTTCTATCACAGCTTGAGCCTGTGTGACCTGGGAAAGTAATACCAATGAGAAACAAACAATATATCTAAACATAAAAAATATAGCTAGAGATTAGTTAGCCAGGCTATTGAATGGCCTTCTTTACCCCATTCCTTAAGTCCTTTTGAAAGTTCCTTGTTAATATCAGTCCATTTCACTTTTTTACCTTTATTGGGAACTGTAGGAATAGGCTCATTGTCTAATTCAAGTTTGGTTGCAAACCAAGTAGCTGCCAATCTTGGAACTGCTAAACCTAAAATCATACCAGGTAAACCATTGAAGTTTTCTGGACCAGCTTTCACAGGAATCTGATCTGTATAGAAAGCCACCACAATTACTGAATCGCAAATTTTAGTGATTGCTTTCTTACATTCAAAACCAATGATATCTCTTACTTCACCAGTTATCTTCCACTCGTATTGTTTGAGACTATCTTGTAATTGAAAATCGTTTTCAAATACCGTTCTAATCATATTTGTTTTGGATTCGCTAAGATTTTGTAAAACGAAATTGTTTTCGTTAGGCTTTAAAACACCAAACATGTATTTATTATCGGTATTCTCTTTGGCTAGTTTATAATAAGTCTGCTGCTCGTTGAATTGGAGTGTATAAATATCAGAAGGTGTCTTGGTCATTACTTTTTTCATTTCTACCATCCAGATATTATCCTCTTCATTATCAGACTCATTAATTTTAAATTGACTCACCCTTCTTTCAAAAGTTATTTTCCCCTTAGTGATAAAGTTAGTTTGAGCAAATATATAGTTAGTAAATAAAAGCGAGAATATAGTAATTATGTATTTCATATTGAATGTATAGTCTTATTAAATTTGTTCCGAATTTGATTAGTTAGAAGCCCATATTCACAGGCTTGCCATTTTTATTAAAATTATAAATAACACTAAATAAAAAGAACCTTCTTATTCCATTATTTATAGTTTCAGAAATAAAATTACTTGAGATATTTCTTTCAATATTGGCATTCTGATTAAAAATATCAAACGCATATAATTTCATTTCCCAATTATCGTTTTTTGTAAAAGTCTTTCTTACTGAAGGACTTATTATATGAACATCTCTTTGATTAGGGAATACTATAGATTTTTGAAACATACGAGATTCGATATTAATACTAAAATATGTTTTAGCTTTCTTTAGTTTAATATCAAAATTACCAAATGCGTTAAAAGACCAATAGTTGGTAGTTGAATTGGGTCTGATACTTGAAACTGTTTGATTATTATTAGCAACCAACTGTGTATAAAAATTAATAGCATGCTCCCCCCAGTAATTAAAATTTAAACCATAACTCATTGCTTTATTATCATTGACATTTCTAACATTATTTACAAAATTCACATACCTGCTCATGTTTGGGCCTAAATTAATACCTAAATTCAATCCCTTGTATATGTCAATTCCATACCATAAATTGGCATTCATATTATAATTTCCTTGTACATTCACCGCCTGATTGGTTGTTTTACCAAATCTATCTATCACAGAGCTACTACTTATTGCATTGTCAGTATTTGAAAAAGAGGCATTGATCCCTAAATATTTATTCTTTAAAACCTTAAAATCATTTGCACTTAGGTTAATTCTATTGGTAAATCCTTGCTTTAAATTAGCATTCCCGATATTAACATTCAGCGGATCTGTGTTATCAATAATAGGTTGAATTTGTTGTAATGTTGGATTAATTGTCTTTCCAGAATAATCTATTTTTAATCTTCTTTGCTGTTTTGGATTAAAGGAAATGGAAAATGCAGGAATAAAATTATTAAACTGAATATTTCTCTTGGTATTGTTTTCAATATTATCCAATTGGTATTGCGCAGTTCCAAAGCCAGACCCTATAACAAAATTATATTTCTTTTCAACATATCTAAAATTTAGAGAACCGGTATGACTTTGATTATTAAATACAAAATGATTACTTAAAGAATCAACTAAGCCAGCATTTGCACTATAATTAGATATATTATTTCTGTCATAGGTTTCTCTTATCGCATCATTTTTACCAATAGAAATACCATACTTCAATAACATAAAAGCTTTCCCCTTTGTATCCAAAGGTTCTGTATAAACAACATTAGCATTTACCGAAGAAGTGTTTTGTTGGGTATTTTTTAATTGATCAATCTTTTCAGTTCTAACAATATTGCCAAAATAATCATAAAACATATTATTAGACAAAAGGGACCCGTCTTGTTTTTTGTCGTTAAAATTTAAATCTGATAAGACAGAAATCGTCCTACCCTTTTTAGCAAACTTCTTTCTATAACTCAAATTTGCAGCTACCGTTTTATCATCTTCATTTAGGCCGGTAGATCTAATTGACTGATTAATGGCACGACCTGATTCATTTGTTGTTTCAGCTGCATAGTCGGCACTGGCATCTTTTAAAACATCTGCTACTTTGAATATTACTTTAAACAATCCTGTACTATCAGTTCCCCATTCATTTGTAGTACTATATTTATACTTTTTCTTGTCTATTCTTTGTTCACTCGTATTATTATTGATAATAGAAGAGTCTGCCAAGATAGTTTTACTATAAGCGGAGCCCTTACCATTGATAATTAAATTTTGGTACTGAACAGCATTGTTAGTGGAAACCTTATCCCACTTATTGGAGAATAAGCCCCCAATACTTAATTGATTAGGAAATCCATTTTGTTCATCGTAATCTCCTCCTCCATTAAAATACATACTAACACCCCCATCATCTCCAATTTCAGTAGTCATATTTCCACCGTCACCGTAATTTCTAGATTCATCCCAGTTCAAAGCTTCAAACTTTGTGTTATCAGAAGTGGCATATCCCGCGATTTTCTTTTTGCCTTTAAAAGCATTGGCCATTAGTTTCGCATTTCCAAATTGTCCAAAATTGCTACCCATTTCTGCTTTACCAAAATACCCATTCTTCTTATCTTCTTTTAATTGCAGATTAATAGTCTTATTCTTTTGACCATCTTCAATACCAGTAAATGCTGCTTGGTCAGACTTTTTATCAAATACTTGTACTTTGTCTACCGCATCTGCTCTCAAACTTTTTGTAACCACTGCTGGGTCATCACTAAAGAATTCTTCTCCATCCACTAAAACCTTATTCACTTTTTCACCCTGAGCAGTAATTTCTCCTTTAGAATTAACCTGAATTCCGGGCATTTTCTTTAATAATTCTTGCACATCTGCATTAGGCGTTACTTTAAAACTATCTGCTCTAAACTCCGTGGTATCTCCCTTAATTCGAATTGCAGAGACGGTGTTTTTTACAATCACTTCTTTTAGTAAATGCTCTTTTGTATTTAAGAAGATTTTCTTTAGATCAATATCTTTATTCACCTCAATGTTTAATCGATCAACATAATCTGCATATTGAGGATATGATACCATTAAAAGATACTGACCTTCTTGATTATGCTGGACTTGGAATTGTCCTTCTTTATTTGTTCTAACTGAAGAAATCAATATTGAATCCTTGGCCCTCACTAAATTGATGGTAGCATTAACTAAAATTTTTCTATCAGTGGTATCTAGTACTGAACCTTTTATGTTTGACTGTGCTTGAATTTGCTCTGAGCATAGTAATACAAAACAAGCCAATAAAGACTTGAGAAAAAATTGTTGAAATAATCGCATTATACTTTTTTGATATAAGCCGTGAAATTAGCTTGAACGCACTTAATCAACAAAGTAAATATGTTAAAGTTGGAGAAATGATTGATAAAAGGTAAAGATTAGGCTGCCTCTATTTCTTTTTCAATAGCTTTTTGTACCAATTGATTTAAACTAATTCCTTGCATTGTTGCAAGCATTGCAGCTTTTTGATGCACATCTGGCTTAACACGAACATTAAAAGAACCTTTGAAGCTTTTTAAAAGTGGCTTGTTGAAATGTTTACAAGATTCAATATACTCGTCGACTGATATTCTAAATTGTTTTACTAAGTCGCTTACTTCAGTAGATTCATAGGTAACTAAATCATTGATGCCTTCTATCTTACCATACAGTACACCATCTTCATCGGAATAACATACTGATCCAATAAAACCCTTGTAACTTAAAGTATTTTTCATAGTATCTGTTCTCTTAATTTTTCTAAAATAATTTTCATCAAATAAGGTTTCATTATATTACCAGGATGAGGTTTATGAATTTTGAAATCTATACCTAATGCTTTATTAAAAAAACACACCCTAGAACCTGAAGTTTTACCCAAATGATATTCTTCATATCCTAGTCCGCTTAACATCGTTTTTAATTCTTTATAGGTAAAATCCTTAGGCTGTGCCAAAAACCTTTCAAGTAATTTATCTTTCTTTGTCATATAAAATTATGCAACTATTATTTAGTTGCATAAAAATAAAACATATTTTTTCGAAAAAGAAAATAAACTTTTTCTAACTAATTGATTTTAAATGTTTTACATAGAAACTAGTCTAAGTATTTCCCTGTCTGTGAACTCTTGCACTTAGCTAAACCAGAAGGAACTCCCTCGTAAACGACCTGTCCACCTAGTTCACCGGCTTCAGGGCCCATATCAATTACCCAATCGGCGGCTTTGATAATATCTGTATTGTGTTCTACCACCACCAAGCTATGGCCTTGATCTATTAATGCATTAAATGCTTTTAATAATTTATGGATATCATGAAAATGTAAACCAGTAGTGGGTTCATCAAATATGAATAACATTTTACTACTAGCTTTCCCTTTTCCTAAAAAGCTAGCCAATTTTACACGCTGTGCTTCACCACCACTTAAAGTATTACTACTTTGACCCAATTTCACATAACCCAATCCCACTTCTTGCAATGGCTGAATAGCTGTAGTAATATTTTTCTCTTCAGCGAAAAATTCCATGGCTTCATCCACACTCATCTCTAATACATCATGGATACTCTTTCCTTTATACTGTACTTCTAACACAGATTCTTTAAAACGCTTACCACCACAATCCTCACACTCTAAATGCACATCTGCCAAGAATTGCATTTCAACCAATTGCTCTCCCTCTCCTTTACAAGTGTCGCATCTTCCTCCATCCACATTAAAAGAGAAATGTTTGGCAGCAAAGCCTCTGATTTTAGATAGTGCTTGTCTTGCATACAAATCTCTAATGCTATCATATGCTTTGATATAAGTTACTGGATTGGATCTGGATGATTTACCAATAGGATTTTGATCCACCATTTCTATTTCATCAATTAAATGCAAGTCTCCTTTTAATTCAGTATATCCGCCCACAATTTCTGTAGGTAATTGTTTGGCCTTTAGCAAAGCATTATAAAATACTTGTTTGACTAAAGTGGTTTTTCCACTTCCACTCACTCCACTTACCACACATAAACTATGTAACGGGAATTGTACATCGATATTTTTTAAATTATTTAAGTAAGCACCTTTTAGAGTAATACTATATTTTGATACTCTAGTTTTCTCAGGCACTGGAATACTCAATGTTCCTTTTAAATATTTACCCGTTAAACTGTTTTTATCTTTCATCAATGCAGTGGCATTGCCTACCGCTACCACTTCTCCGCCTAAGTGCGCTGCCAAAGGCCCCATATCAATAATATGATCTGCCTTGCGCATAATTTGTTCATCATGTTCTACCACCACCACTGTATTACCTAAGTCTCTTAGGTTTTGTAATACTTTAATCAATCTTTCAGTATCTCTTGAATGTAGTCCAATGGATGGCTCATCCAATATGTATAGTGAATTGGTTAAATTAGATCCCAAACATCTGGTTAATTGTATTCGTTGACTTTCTCCTCCACTCAAACTATTTGCCAATCTGCTTAATGTTAAATAACCCAATCCAACATCCATTAATGTTTGGATTCTTTGTTCAAGTTCAATGAGTATTCTTTTAGCAATCTCTGCATCGTTTTTAGATAAATGTAATTCCTTAAACCATACTTGTAAATCCTTAACAGGCATCGCACATAACTCTCCAATATGCTTTCCGCCAATTTGCACATAGTATGCTTCTTTTCTTAATCTATAACCATTACAATCCGGGCAATTGGTTCTTCCACGATACCTACTTAATAAAACCCTGAATTGTACTTTGTATAAATGTGCTTCTACATCTGCAAAAAAATCATCAATGCCCAGGGCTTTGCCAGTGCCCTTCCATAATTGCTTGTATTGCTCCTTGGTTAATTTATTAACTGGTTGATGTATGGGAAATCCATTCTTTCCTGCTTCTTTAATAAATTGATCTTTCCACCAAACTAATTTCTCTCCTTTCCATGGTGCCACTGCTCCATCATATACAGATAGTGTTGGAATTGGAATGACCAAATTTTCATCAATACCCAAAACCTGACTATAGCCTTCACAGGTGGGGCATGCTCCGTAAGGATTATTGAAAGAGAATAAATTTGCACTGGGCTCATCAAAGTCCATTCCATCCAAACTAAACTTATTATTAAAGTCTTGTAATGTCTTGTTGTTTTTTTCTACCCATACAATTCCATCTCCTTCATAAAATGCAGTAGCAATGGAATCACTTAATCTATGTATATCATCTTCTTCAAAATCTTTCACCACAATTCTATCAATCAGTACATACACTTCATGCTCTTTAAACTGCTTATTTAAAGCTGTTTTATTCATCTCCAAAGCTTCTTCTATTCTTAGGATGATAGATTCACTCTTTGCAGATCTTAAATAAATTCTTGAGAAGCCTTTTTGTAATAATATATTGAGCTCTTCTTGTATATCTCTTTTGGACTGTTGTTTGAAAGTAACCAACAATACCATTTTGTCTCCTTGCTTACCAGATTGAATATACCCAATCACATCTTGCACATCATGCTTCTTTACTTCATGACCACTGATAGGTGAATAGGTCTTACCCACTCTTGCAAAAAACACTCTCAAATAATCATATATCTCGGTCATACTCCCCACAGTACTTCTTGGGGTTCTGGTCACCACTTTTTGCTCAATGGCAATGGCTGGGCATAATCCTTTTATATAATCAACATCTGGCTTACCCATTCTTGACATAAACTGCCTAGCATAGGAAGACAAACTCTCTGCGTATCTTCTTTGCCCTTCAGCAAACAAAGTGTCAATGGTTAATGAAGACTTTCCGCTACCTGAAACCCCCGTTACCACAATCAATTGATTACGGGGAAACTCCACTGATACATTTTTTAAATTATGCACCCTCGCTCCTACTACTTGTATATCATTCGCCATAGCACAAAATTAATGTGGATATCCTAAAAAAGCTTTTCTTCTTTCCCACATTTCAAATTTGGGTCGTTTAAGCTAGTAATTTCAGTCAATAATCCAAAAGGCCTTTAATCCAGCCTAGTTTGAACACTATAAACAAAACAAAATGAATAAAGTTCTTGACCTAACAGACAACGAATTAATCCAATCATTTCAGGAAGGTAACACCCGCGCATTTGACGCATTATTAGATCGCCACCAGGAGCGTATTTTTAATGCTATTTTATATATGGTTAAAGATAATTTCTTAGCAGAGGACTTTATTCAAGAAATTTCTATCAAAATCTTAAACAACCTAGTTCAAAAAAAGTACAATGAGGAAGGCAAATTCTTGCCTTGGGCTTTAAGAATTGCACAAAATTATTGCTTAGATCATTTTAGAAAAGTAAAAAGAACGCCTACTATTAAAACTAGTGATGATCAGGATTTATTTGAAGTGATCAATCATTCAGATCATTCAGCTGATTATAAAATGACGCGCAAACAAACGCATCAAAACATTCAGCAATTAGTTGACTTATTACCTGAAGAGCAAAGAGAAATTATTGTTTTAAGACATTATGCCAATTTGAGCTTTAAAGAAATTGCAACGATGACCAATTGCTCTATTAATACAGCATTAGGAAGAATGCGTTATGGTTTGATTAATCTAAGAAAGATGATGAACGAACGTGGCATGACCATGTAATGGTTTAATTACCCGCTTTCACACTACATTGCAACCACTCTAAATATTGTTGAATATTAGGTGTATAGCCAACTGGATTAGACAATAATGTCTGATCAGGACTTAATACCACATATAAAGGTTGCGTTACTTGCTTGAAATTTTCTGATTGGAAAGTCGCCCACAAGTCTCCCTGGGTCTTGATGTCTTTAGATTGCCCCGCAGCATTGGTATAGGTAAATCTTTTTTCAATGGGGAGATTGGCTCTATCATCTACATATAAAGAAACCAAAATGAAGTTTTCTTCTATATAAGATTTTACAGCAGGATCTATCCAAACATTTTCTTCCATTTTTCTACAGTTCACACAAGCCCATCCAGTAAAGTCTATTAATAAAGGTTTATTTGCTGCTTTGGCCATAGCTAAAGCTTTGCTATAATCATTCACCACTTGTGCATGTAATCCGGTTGTGGATTTATTTGTAGTCTCATATAAACTATAAGATGAGGGTGGAGGAAATCCACTTAGTAATTGTAAAGTGCTTGCTCTATTTACTGGTATACCTTGTGCTACATAGATCGCAAAAGCAAAACTGATAACACCCAACACCTTTCTAGTAGGAGCAATTTTTGCGCCTTTTACATCATGTGGCAATCTTAACCAACCAAATAAATAAGCTGTTAAACCTAATGCAACCAAGGTCCAAATGCCTAAGAATACTTCTCTTTTCAATATGCCCCAATGTTGCACTAAATCAGCATTAGATAAGAATTTGAAAGCCAAAGCCAATTCCAAAAATGCCAAAATCTTTTTAACGGTATCTAACCAACCGCCTGATTTAGGTATACTTTGTAACCATCCTGGAAAAATAGCAAACAAGGTAAATGGTAATGCAAGCGCCAAACCAAAACCAGCCATACCCTGTGTTAATGCCCAAGCACCTCCTTGTAAAGAACCTACTAATAAAGTACCTAATATTGGACCCGTACATGAGAAAGAAACAATGGCCAAGGTAATCGCCATAAAGAAAATACCACCCAAACTTCCTAATCCACTTTTAGCATCTGCTTTATTGGCAATACCACTTGGAAGGGTAATTTCAAAATAGCCAAAGAAAGAAATTGAAAAGAAGATAAATACAATAAAGAAAATAATATTTAAAGTGGCATTAGTTGAAATACTATTAAAGATTTCAGGTTGTACATTTCCAATGATATGAAAAGGCACACTTGCTAAAATATAAATCAAGAAAATACTTAGCCCATACAATACACCATTCTTAATGCCTTCTTTTTTTGTTTTTGAACGCTTGGTAAAAAAAGAAACCGTTACTGGAATCATCGGAAACACGCAAGGAGTAATTAATGCAATTAATCCACCTAAGAATCCCAAAAAGAAAACAGACCAAGCGGTAGCATCTGCTCCTGCTTGCGTTTCGCCACAAGCACCTTCTTTAGCCGTGGTTGCCGAAGCTGGTAATACCATTTGAAAAGCTTGGGCTTTTGACCCATTAGCCAATGCTGCGCTATAGGGTAATTCTAAAGCATAAAATTGATCTCCCTTTCCAACATTGATTATTATATTTCCTTTTAAGCTATCTGGCTGAAAACCGCTTATACTAATTTCTTGTTCAAAAGAAACCTTATCTAAAAACATTTTCGCGTTTCCAAATAAAACATCTTTTTGCGCTACTGATTTTGTTGAAAAAATTGCTTGTCCTAAAAATTTTGCAGATTCAATATTTGCATTAAAACTTGGAGCGGTAATTCCATCTGCATTGTTATCGTATACATGCCAGTCTTTCTGTAAAACTAATTCCGCTTTTAAAGTATAGGTAGAGTCATTCTTCTCAATAGCTTTCACTGTAGCATTCACTATACTATCAGTTTGCGCACTTAATGCAACACTATTAAGTAGTGATAAAAGAACAACTAAACAGAAAAAATATTTTTTCAAATGATTTGTTTTTAAGGGAAACCTATTGAAGATTTACTTCAAACTCTACTTTAGCAGGAGGTAGACATTTTTCATCATTACATACTGTGTAATCAACAGTACCCGACAATTTTGTCTTACTGGATACTTTTAAACTCACCAATTGCTTAAATTTTACTGTACCCCCAAAAGTGGCAATGGTTGTTTTAAAATTAGGATCAAATTTTTTCTCTAATTTTCCTTCTTCCTTAGTCTTTCCTACCAAAGTGATTAATGGATTCTTCTTGAATTGAATACTTGTAGGAATTGGACCTCCCTTTACAAATTGAGAATAAATATGCCAAGGAGATTCGATGGTTGCAGTTGCGATAATTTCATATTGCTTATCTGCTTTTTTAACAGCTTCGAAACTCCATTTGGTTGGATTCAATTTTTGTGCATGAACACTTGTCATTACTACCACCGCACTTATCAATAATAACCACTTTTTCATAACAACTATTTAATTAAGTTAAACTAAGCTTTGCTTAAACCCAAGATCTTGAATACTTCTTTGCCATCGATATTGTTTAAAGCAGATGAAGTAGCTCTTTCTGGATGTGGCATCATACCAAATACATTTCTTTTGTCATTACAAATGCCTGCAATATCGTTGGTTGAACCATTTGGGTTAGCTGTACCTCCAATATGACCATCCTGATCACAATATCTAAATATCACTTGGTTGTTTTTTTCCAAATGATCTAAAGTATCCTTGTCTGCAAAATACCTTCCCTCACCATGTGCTATTGGTATAGCCAATGCTTTACTTGAAGGTGTTTTTATATAAACATTTTTACAGATAAATTGTTGATTCTCGTTTTGTAATAAAGCGCCTGGCAATAAACCAGACTCACATAATATTTGAAATCCATTACAAACACCCAAAACCTTTCCCCCTTTATTGGCAAATTCGATCACCGATTGCATCATTGGACTAAATTTAGCAATCGCACCGCAACGCAAATAATCCCCATATGAAAACCCACCAGGTAGTACCACACAATCTTCCGTTGTAAAATGAGATAAGTCGCTGTCTTTATGCCAAAGCATTTCAACAGGGTATCCTAAATCTTGAGATAAAGCGTCTTGCATATCTCTGTCACAATTTGAACCTGGAAAAACAACTACTCCGAATTTCATAGAATTGAATTAAGCTATTTGGGTATTATTTGAAGCCTCAAAGGTACCAAATAATGGGCTTTTTAGGGCCAAAAATCTACAATTATGCCCAGTGGTTATACACAATAATACCCACAGATGTCCAAAATAAGATATTGGGCACCATCAGCCTTTTGGGAGTTGAATAAGCAAAGCTAATAAAGCATGCCATGGGGGTAATTACAATCGCCGAAGCATACAAGGCCTGCACCGAAAAGATGATAGGTTGGAAAAAAGTCAACAATAAAACCAGCAATAATACCCCCCAATACTTTCTTACCTGAATGATAAACCTATTTTGTTGTTGTTGCCAATAGAAAATGCCTATCACTAATTGAATTCCTATAACGATCAAACCAGAAATAATATTCCACTCGGGCTGTACCAATGGATTTTTCCAATCTAATTTTGGAAAATACTGTGTAAAATTAGGCGAAGACTCAGTCAGAAATACAAAAGCAAATAATAAATAAAATGGTAAAACGATACCCATTAATAGAACCAACCACTCCGTTAATTTAAAAGGCCTAATAATGGTCAATGCAAACAAAACCACTGGAATTAAAATGGCAATGGGTTCATATAAAAGAATAGAAACGCCCACAATTAACCCGATATTAAACTCAATAGTTTGAGGTTTATTTTGATCATATAATTTTAACAACTTTAATAAGATCCAAATCACCAAAGAATTGGCTACTAATCCAGAACTTATCACATCCCAATATGGGAAAGTAGCGGTTAATAACACATAAACAAAAGCAGGCAAGTAACTAATTTGTTGAAACATTTTTAATTGGCTCAACAATACATTCAATCTTAATGCCTGTGAGATGATCAAAAGTTGAAATAAAAATATCAGTACTATCCCTGGCAAAGGTCTAATATAATGAATCAGCAGGTAGGCCAAAAAACCATCCGATTCATTCGCAATCACCATGGGTGGAGTAATCCAGTTATGAAAATGTAATGCAAAACTTAATACTATAATGAATAGTATATTAATGTCTGACCTATCTCTAAATAAAAATACCACTGCTTACTTCAATTGAATTTTAGCAAACCCAATTTTATTATTGTATTGGTATGGTATAATACATTCTTTCTCTCCCACTTGTTTTAAAGCTTTTGGCATCCAATCAAATCTTTTCTCTTGTAAAATAATAGACTCTGCCTTGCTTAATATTCCTTCTGTACTCATTGTATTGATTACAAATTGTCTTTGTCCTTTTTGTTTCTGATAATAGATAATATTTACTCCATTGCTATTTTCAAAACTGCCATATCCAATAAACTGATCTACATTCATATCGGATTGAGATTTATCAATTGTTTTAACCCATTGTAAATTTCCTTTTTGATCGAAAGACATTAAAGCAATTTGTTTTGCATTATAAGTTACTGTTGGATAACCAAAGCTTGCAAACGGATTCCAGAATCCACTCCAACCTAGGCCTCCCCAGCCCCAGCCGCCCCAATTTCCCCATCCAAATCCACCCCAGCCCCAATCCCAGCCAGGGAATCCCATCCATCCAAGTCTTGCCCAAGGATAAAAACCAAATGGTCTGTACCAATAATTAAAAATAAATGGATTGTAAAAAGGACCGCCCCAGAAATAATCCCATCTTGAAAATGCAGATCGATTGGAATAAGTTTCCGCAGACTCTGCCATCACCACAAAATCTCCATTGGATTGAGGATTCACTTTGTCAATATAGTAAGTATCTAATGCGGTTTTAAGATTTCTCTTAGTAGTCATTAATGCTCTATTGGCATCTGTAAATCTATTAGCAGATGATAATACTTCTGCTTTGGAATTGATATCCCAGATATAAGTAAACAAACCTTCTATATTTCCCTTTTTAGTAATTGCATAAAAAGAATTCAATAAAACTCTGTTGTTGTTATTATCTACTTTTAAACGAATATCATCTAGTAAAAACTGCGTATTTAACACAGGGGATTCAATTACTTCTCTTCCGCCTTCACTTAAGTAAATCAAACTCACTGCAGGTGCTGCATTATTTTGTGTAGTATTTCTTAAGCAAAACAAATCACCCTTATTGTCTAACGCAAAATCAGAAAGTGTTGATTTCTTATTGTTGGAATTGATGGTAATAGTAGCATCTGCAATCTCTTCAAAATTTCCATTGTAAGAATTGGTTTTAATTTTGATAGATGCAGGATTGCTTGTGTTTACACTGAATAACATGATCTTTTGATGATCATCACTTTCAATTAAATTGAAAATTTTTACATTGGATCCTGGTCTGATATTTTGTGCAGTATCTAAAATGATGGGTTCCGCTTTTAATTGCCCATCTACATTCAATGTTGCCAATGCAGCGTATACTGTTTTATTATTTTGAAATTGATAAAAAGCAAATAATTGATCTGCTCTTTTTACAAACTCGATTTGTTTTACTTGAGCCGGTAAAAAAGTTAAGTCGTTTTGCTTTACTAATTGCATTTGATCATTGTATTGCGCAATAGTAGAAACAGAACCATTTTTCTTATAGACCCAATAGTTCTTTCCCATTTTACCAAGCACTTCGTATTGCATTCCTTCCTTGTCTGTTTTTTCAATTCCAGAAATAACATAGGATTGTGCCCAGCTTATTTGCACAAAGCATAACAATGCGATACCTAATGAAAAAATACTCTTTTGCATACAAATCAATTTATACCCAAAATTAACAATTAAAACGGCTGTTTTAACGATGCGATTCGATTATTAACTTTGTTTTAAAAAATAGCTATTTCTTTTAATACTACCCCTGTTTGAGATACTTCAAAACAGTAGTCCACCCCTTCTTTTACAGCATAATTGGGCAGTTCATGGCTGATGGGGAAATCAAAAGCAATAGGAATGGTCTTGTCAGTCACATAAGATTGGACCATCGATACAATACCCTGGCCTATATCTGTCCACTCGTCTTTTAAAGAAGTAAATCCGCCTACAATCAACCCTTTAATATTACTCAATAAGCCAGCATTTTTTAACTGGATCAACATTCTATCTAAATTATAATGATACTCTGTAGTGTCTTCCAAGAACAATATTTTACCCTTGGTATCCAAACTATATTTTGAGCCAATCAAATGCGCAATTAAACAAAGATTTCCGCCCACCAATGGCGCGGTGGCTACTCCAATTTGATTAGAATCATGAGGCCCCACTTCAAAATGGGTTGGCCTTCCTTCCAAAACATCTTTTATAGATTGAATATAAGGTTCGCCTTCCACACCCTTATTAAACGCAGCTGCCATAGGACCATGAATACTTGCAATACCTAATTGGTGTATAGCTGCATGCAAAACAGTAATATCACTAAACCCTATCACCCATTTGGGCTGGGCTATGAATTTTGTAAAATTAATTTGATCAATAATTTTACTTAAGCCGTATCCACCCCTTGCACAGATAATCGCTTTTACTTCAGGATTATCCAACATGCTTTGAAGGTCTTCTGCTCTTTGGGCATCGGTTCCAGAAAAAGTATAATGCTTGCCTCCCACAGTTTTACCAACTGCTACTTTATAACCCCAGGCTTCAAGGGTTTGGACACAGGTTTGTACTCTTTCAATGGGGATGGCCCCAGCTGGGCAGACCATACCAATTAGGTCTCCTGGCTTCAAATGGGAAGGTTGAATCATACCGCAATATTAAGTACTTTTGCAGCAATGAAGACGCCAAAAAGATATTTGATTACCGCAGCCCTTCCCTATGCGAATGGTTTAAAGCATATTGGGCATTTAGCCGGGGCTTATTTACCAGCGGATATTTATGTTCGTTACCTGAAAGCTCAAAAAAGAGATGTTGTATTTGTTTGTGGAAGTGACGAGCATGGAACGGCTATTCCTATTCAAGCAACCAAAGAAGGAACCACTGCTCAAGCCATTATTGATAAATACCATCCAATTATTGAGCAGAATTTTAAAGACCTAGGAATTGCTTTTGATATTTATCATAGAACCAGCGATCCATTGCATCACGAAACGGCTGCTGCATTCTTTTCCAACCTGGAAGCAAAAGGTGATTTAGAAACCAAGACCACAGAGCAATATTTTGACGAAACAGCGAATACTTTTTTAGCTGATAGATATATCAAGGGTACTTGCCCAAGCTGCGGCAATAACGAAGCCTATGGAGATCAGTGTGAGAAATGCGGTAAAACTTTAAGCCCAGAGGAATTAATTAATCCGGTGAGCACTTTAAGTGGTAAAGCACCTATTAAAAAATCTACTACGCATTGGTATTTACCATTGAATAGACACGAAGATTTTTTAAGAGATTGGATTATCAAAGAACATAGTGATGATTGGAGACCTGCAGTAGTGGGACAATGTAAAAGTTGGATTGATGGTGGGTTGCAACCAAGAGCAGTCACTAGAGATTTGGATTGGGGAATCAAAGTGCCTATAAAAGGGGCAGAAGGAAAAGTATTGTATGTATGGTTTGATGCACCCATAGGATATATCAGTGCTACAAAACAATGGGCCATCAATAATAACAAAGATTGGAGCCCTTATTGGAACGATAAAGAAACCAAGTTGGTGCACTTTATTGGAAAAGACAATATTGTTTTCCACTGTATTATTTTCCCAGTGATGTTGCATTTGAATGGACATATACTTCCAGAGAATGTTCCTGCCAATGAGTTCATGAATTTAGAAGGAGACAAAATGAGTACTTCTAAAGGATGGAGCATCGAGATGGAAGATTATATTAACAAATGGATCAAGAAAGAAAATGGTGGTGAAGCATTAGCAGATTGCCTTCGTTTTTATTTAACTTCTATTGCCCCTGAATCAAAGGATAGTGAATTTACTTGGAAAGGTTTCCAAGATGCAGTGAATGGAGAATTAGTAAGCATCTTCGCCAACTTTATTAATAGAACCTGGGTATTAATGCACAAATTGTGCAATGGCAAAGTCCCTCCAATTCATCAAGACTTATTAGACAGTGAAGACTTGGCCATCATGCAAGCTGTGAAAGATACTACCGCTAAAGTAACAGAGTTATTAGAGCAATATAAATTTAGAGACGCACAATTCGAAGTAATTAATTTAGCGAGATTGGGTAACCAATACATGCAAAAGAAAGAACCATGGATTGTGGCAAAGCAAATTGGTACAGATCCTCATGCGCAAGCGAAGATTGACAATTGCATGCACGCTTGTTTACAATTAAGTGCCAACTTAGCTATTTTAATACATCCTTTCTTGCCATTTACAGCGAAGAAAATGTGTCACTTAATGAAAGTGGTAGATAAGATGTTAGAATGGGAAAACGCTGGTTCATTTAATTTATTGAAAGTGGGTTATTCTTTAAGAGCCCCTGAATTATTATTTAGAAAAATTGAAGACGAAGAAATTGCTGCAGAACTAGCTCAATTACAAGCCAATGCTGCCGCTAAAAAAACAACTATGGAAAATACTAGCAACGAAACTGAATCAACTGGACCTAATCCATTAAAGCCAGAAATTGTTTTTGATGATTTTGCAAAGATTGATTTGCGCGTAGGAACCATTATTGAAGCAAAGAAAGTGGAGAAAGCAGATAAATTATTAGAACTATTAGTAGATCTTGGTTTTGAGCAAAGAACTATTTTATCTGGTATTGCAATGCATTTTAATCCAGAAGATATTGTTGGTAAACAAGTAACTATTGTAGCCAATTTAGCACCAAGAAAAATGCGTGGTATTGAAAGCAAGGGAATGATCTTAATGGCAGAAGACGCTGCAGGGAAGTTGTATTTCGTAAATCCTACAGAAGGCATCGCCCCTGGTAGCGCCATTTCATAATCTACCTTGTTTATTAGAAAATATACCTATCTCTCCCTCTCAGCTCACAAGTTCGATGTTCAGTCGAGAAAGTATATTTTCTAATTCAAAAAATTAAAACAATAAAAAAGGCGCTGAACCAGCGCCTTTTAATTTTCAATTAGAATTTAATACGAAATACATTCCTTCAGCTCTTTCTCGGTGTATGCTAAACCATGCTGTTTTAACACATCGTCTGGGACACCATTCCACATATTCGGTTGGTTGCCCATATAGCCCAAATCTTTCACACCAATTTCTGAAGTGTAAAATCCTGTAGTTACTAAGTCTCTCATTTTATTAAAGAAGCTTACACCTTGTGCATGTTCTGGTTTTGCTTTTTTAGGATAAGCAATTTCATCTACGATGCCAATTTGTTGCTCGTGTGTACATCCAATAAAAGATTTACCATGCTTATTGAAACTATGTAAATCCAACCATCTTAAGCCACCTCTTACCGGCACTTGATGTTCTGGCATGTCTTTTACAATAAACTCGATAAACTCAGGCACTTTCGCTTCTGATGCAGAACCGCTGGTTTCATCTTTTGGCATAATAATATCACCTAATACAGTAATGGTTGCCATCTCATGCTCGTCAAAGAATTTAGGTTCGGCGTTTACCTTCACTAAATAATCTTTTTCTTCTTGCATGCGATCGTCCATGTTTACTTCTGTAACCGTGGTCTTAGCATTCTTACAGGCTTCAATAACAACACCTGCTGAAACTGTTCCTAAAACCAAGGCTTTGATGGAGTTCCTTCTATCCATGATATGATAATTTTAAAGTGTGTTAATTGAGTTATAGATTTTGTTTTTTCATTTGATCCAAGATATACTCAGAAGTACGCATAGACAATGCTAAAATAGTCCAAGTAATATTCTTATCTGCTTGTGAAGTGAATACAGATCCATCCACACAGAATAAATTATTACAATCATGTGCTTGTCCCCATGCGTTTAATGCTGAAGTCTTTTTATCATTACCCATTCTAACTGTACCAGCTTCATGGATAATATTTCCTGGATTTGATAAACCATAATTGTTACTTGCATCATCAGAATCACCCCATGTAATTACTGCACCCATTTCGTGCATGATTTCACGGAAAGTTTCTTTCATATGCTTTGCTTGCTTGATTTCATATTCTGAATTCTTACAATCAAATTTCAATACTGGAATACCATATTTGTCCACTACATCTGGATCAATCTTACAATGGTTTTCAAAACGAGGTACTGCTTCACCACGACCACCCATACCAACACTAGCACCATAGAAGAAACGAACATCTTCTTTTAATGAAGAACCGTATCCACCTTCTTCTTTGGTTTTTCCATTTACTTGGAACTTACCATTCAATCCTTGCATACCCATACCAAATCCATAACTAGGTTGGCTCATACCACCCCAATATTCAATATGGTATCCTCTTGGGAAGTCTAATTTTTTATTATCCAACCACCATGGAGTATACACATGCATACCACCAACACCATCTTCGTTGTAACGCTTACGACCCATTAAGTTAGGAATCACTCCACCCAATGCAGCACCAGTAGAATCGTGTAAGTAGTGACCTACTACACCAGAACTATTTGCTAAACCGTTTGGATGTTTTTGTGATTTTGAATTCAATAATAAACGAGCAGTTTCACAAGTACTTGCGCCAAGTATCACTACTTTAGCATGCACTTGATATTCTAGTTTATCTGTTTTATTTACATAAGAAATACCTGTTGCTTTTCCTTCTCTATCTGTTAAGACTTCACGCGCCATTGCACCAGTAATTAAATCTACATTACCAGTTAATACTGCAGGTTTTACTAATACTGATGAAGAAGAGAAGTCACCATATACTTTACAAGAACGATTACATTGACCACAATAAAAACATGCACCACGCTCATCGTTAATTTTCTTTGTTAAAATAGATAAACGAGAAGGAATTACTGGGATATTAATTCCAGTGGCTGCTTTCTTAAACATCAATTCGTGTAAACGAGGTTTTGGAGGAGGCAAGAAGATACCATCTGGATCGTTCTCTAATCCTTCGTTGGTTCCGTATACACCAATTAATCTATCAATCTTATCGTAATAAGGTTTTACATCTTCGTATCCAATTGGCCAGTCATCACCTAAGCCATCAATACTTCTTCTTTTAAAATCTTTAGGTCCAAAACGCAAAGAGATTCTTCCCCAGTGATTGGTACGACCACCCACCATTCTTGCTCTCCACCAATCAAAATGATCTGATCCTTTTGTTTGCGTATATGGTTCACCATCAATTTCCCAACCCCAATAACATCCATCAAATTCACCGAATGGACGGAATTTAGAACTCGCTCCACGACGAGGTGAATCCCATGGGTTTTTTAACTGTGCTGAATTTTTTGCTGGATCATAATCTGGACCTGCTTCTAGCAAACAAACTTTTAATCCTGCTTTCGCAAGAACATAAGCTGCCATACCTCCACCAGCTCCTGAACCCACAATAACTGCGTCGTATTTCTTAGGCGCAACTTTAACTTGAAAATCTGACATAAGGCAATCGTTTTCTCGTGATGATTTTAAAGAATGAATTTAGTGAAAATATTGATTGATTATTAAGGTTAAGTTGGTATTTATTTAAAAAACTCAAACCCACCCGTTCATGGGGTGGGTTTGAAAAATCATTAGAGGAAAATGAAAAAGCCCTTAATTTTTACAAAAAGGGCTTTTTCTTTATATAGGGTACGGAAACTATTATGAACAACCCATTGAAGTTCCGCAGTTCAAGCACTTATAACAAGTACCGCTACGGATAGTAATATGACCACAAGTGCTACAAGCAGGCGCATCGCTTTGCATGCTCTTTGCAGCAGCAGTTACATTATCCATTGTACCACCTTCGTTTACTGCAGCAGCTACATTAGCTTTCGCAGCAGGCGCTGGTGTAGCAGCAGGCGCAGTTACGCGAATGCTACTTAATTCAGGCTTTCCCACAAGGGTAATATCTCCCTCCTCTCCTAAGTTTTCCACTGTAGGTTTATCCAACACATGAACTAAATCTGTTCTGCCTAAGTATTCGTAAGCTAAAGAACGGAAGATAAAGTCAACGATAGAGGTAGTTGTTTTAATATTTGGATGATCTACCATACCTGATGGTTCAAACTTGGTAAATACAAACTTGTCTACGAACTCTTCTAATGGCACACCATATTGTAAACCAACAGAGATTGAGATAGCAAAGCAGTTCATTAAACTTCTTAATGTAGAACCTTCTTTTGCTAAGTCGATGAATAATTCACCAACAGTTCCATCAGCATATTCACCTGTTCTTAAGAATAATACTTGACCGCCAATTCTTGCTTTTTGTGTAAAGCCACGACGCTTAGCTGGTAAAGATTTACGCTCAACGATACGAGATAATTGACGCTTTAATTTTGTATCAGTTGAAGTAGTCATACGCTTTTGTACTTCTTCTAATAATTCATCTACTGTCAAGTTGCTTAAGTCTACTAATTGAGATGCTGCAGTTTCTTCTGTTGCTTCTGCATCTGCACCATCAGTTTTCTTTTTCTTATCAGACTTAGTACTTAATGGTTGGCTCAACTTAGATCCGTCACGGTATAAAGCGTTTGCTTTTAAACCTAACTGCCAGCTCATTAAATAACAATCAGCAATTTCTTCAACAGTTGCTTCATTTGGTAGGTTGATCGTTTTTGAAATCGCACCAGATAAGAATGGTTGACAAGCAGCCATCATTCTGATATGACCATGTGCGTGGATATAACGCTTACCTTTCTTACCATTTTTATTTGCACAATCAAATACTGGTAAATGCTCTTCTTTTAATGCTGGAGCACCTTCTACAGTCATTGTACCGCAAACATAATCGTTCGCAGCATCAATTTGCTCTTCTGTGAAACCTAAAGCTTCTAACAAGTTGAAGCTCCAATCAGCAAATACTTCTTCTTTAAATCCTAATCTTGTTAAACAAGCATCACCTAAAGTGAAACGGTTAAAGATGAATCCGATTTCAAATGCAGATTTAGCTGCACCATTTAATTTATCTACTTCTTCTTGCGTAAATCCTTTCGCTAATAAAGACTCGTCATTAATATAAGGAGCACCTTTAAAGCTTGCATGACCTACTGCGAAGTTTACAATCGCATCGTTTTCTGCTTGAGAATAACCTAAGTTCTTCAATGCTTGAGGAACTGATTGGTTGATGATTTTGAAATAACCACCACCAGATAATTTCTTAAACTTCACTAATGCAAAGTCAGGCTCTACTCCAGTTGTATCGCAATCCATTACCAAACCAATTGTTCCTGTTGGAGCAATTACAGTGGTTTGTGCATTTCTATAACCATATTTTTCTCCTAATTGAACTGCATCATCCCAAGCCTTTGTTGCAGCTTTCAATAAATAATCAGGAGTGTGTTGTGCTTTGATACCTTGTGGCTTAATTTCTAAACCAACATAAGCATCTTCAGCATCGTATGCAGCTGCACGGTGGTTGCGCATTACGCGTAACATATCTTCTTTGTTCTCTTCGTATTTAGCAAAAGCACCTAAGAAAGCAGCCATCTCAGCAGATGTCTTATAAGCAACACCCGTCATGATCGCAGAGATTGCACCTGCAATACCACGAGCTTCTTCACTATCATAAGGAATACCACTTACCATTAACATTGAACCAAGGTTAGCAAAACCTAAACCTGTAGTTCTATAGTCGTATGATAATTGTGCTACTTCTCTTGAAGGGAACTGTGCCATTAAAATAGAGATCTCTAACACAGTCTGCCATAATCTTGTAGTATATTCAAAACCTTCTACATCAAAGCTATTATCAGCTTCGTTGAAGAATTTTCTTAAGTTGATAGAAGCCAAGTTACATGCTGTATTATCTAAGAACATGTATTCAGAACATGGGTTAGATGCATTGATTCTACCACCTTTAGGACAAGTATGCCATTCGTTGATAGTGGTATCGTATTGTGTACCTGGATCTGCACAACGCCAAGCAGCGTTTGCAATTTGCTCCCACACTTCTCTTGCAGGAACTGATTTCATTACACGACCATCTGTTCTTGCTTTTAATTCCCAATTACCATCTTCTGATAATGCTTTAAAGAAGCTATTAGGAATACGAACTGAGTTATTTGAGTTTTGACCAGATACAGTTGCGTATGCTTCACCTTCATAACTATTATCATATCCAGCAGCAACTAATGCAGCTACTTTATCTTCTTCTTGTACTTTCCAGTTAATGAAATCTAATACTTCTGGGTGATCTAAATCCAAGCAAACCATTTTAGCAGCTCTTCTTGTAGTACCACCAGATTTGATAGCACCAGCAGCGCGGTCACCAATTTTCAAGAAGCTCATTAAACCACTTGAAGAACCACCACCACTTAATTTTTCATTTGCTCCTCTAATTTGAGAGAAGTTAGTTCCCACACCAGAACCATATTTAAAGATTCTTGCTTCTCTTGTCCATAAATCCATGATACCACCCTCGTTCACTAAATCATCGCTTACACTTAAAATAAAACAAGCATGTGGTTGAGGACGCTCATACGCACTTGTTGATTTTTTTAATTGACCATCAATTGGATCTACATAATAATGACCTTGTGCACCACCCGTGATACCATAGCTCTCATGTAAACCAGTATTGAACCATTGTGGCGAGTTAGGCACACAAGCTTGGTTTAAAATACTATATACTAATTCTTCATAAAAAATTTGTGCATCTTTCTCCGTTGCAAAATAACCATAACGCTCACCCCACACTCTCCAACAATTTGCCATACGATGTGCAACTTGCTTTACTGTTGTTTCTCTACCCAAAGAACCATCAGCTTGCGGTACACCAGCTTTTCTAAAATATTTCTGTGCTAAGATATCAGTCGCAATCTGGCTCCATTGTTTTGGAACTTCCACATTGGTCATTTCAAATACCTTTTCACCATTTGGATTTTTAATTACGCTATCTCTGTAGTCGTACTCAAATTGATCGTAAGGAGAAACATTGTCTTTTGTAAAGCGGCGCTTAAACTGTAAGCCTTTTTTTGTTTTTGGAGTAGCCATGGTCGTATGTTATTTATGGGTGTTTGTTATGTCTCCCATTAGGTTTTTCAAAAAACCTTGATGGGTAGACGAAAATATTCTTCTCTTGTCATATTTCATCGCCCGAAATATTAACAGCTGTGGATAAGGATTGTTAATTTAAACAAATCCCATATTACCATTGAATTCCGTGATTTATCCCCACGCAATGTTAGTTTCTTAGAAAAAAAAACCTCGGAATATCAATATTTTTTGTAATAAATGAGGTGGGGTTATAGGAGATACGATAAAAATGGATATTTTTGGGCATGGCTAAGAAATTGTATGACTTGATCAGTGCGGGGAAGGAGCAATCTAAGAAAGCTTTTGCGGTATTAATTGATCCTGATAAATTGAATGAAACTTCTTTAATGGAGACTATTCAATTATCAGTAAAAGCAAAGGTGGATTATATTTTTGTTGGTGGAAGTTTGGTAGTAACTGATACCTTGGATACAATGGTTAGCACTATTAAGAAACATTGCGAAATTCCAGTAATATTATTTCCTGGTTCACCCGATCAAATCACTCCAAAAGCAGATGCCTTATTATACCTTTCTTTGATCTCTGGAAGAAATCCAGAATTATTGATTGGTCATCATGTAGTGAGCGCTCCATTTGTAAAACAAAGTGGTTTAGAAATTATCCCTGTGGGTTATATGCTAATTGATGGAGGAAGCCCCACCACTGTTTCTTATATCTCCAATACACATCCTATCCCTTCCAATAAAAAAGACATCGCAGTTTGTACAGCTATGGCTGGTGAAATGCTTGGCTTGAAATTAATTTATATGGATGCGGGCAGCGGTGCTAAAACACCTATCAGTTCTGAAATGATTCAGCAGGTTTCCAAACATATTAAAGTGCCTTTGGTTATTGGCGGTGGTATTACTAGCGCCGAGAAAGCAAAAGAAAATTGCCAAGCAGGTGCAGACATTATTGTTGTTGGAAATGCGGTAGAAAAAGATCCTAGTTTAATTGAAGCCATTGCAAATGCAGTGCATAGCCTAAACGCTTAATACGCTAGAAACTCATCATTTCTTTGAACTTAACAGATTGACGACGACTAATCTCAATCTTCTCTCCTCCTTTTAACTCTACTAAAAGACCTCCATTAAAAAATGGCTCTATTTTTTCAATCCAGTGTAGGTTGATAATATGTTTTCTATTGGCTCTAAAAAATACTCTTTCATCTAATCTATCTTCCAAAGCATTTAGTGATTTTAAAATCAATGGCTTATTGGTATCAAAATATACTTTAGCGTAATTGCCCACGCTTTCAAACAATCTGATATCTGCTAATTTCACAAACCAACAACGCTCTCCATCTTTTACAAACACCTGATCAGATTCAGATAATGGTCCTCTATTTACACCCAATAAACTGGCTTGTTCTAAAGCAATTTCAGTTTGTAATTTTTGTATGGCGTCTGCTAATCTTTGAGGATCGATTGGTTTTAACAGGTAATCCAAAGCGTTTACCTCAAAAGCTTTTAAAGCAAACTCATCATAAGCAGTTGTGAATATAACTCTTGGTGCTTTTTCTAATTCTGCCAATAAATCAAATCCTGTTTTACCAGGCATTTGAATATCTAAAAAAATTAAATCCGGATGAGCTATATCAATTTTTTCAATCCCCTCGTCCGCACTACTTGCTTCATCAATGATATTGATATCTGGATGTTGAAGCAATAATTTCTTTAGCTCATTTCTTGCTAGTCTTTCATCATCAATGATAATTGCTTTGATTGGCATAGTTCAAAAATTAATGTTGTATCGGAATAATTAATTTAGCAGTTACTTGGTTTGGCTTGCATTGATAAATATCAAATTCAGCCTCTCCTCCATATAAAATATTTAATCGATCTCTGGTACTTTGTAATCCAAAACCATCATTTTCAGTGGCTTGTAATGTGCCTGTGTTTTGTACCATTAAAACCAATTTACCTGCTTCTATATTGGCAATAATTTTAATCAAACAATCTCCAGGTTGCTTACTCAATCCATGCTTAATCGCATTTTCAACCAATGTTTGTAACATCATTGGCGGTATGGCAAAATGAGTGATTGCCTCGTCTATCTGGTATTCTACTTTTAATCGGTCAGCAAATCTGATATACTCCAATGCTAGATAATCTTTTACAATAGCCAACTCTTTACTCAATGAAGTAATTTCAACTTTGTCTACTTGTATACTACTTCTTAAAATATTACTTAGTTCTGTAATCGCTTTTCTAGCACGCTCAGGATCCTCGTCTACTAACGCTCTAATACTATTTAATGCATTGAAAATAAAGTGAGGGTTGATTTGAGATTTAATGGTTTTTAATTCCAATTCTTTAATCAAAGATTCTAGCTTTAATTTTTTCAAAGCTTCTGCATTCGCAAATTCAATATAATGCCACAATACATATACCGACAACCATACCAAGAAAATAGGAGTGTCTAGGAAAATACTAAACAAGAATCTTTTAGCAACCCTATCCCAATTCCAACTCGCAAAAATATGATTCCAAGAAAAAATAAAAGGAGTGGTTGCTTCACCAGAACCTTCTCTTTTAATATCATATAACTTGAATAGCTCAACTAATGTACTATTGATGAAACTGTATAGTCCAGTAAACAATACTATCAGCAAAACCATCTTCCACCATTGATTGGCCGGTGTAGGAGGTCTCAATTTTGTTTGAATGATGGATCTTCTAAGCAAATGTGAAACAATGATACCTAAACTCACCCCAATAAAAATTCTTTGAATAAATAAACTATTCAATTCTCTTTGTAACACATAGGAGAAAAACAAAATGGTCAGGGCATAGCTTAACCAGCCCCCAATTTGACAAATCCAATAATATGATCTCTTTTGTAACATCTGACTCAAATTTACCAAAAACGGCACCAAAATAGCCCATTTTTAGGATGAAGGGCAAAATGCTTGGCTATTCGGCAAATGCCTTTATTGGACTAAACTTTTGTGCTTTTTAAGTGTTATTAACTTACTTTTACATTACAATTGTTTTGAATGCATTTTGAGGCCGGACCATTATTAAAAAATATCAACTCACCAGAAGACCTGAAAAAGGTTTCCAGGGAAAAATTACATCAGGTTTGCGACGAACTACGCCAATATATTATTGATGTAGTGAGTGTGCAAGGAGGTCATTTTGCATCAAGTTTGGGGGTAGTTGAATTAAGTGTTGCATTACACTATGTGTATAATACTCCCTATGACCAATTGGTATGGGATGTGGGTCACCAAGCTTATGGTCATAAAATTTTAACAGGTAGAAGAGATTCATTTAGTACCAATAGAAAATACAAGGGTTTAAGTGGCTTCCCAAAAAGAAGCGAAAGCGAATACGATACTTTTGGAGTAGGTCATTCATCCACTTCTATCTCAGCAGCATTGGGTATGTCAATGGCTGCCAAATACAAGGGTGAAAACAGAAAATCTGTTGCCATTATTGGTGATGGATCTATGACAGCTGGTATGGCTTTTGAAGCAATGAATCACGCGGGTGTGGCCGATAGTGATGTATTGATTATTTTAAATGACAACTGTATGAGCATCGACCCAAATGTGGGGGCGCTCAAAGAATACTTAACAGATATTAGCACTTCTCCTACTTACAATAAGTTTAGAGATGAGCTTTGGGAACTCATGGGCAAATTGCCTATTGGTAAGACTTTCACAAGAGAAACAGCTTCTAAAGTAGAAGCAGGATTGAAGGGCATGGTTTCTAAAAGCAGTAATTTATTTGAAGCTTTAGGATTAAGATATTTTGGACCTATAGATGGACACAATATCACCAAGTTAGTAGATACTTTAAAAGACCTTAAAGAAATATCTGGTCCAAAAATATTACATATCTCCACTGTTAAAGGGAAGGGATATGCATTGGCTGAAAAAGACCAAACCAAATGGCATGCACCAGGTTTGTTTGATAAAGTAACGGGTGAGATCATTAAGAAAAAAATAGATACTCCACAACCTCCTAAATACCAAGATGTATTTGGACATACCATTTTAGAATTAGCCGAAGTAAACCCTATGATCATGGGTGTGACACCAGCTATGCCTAGTGGATCTTCTTTGAAATTTATGATGGACGCTATGCCACACAGAGCATTTGATGTGGGCATTTGCGAGCAACACGCTGTTACATTAAGTGCAGGTTTGGCTACACAGGGAATGAAAGTTTTCTGTAATATCTATTCTTCTTTTATGCAACGCGCATATGATCAAGTAATACATGATGTGGCTTTACAAAAATTACCTGTGGTATTTTGTTTAGACCGTGCAGGATTGGTGGGTGAAGATGGTCCAACACATCATGGCTGTTATGATATTGCATTTTTCAGATGTATTCCTAATATGATTATTGCAGCCCCAATGAACGAATCTGAGTTGCGTAATCTAATGTACACTTCACAATTACCAGAAACCACTTTGCCTGTGGTATTAAGATACCCAAGAGGTGAAGGAGTTCAAGTAGATTGGAGAAAACCTATGGAAAAAGTAGAGATTGGCAAGGGTCGTAAATTAAAAGACGGAAAGGAAGTGGCCATTTTAAGCTTTGGTCATCCAGGTAATTTTGCTCAAACTGCTATTAGAAATTTAAGAGCCGAAGGATTGGATCCTGCTCATTACGATATTCGTTTTGTAAAACCATTAGACGAGGCTTTATTACACGAAGTTTTCCAAAACTATACCAAGATTGTAACTGTAGAAGATGCTGCCGTAGTAGGAGGATTTGGTTCTGCTATTTTGGAATTCATGAACGAACATGGCTACAAAGCTCAAGTAACTATATTAGGTATACCTGATACTATTGTTGAACATGGAAGCTTGAAAGAATTACATCAAGAATGTCATTACGACGCTCAAGCAATTGCTGATGCGGTGAAAGCTTTAATAGGACAAAAAGAATTTGCTTAGTTTAAGCTAGGATCAAAATCACCATCGCCGCTTGTTGTATTCTCATCATCTTTAAACGCACCTAAATCCATTTTAGTTTCGTAAGAATCAAAGGTATCTACATGGCCTGGCTCTAAATCATCTTCTCTATTTTCGTTCCACTCAATGATAAAGTTATTACGACCTTCGCCTACTAATAACTTCATATATTTTTGTTGAGCTAATTCTAAAATAGATAAGAATAAAAATAATGCATGCACTCTGTCTTCACAGATATCAAATACTTTTTCAAATGCAACTGTCTTTTCTTTTTGCACCTGATCTAACAAGTACTCTCTACTGCCTTCCATGGTATAGTTGTATCTAACCACAGTATGCACAGGCTTCGCAGTTTGACGATCTTGTAAACGCAACATTACTTTTTCAAAAGACTTCATCAATTTGAATAAAGTAACCGTTTGTAATTCTGTTCCTTCTGCAGCTTCTTCACCCACCAAAGACATTTCTTGTTGGATATTACCTCTCTTCACCATCAACATTCTCAACTGCTCCAAATCGGCCATTTGAGTGGCTGCTTCTTTATAACGCTTGTACTCTAATATTTTATCAATCAATTCTTGTCTTGGATCAATCTCATTTCCGGCAGCATCTATTTCTTTTCTAGGCAATAATAATTTTGCCTTGATACGCATTAAAGTAGATACGAATAAAATAAATTCACTACTTAATTCAATATTCAACTTCTCTTGCTGATGTATAAAATCTAAAAAGTCTTTAATGATTTTTGTGATCTGAATATTGTAAATATCCATTTCATCTCGCTCAATGAAAAACAACAATAGATCAAATGGACCTTCGAACTGATCTACTTTAATGGAATAATTAGCATGCTGACTCATAGGCTACAAAGAAACAAGAATTTATCCATTTTTAAGGCAAAAAGAGGCATCTTTGTTTCAAATTCAAGTTGATGCATCAGAAGTGGACCAATTGGCTAGTTTTTGCCCTATTATCCTTGGTTTGGGGTAGTTCTTTTGTGTTGATGAAAGAGGGCCTAAGGTCATTTTCTCCCTATCAAGTGGCTTCTTTAAGGATGCTTTTTGCAGGCTTGGTTTTACTCCCTTTCGCCATCAAAGCCCTTCCTCAAATTCCCAAAGACAAAATGGGTCTGGTACTTATTTCAGGAGTAGCTGGAAATTTTATCCCTGCCTTTCTTTTTTGTATTGCAGAAACACAAATTGATAGCGCCTTGGCTGGTATCTTAAATTCTTTAACTCCCTTATTTACCATTTTAGTAGGTATTAGTTTTTTCAAGGTTCAAACCAATGTTACCAAAATGATTGGAGTGATCATTGGCTTTATTGGATTATGTTTTTTGTTTGCCGCAGGAAAAGACATGAGTTTGCATAATATGGGTTATGCAGGATTGGTTTTAATTGCCACATTATTTTATGGCATCAATGTAAATATGGTGGGAAGGTATTTGCAAAATATTGGGGCCTTAAATATAGCTTCTGTGGCTTTCGCTTTTTTGATTTTACCTAGTGCAGCTATTTTATTCTTTACAGGATATTTTAAAAACGATTTTGCAAACCACTTAGTTATTCATTCCACCTTAGCTAGCGCAGTATTGGGCATTATTGGCACTTCGGCTGCTAGTATTCTTTTTTATTACTTAATTAAAAGAGCTGGCGTGATCTTTGGCTCATTGGTAACATATGGTATTCCAATAGTAGCAGTATGTTGGGGGATGTTGTATGGGGAAAAAATAACACCCATGCAATATGTTTGGATGGGTGTTATCTTAATAGGCGTTTTTATTGCCAATAGACCTGTTGTTAAACGGTCATAATTTCTTTCTCTTTTGACTCTAAATGCTTTTCTACAGCAGCAATATATTTGTCTGTTAAGCCTTGGATAGTATCTTCTGTGCCTTTGCAAATATCTTCACTCGCACCTTCTTTTTGTTGCTTCTTTACTTGTTCGATATGATCTCTACGAATATTTCTGATCGCAATCTTAGACTGCTCTCCTTCTCCATTTGCTTTTTTAACCAATTCACGACGACGCTCTTCTGTTAATGGTGGCATGAATAATCTAATTTGAACACCATCGTTTTGAGGAGTGATGCCAATATTTGCACCCATAATAGCGCGTTCAATTAAAGCCAACATATTTTTCTCCCATGGCTGAACACTAATGGTTCTAGTATCTAAAACAGCCACATTCGCTACCTGACTAATAGGTGTTGGTGTACCATAGTAGTCTACATTGATTCCCTCTAAAATAGAAGGACTTGCTTTACCAGCACGAATTTTAGTTAATTCTATTTCTAGGTGATTAATGGCTTTTTTCATGCCATTTTCAGCGTCTGAGGTGATTTTACTTAAAGCTTCCGACATAGTTCATTCTTTTGAGTACACAAAGCTAATAAATCCTGCCATTCTTTAGCTGTATTTTTTGCTATCTTTGCCCCTATAATTATTTTACGCTTATGTCAACTGCAGAATTAACAAAAATTGCTTCTCAAGTTAGAAGAGATATAGTAAGAATGGTACATGCTCAACAAAGTGGTCATCCAGGTGGTTCTTTGGGTTGTACTGATTTTTTAACTGCGTTGTACTTTAAGGTAATGAAGTTTGATACTAATTTTTCTATGGATGGAAAGAATGAAGATTTATTCTTTTTATCTAATGGACATATTTCTCCTGTATTTTATTCTGTATTATCTAGATCAGGTTTTTTTGATGTAAAAGAATTAGCAAGTTTTAGAAAAATTAATTCAAGATTACAAGGTCACCCAACCACTCATGAAGGTTTACCTGGTATCAGAATTGCTAGTGGTTCTTTAGGCCAGGGAATGAGCGTAGCTATTGGCGCAGCTCTTTCTAAGAAATACAATGGAGACGACAGAATTGTATACTCATTACATGGTGATGGTGAATTACAAGAAGGACAAAACTGGGAGGCGATCATGTTTGCTGCGCATAATAAAGTAGATAACTATATTGCTACAGTGGATGTAAACGGCCAACAAATTGATGGCCCTTTAAGCAAGGTGTTAAACTTGGATAATTTAGAAGAGAAATTCAAAGCCTTCCATTGGACAGTATTGCATATGGATGGTCATAATATGGAAGAGATTGTTGCTACATTAGAGAAAGCGAAGGGCTTAACAGGAAAAGGAAAGCCAGTAGTGATCTTAATGAAGACCACCATGGGTAAGGGCGTAGACTTTATGGAGACTGGCCATGAGTGGCATGGTATCGCACCCAACGATGAGCAATTAGCAAATGCATTAACTCAATTAGAAGAGACATTAGGAGATTATTAAAATAAAGAAGGGCTAACAAAAATTTAGCCCTTCTTTATTTTTTCTCTATTTTGATTTTTTTCAATCAACCCATCATTAAAAATCATTCATGATTTTTAATGTCATCACTTCACCTCTTGCATTTCGATTAACTTTTTATAGTAGCCATTTTGCGCAAGTAATTCATCATGGTTGCCGCGCTCTACAATATTGCCTTTTTGTAAAACAATAATTTCATCCGCGTGTCGAATGGTAGATAGTCTATGCGCAATTACAATAGATGTTCTATGTTGCATCATATTATTAATGGCATCTTGTACTAATTTCTCACTCTCCGTATCTAATGCTGAAGTAGCTTCATCCAAAATTAAAATCGGTGGATTTTTTAATACTGCTCTCGCAATGGTTAAACGCTGACGCTCTCCTCCACTCAACTTGCTTCCTCTATCGCCAATCATTGTATCAAAGCCCTGCTCTTTCTTAGTGATAAAATCATATGCATTGGCAATCTTTGCAGCTTCTTTGATTTCTTCTAAGGTTGCATCAGGCTTTCCCAAAGCAATATTAGCTGCAATAGTATCATTGAATAATATAGGTTCTTGTGTAACAATACTTATTTGTTGTCTTAAGCTATGTAAACTATAGTCTTTGATATCCTTGCCGTCAATTAATAAGGATCCTCCACTCACATCATGAAATCTTGGTACTAAATCTGCCAATGTACTTTTACCAGCACCAGAAGAACCTACTAAGGCAATGGTTTTGCCTTTTTGAATATGCAGATTAATCTGATTTAAAATGGTAGTATCATTATAAGCAAACTGAACATCTTTAAATTCAATAGATTGATTGAAACCATTTAATTCAATTGGATGTTTGGCTTCTTCTACCACTACTGGAGCTTCTAAAATTTCGTTTAAACGATCTAAAGTAGCGATTCCTCTATTTACATTATACACCGCTTGTGATAAGGCTTTGGAAGGATTGATAATTTGTGAAAACAATGCTACATATCCAATAAATGAACTACCTGATAAAATTTCTCCATTCAAAACCAACTTGCCCCCAAACCAAAGTACACAACATAATATAATCACGCCCAATGATTCAGATAAGGGTGATGCTAAATCTCTTTTGTATAAGATTTTATTTTTAATCAAGAAGATCTCATCGATCAATCCATAAAAACTTTTCTTCACTCTTTTCTCTGCATTAAATGCTTTGATGATTCTCAAGCCAGATAAAGTCTCTTCCATTTGACTCATGATCTCTCCCCATTTGATCTGTGCTTTATTGGTTTGCTTTTTCAAACTTCTACCAATTCTTCCCACTACAAAACCTGCTAATGGCAATAAAACAAACACGAACAAAGTAAGCTTCACACTTATAGCAAATAAAACAATAATGATACCAATGATATTCAAAGGTTCTTTGATCATTCCTTCCAATGCGCCAATAATAGAGTTTTCTAATTCTGCAATATCATTTGAAGATCTACTTAAAATATCCCCCTTTCTTTGTTCTGTGAAATAACCAATAGGTAATTGTAAAATCTTGTCATATAATAATTTGGAATATTTTCTTGTTACTGCATTTCTAATGGGTGCTAAAAAATACCAGGATAAATACAAGAACAAATTCTTTAATAATACAGCTGTAATAATACCTAAGCAAATCCAACCCAATGCCTGCACTTTCCCAAATTGAGCAATAGTGGTTTGTAGAAAATGGTAAATAATATCTTTGAAGCTTCCAGAACTAGCCGTTGTTTTAACCACCCCTGACAACTCATCACTTCCAAAGATCAAATCCATGAAAGGGATTAGCATACTCAAAGAAAACAGGCTAAAAATGATTGATAAGGAGATAAACAAGGTATAAAGTCCCATATAGGCCTTGTATTCCTTGATATAACTAATGATTCTAATAAATTTCTTCATAAATAAACTATTCCTCAGAATAATCAGCAAAG
>CALCEA010000123.1 GCA_937900675.1 uncultured Chitinophagaceae bacterium
CAGCTCACTGATATGGATGTATTGAATATGCCTTATTATAGTTTTGCAAAAGGAAAATTATTAGGTATTGATAATGTTTTAATCAGCGCAACTGGATATACTGGAGCGGGTGGTGTTGAAATTTATTTTGAAGACATGGATGATAATGCTTCAAAAGTTTGGGATGCTTTATTTGAAAAAGGTGCTGCATTTGGCATACAACCAATTGGACTGGGTGCAAGAGATACATTAAGATTAGAAATGGGCTTTTGCTTATATGGTAATGATATTGACGACACCACTAGTCCTATTGAAGCTGGCTTAGGTTGGATTACAAAGTTCACCAAAGAGTTTACCAATTCAGCTGCCATTAAAGCACAAAAAGAAAATGGGGTATCTAAAAAATTAGTTGGTTTTGAAATGATTGATAGAGGTATTCCTCGTCATCATTATGAAATCAAAGATGCGAGTGGTGCAAAAATTGGTACCGTAACTTCAGGTACTCAAGCGCCAAGTTTAGGCAAGGCGATTGGCTTAGGCTATGTGGCAACTGAGCATGCTAAAGTGGGTTCTGAAATTTATATTGATATTAGAAATACATTGGTGAAAGCTAAAGTGGTTAAGTTCCCATTTAAGTAATCATCTTTTACATAAATAATGAAGGGGGCATTCGCCCCCTTTTTTTGTATAGATAATTACCTTGTTTTTGCATACTTCTTTCATGCAGTTTTGTGGTTCAACAAAATTTATTTTCATGAAAGCAATTAAAAACAAAGTACAATTAATTGGACATCTAGGTGCTGCCCCTGAGATCAAGGTTTTTGACACCGATAAAAAAGTAGCCAATTTAAGTATCGCCGTCAACGACCGATATAAAAATGCAAAAGGGGACTGGGTAGACGAAACGCAGTGGTTTAATTTAGTAGCATGGTCTAAGTTGGCTCAATATGCTGAGCAGTATCTATTAAAGGGATCTGAAATAGCCATTGAAGGTAGAATTGTGAACAAATCTTACACAGATAAGAATGATATCAAAAGAGCTACTACTGAAATTATTATTTCGGAAATTTTATTGTTAAATAAGGCAAAAGATAAAATTTAAAGATCAAAAAAATGAGCCTTGTTGTATCTTTGCGCCTATGAGTGAACAAAAAAAGAAACCAAGTCTACATACGGTATTAACACCTTCTTTGTTGGACTTGTATGAAGTGCATGATTCAATAGTAGTGATTATTGATGTGTTTAGAGCGACCTCCACCATGGCAACTGCTTTATATAATGGAGCATCCAAAATTATACCTGTAGATTCTGCAGAGTTATGTATTGAAATGGGAAAACAAACAGGAGGTATTACTGCTGGTGAGAGAGATGGAAAAATTATTCCAGGATTGTCTTATGGCAATTCTCCTTCTGAATATCCAAGGTCTTTTATTGAAAATAAAACCCTTGTCATTACCACTACGAATGGTACCAAATTGTTGCATATGGCTTTAAAGCAAGGTGCAAAAGAAGTGATAACAGGCTCATTTCCTAATTTAACTAGAGTGGTTAGTTTTTTAAAAGAACAAAATGCCAATGTTATTTTAGGTTGTTCTGGTTGGAAAAATAGATTTAATATAGAAGACACTTTATTTGCCGGCGCTGTGATTGAGGAAATTAAAGATCAGTTTACTATACATTGTGATAGTAGTTTTATGGCGAATCAGTTATATAATATGCATAAGGCAGATATGCCCAACTATATTCAAACTTTGACTCATTGGCATCGTTTGGCTGCTTATGGTCTGGAAGATGACATGCAATATTGTGTTTCCAAGGATGTTGCCCCTTCTTTGCCCATTTTCAAGAATGGCGCATTGATTGACCTAAAATAGCCCACAAAGTTGTACATTTGCAAATTGCCCTTTTTGAAGGGTAATTTGTATTTATTATGGCATTACCCTATTTAGTTAAACATATCTACAGTTACGGCACCGAAGAGGTGATTAGAAGAGGCAAGCGCATTTTTGCTTTGAAAAATATTGAACTAGTTAAGTTTGATCCATTATTGGGTTCTATTAACTGTAGGGTGAAAGATGATGGCTATAGTACTTTTTATAAAGTGACTATTGAGAATTTTAAAAATCCTGCAACTTTATCATTAAGATGCGGATGTCCTTACAATTTATCTGAGGTTTGTAGACATAAAGCAGCCGCATTATTTTTTATCCAAGATTTGATGGATAAGAATATGTTGGAGTATCAATCAGAAGCTTATAAAACTACCCATACTTTACTTCGTACTAAAAACTTAGATCTTAAAATGATTAAGATGCTTTGTTCAAAAGATACTTTTGAAATAGCAGAAAACACTTTAAAGACCATAAGACCTCATATTTTATTAAGTGAAAATGAAAGGGTAGAAGCAGAGGTAGATCATAATGGAAAGACGCATCATATTATTATTCAAAAAAACGAGGAAAGATTTTTTGATACATCTTGTGATTGCTTGTCTGAAACGGCTTACCCGCTTTGTTTGCATAAGACGATGCTTTTGTTATTGTTGTTTCAATTAAAAGGTGCGGATTATTTTGATTCGATTAGAAACTGGGATAGAGAAAAGAATAAATTATTGGCATTGTATGGTTATTCATTAAAAGATAACCTTGAAGATAAATTTGAATTTACTTATCAAGATGGAAAACCTTTCTTGAAAGTATTAGATAATAGTATTCAGCGAATTAATAACGATTCGTCTACTAAGCGCCCTGGCTTTACCAAGCCCCTGCCAATTGCTGATGTAGATACCAGAGAGCCCAAGGAAGAAAAAATTACGCATCGTTTTGGATTAGTCATTCAAGAAGATTCTACCAGTTACCCTTATATCAATTTCAATATCATTAAGGGTGAAGTAAATGAAGAAGGAACTTCATTCATAGGGAAGGTTGAAAAAGTAGATTTGGCTAAATTAGTCACCCCTACTTTAATCAATGAAGAAGACAAGATACTTTTACAATTGGTTAAGAAATTGCAACCCGCTGAAATGGCTAAGTTCTTGAATAAGAATTCCCCTTTTCAAGGTTTTTGGGATACTATACTTCATACCGATGAAGCAAGTTTACCTGAAGAAACAAAAGAATTAATGCAAGAATACTTGCAACCAAAAATTGAAAAGGTTTGGAGAGATTTGTCCGAGCACCCATTTAGTTTTTATATCCCCAATAATAAACCTTTTACCACTGCTAATTTGCAAAAAGCAGATTTAGTCTATCAGCCTATTCAGCCTAACTTTAGAGTGGAGAAATTGGAAGACAAATACATGGTTTATGCTCAAGTGGCTATTGCTGCTGGGAAAATGGGCATCGAAGACAATCAATCTAAATCACATTATATTTTTCAATACCATCATGAATGGCATCATTGGAAAACCAGAGAAGATTTGATGTGGGTGGAAAGATTTTTACCTAATGGATGTCAAGAAGTAGCCTTAGAAGATTGGTCAAAGTATTTGCAAACTACCTTATTGCCATTGGCTAAACAATATGTTGTTGAGTTTGATAATGTGGTGCAAGAGAAATTAAGAGATATCAAGCCTACACTACAGATATTCTTAAGAGAAAGCAATGACTTTTTATTCTTTGAACCTTTATTTGTTTACCAAAATATTATTGTAACCAAAGACGATAATGCAAGTGTGATTC
>CALCEA010000124.1 GCA_937900675.1 uncultured Chitinophagaceae bacterium
GAGGTAGTAGCTAATTTAATTGATAAAAATTATTCAAAATAAATGTCATCTTTTCAATTATATAATGATGTAACCGCATTAAGTAGTCAACAAACTACATTAATGTATAGCTCAAGTTTTTCTTCTGCTATTAAGCTGTTGCATAAAGATTTGAGACAACCTATATATGATATTTATGGATTTGTAAGATTTGCTGATGAGATTGTAGATACCTTTCATGATTTTGATAAAAAGGCTTTGTTTGATCAATTTAAAAAAGACACTTACACGGCACTTGAACAAGGTATTAGTTTGAATCCAATTCTACATCGTTTTCAATTGACCTATCGTCAATACAATATTGATCCTGCATTATTAGAAGCTTTTTTATATAGCATGGAGATGGATTTAAGTCAACATGCACATGATGAGGGTTCCTATCAAAAGTATATTTATGGAAGTGCTGAAGTAGTTGGCTTAATGTGTTTATATATTTTCTGTAAGGGAGATTTAGAAAAATACGAACAATTAAAACCGGCTGCCCAAAGTTTAGGTGCTGCATTCCAAAAAGTGAATTTCTTAAGAGATATTAAAGCAGATTTTGAAGGATTGGATAGAGTGTATTTCCCTAATTGTGATTTCAATCATTTTACGGAAAAAGATAAATTATCTATTGAAGAAGATATACAAAAAGATTTTGAAAATGCATTAGAGGGTATTAAAGCATTACCTTTGCAGTGCAGATTTGGTGTGTATGTGGCGTATAAATATTACTATTCTTTATTTAAGAAGATTAAGAAAACCAAACATCATGCCATACTTAAAACAAGAATAAGAATTCCAGATTATGGAAAAGTTTTTATTCTGGCGAAAGCGAAATTGAGGAGTCAATTAAATTTTTTATAAAAGTAAAACGATTTATATGTTATTTGTAGCAGTAATGTTGGCGACATTTTTTATTATGGAAGGTATAACATGGTTAACACATAAATATGTAATGCATGGATTCTTGTGGGTTTTACATGAAGATCATCATCAACCCACTGGACATGTCTTGGAAAAAAACGATGCTTTTTTCTTAATATTTGCTATTCCTAGCATGGCTTGTATTTTTTATGGAACCATTATGGGTGGACCATTATGGGTAGCTGCTATTGGTGCAGGTATTGCTATGTATGGTTTTGCTTATTTCATATTTCACGAAGTAATTATACATCAGAGAATCAAATGGTTTACAAGATCTAATAACAGATATATCAAAGCAATAAGATGGGCTCATAAGATGCATCATAAGCATTTGTATAAAGAAGATGGCGAAAGTTTTGGAATGCTTTTTGTTGCAAAGAAATATTGGGATAAGGTACGCAGAGACGAGATGATGCAAAACAATGGATAATTACGATTATATTATTGCGGGTGCTGGTTGTGCTGGCCTTTCTTTAATGCATTATATACTTAAGGAAGAATCACTTCTTCAGAAAAAAATCTTGGTGATTGATAAATCATTGAAGAAATCAAATGACAGAACCTGGTGTTTTTGGGAGGAAAGACCATCTGATTTTGAACATTTATTGACTACATCTTGGAACACCATCTCTATTCATAACGCAGATCAAAACTTTCATTTAGCTACATCTCCTTTTTCTTATAAAATGATAGAAGGGATTTCGTTTTATGAAAGCATCATAGCCAAAGCAAAACTACATAAGAATATCGAATGGAAAGAGGCTGAAATACTTTCTATCAATGATCAAACAATTTTTTGGGAAGGTGGTGCTGCTAAAGCAAATTATATATTTTCAAGTATACTCCAGTATAATCCAGTCTTTGAAGATGCAACTAACATTCATCGATTAAATGATTTGGCAAAAAGGTATACTGCAAAACCTTTTTTATGGCAACATTTTAAAGGCATAACGATCGAGTTTAACCAGGAAGTATTTGATAGTGCAACAGCAAGGTTGATGGATTTTAATGTAGATCAACAAAAAGCCACAGCATTTATGTATGTGTTGCCTATTAATGAGAAGAAGGCTTTAGTGGAGTATACTGTATTTTCTACGTCATTATTAGAAAAGGAATCCTATGATCATGCTATCAATAGCTATGTAGCATTGCATTATCCAAATCAAACTTATACTATATTACACGAAGAATATGGAGCTATTCCAATGACTCAGAATAGTTTTACTTCGAGTCAATCAAGTTGGTATATCCCAATAGGTACAATTGGTGGTGCTGTAAAAGCAAGCACTGGCTTTGCTTTTAAATTTATACAAGAACAAACTACAAAAATTGCTAAGGCATTATCCATTGGTGAAAAGCCAAATGCAATGTTTACAAAAACAAGGCATTCTTTTTATGATGCTGTTTTATTAGACATTTTGTTTGAAGATAAAATGAGTGGGGCAGAAATTTTTACCAGAATTTTTTCGAAGAATAAAGCGGCAACGGTATTTAGATTCTTATCCAATACTTCCACTATTTTTGATGACATAAAAATTATGATCACTCTTCCTACAAGACTTTTCCTTTTCACTGCTATCCGCATATTATTTCGGTGGAAGTAATTATTTAGAAAGGCCTTGTCGTACAATGGTTAGTACAAGAGTTTCCGAAGCTCTAAATCCAGGTTCGATCCCCGGCGAGGCCACAAGCTTTTTTCAACGAAGTTGAAATGAACAAATCATGAATAAGCAAAACAAGCTCGCTTGATTTTGCGCAAGAATGATTGGTTCAATTCTCAACCGAAGGTTGAGAATAAAAAAGTTTGAGTTAGTCCGAAATTTTGGGTAGACAACTCGAGCGAAGCGAGAGTTGGCAGCCCCGCCAAACTAATTTTGAAATATTACATGGGTCCTTTATTCCACAATCTCACTGGTATCTGAGTACCAATATTAGCCAATAATGAAGTTCTAAATTTAGCGTACATGCGCTTGTAGATTACTGTTATCATATTCATTAATACCCTGAATAGATTTAGGTAACCCAATTAATGTGTAAATTTTACACAAATAAAATATAACTAATTGAAAACCAATTAGAAAACCTCCCCAAGATTCATGAAAATACCATGTGATCCTCCTTGTCCAAAGGCGTAATCTATTGCTACATTGGTATTAGAATGCTTATTTAGCTTAATTCTTATACCAGCTCCATATCCTGCTTTTATTTGTTGAAATCCTTTTTGTAAAGGTTCTGTAACTGAGTGCATATTCGCAAAAACCACGGCTCCTAGAAATCCATTTTCTGTAATACCAAACCTGTATTCAGATTCTGCGAAAAATAATTTTTCTCCTCTAAATCTTCCTTGAATAAATCCTCTGCCTGTATTTGAATTTCTATCAGATGCTGTGTAAGGAATGTCTAGGTAAGGTGCTTTGCCACTTAGCGTAAGCACATTGTATGTCCAAAAAGCTAACATGTTTTTTCTGAACAATGGAATATATTTTCTTGCGTCTAAAGTAATACTTTGTAAAGTGTAGTCACTTCCTAGCAGGGTAAGATTTGTTCTATAAGACAAATTGAAATAAGCAGATGAAGTAGTTGGGTTCACAATACTTGTTCTGCTATCGTACAATAGATCTAATGTTAAACCAGTAGAATTCGATTTTTTGGTTTGACCATATTGCGCAAATCCATATATAGGCTTGTTCACTGTTGAGCTATCTGATATGTTCCAACGATAGTCAATATTCAATCCTGGACCTATGTACCAATTTTGGGCAATTCGTTTTACAATGGATTGATGCAATTTTAAATAAGAATAATCAATTTGATCAAAAAGATCGATCTGGTTATTTTCAGTACCAAGGCCAAAATCTTTTTGTGGAAATTTTAAATAAGACCAATTGGTATTGATATTGTATTGGTTCTTTTTTAGCCATATATTACTTAAAAACTGACTGATAACCTGTTTGTTTTGCGTAAATTTTAATTCTGTAGAATAAGTAGCATTCTTTGTGGATGGGTATTTGCTCGGTTTTACATAGTTAGCGTTTAAGGATGCCGCTAATTTAGTTGCCATACTGTATTCGACAGCAGGGATAAAGGAAATTTGAGGCTTAGAGATAGCTTCTTCTACAGATCTATCTTTATTTATTTTAAAAATCCTGTATATACCATCTACAAAATCAACCATTGAATCTTTGCCAGGTTGTTTGTAAAAAGCTAATGTGAAAATATTTCTTTTGTGTAATGAACTGTCTTGTTGAATTTGAGCTGTACTTGATAATGAAATCATCAAAATGCTTATACCAACAAAGAGGACTTTTTTTAAATTTGTAAACAAAGACTTATTTTTTATTTTTTTTGAGGCACAATTAAAACTGGAATGGTTGAATGTCTAACAACATATTCGGCAGTACTTCCCAACATCATATGTGCTAGGCCGGTTCTACCATGAGTACCCATTACAATATAATCGGCTTTAGTTTCTTCTGCATAGTTAATGATATCAAATTTTGGATTACCTATGGCAGTATGAATATATATTTCTAATGAATTATTAGCTTCTTTTATTTTGGTAAGCTCTTTTTCAGCATGTTTTTTTTGTGCATCGTATATCTCCTCCCATTGTGTAGGCAAAAGAGACATGTCTGAGTGTAGATAGTCTACATACATACTTATAATTGATACTAGGCTAACTTTTGCTTGCATTTGATTGGCGAAGTCAAAAGCTTCTTTGATGATTCCAGTATTTGCTTCACTTAAATCCACTGCAATTATGATATGTTTTTTCATAGTAGAAGATTTGTATAAAGTTACACATAATTTATGGATCTAGATTTAAACAATAAGTTTTGTATCTTAGAAGTCTTGAAAAGAGTATTTACCATAATCTGTTTGTTTACTTTGCTTCTTTCCACCAGTAGTATTAGTTATTACTATTGGATAGAAGAAAAATTACATGAAAAAGAGACTTTTGCCCTTATTGATGCTGGTGAATTGGAGAATGGTTTTGCAAATCTGTCGTCTCATCAGATTAAATTAATATTAAAAGATAAAACGACTTTACCTGAAGGATACATTTGGGAAGAAAAAGGCCGAGAGTTTAGTCACGAGGGTACCTTTTATGATATTATCTCATTAGAAAAATCATCAGAGGGTTGGGTACTGGTTGCTGCATCGGATGAAGAAGAGTCTGAAATGGTAGCAAAACAGTCCGATCATTCTAAAAATCAAACATTTAAGTTTTCAAAAAAACAATTGACATTTATTGCTCCTGAGCATTATCTGCCGAAAAATAAGTCTAGAAAAGTACAAGTCAAGTACATTCATTTTAAAGTTACTTTAGATCAAATCAATATTTTCCAAAACTCACCTCCTCCAGAAATTATTTAATTTTTA
>CALCEA010000125.1 GCA_937900675.1 uncultured Chitinophagaceae bacterium
CTGGAAGAATGCCTAAGGGAAGAACTCTAGCTGCGGCTGATAAAGCAGCCATTATTTGTTGGATTGACAATGGTGCAAAAAACAATTAGTACTTATTTTAGATCTTCTGCTAATACTTGGTCATATAAATGATGAATCAAGCCATCTGCTAAGCCTATTTTAGGCACAAATACTTGATCTATATTGGCCCATTTTAAAACATTTGTATAAATATTTAAAGCTGGAACTATTACTTCTGCTCTATCTTGTCTGATATTGTATTTGTGCATTCTTTCTTCTACTTCTAATGGTTCCATTTCTGCATAGATCTCTTTGATAGTGCTGGAACTTAATGGATGACCATTTTTAGTACCACTAATAGAGAATAATTTATTAATGTTCCCACCAGAGCCAATACCAATTAGATCATCGTATTCTCTGGCTATGCCTTTTAAGGTTTCCTTCAAATCATCCCAGGTAGCATCTTTAACTTTTTTTGTCAAAATTCTTACTGTTCCAACATTAAATGACTTTTGTAGTACTACTTTAGATTTATGGTATAAAGTAAGCTCAGTACTTCCGCCGCCTACATCTATGTATAGGTAACTTTTTTTATCATCTAATAATTCGGCAAAGTGATTTTCGTAAATGATTTCTGCTTCTAATTCGCCGGATATTACTTCAATTTCTATAGAAGTCTCTTCTTCAATTTCTTTGATAATTTCTTTGGCATTTTCTGCATCCCTCATGGCGCTGGTAGCGCATGCCATATAATGTTCTACCTCGTAAACTTTCATGAGCTGTTTGAAGGTCTTAATAGTATCCAAAAGCATTTTACGCTTCTTGCTTCCTATAAAACCCTTCTCAAATACATCAAATCCTAATCTTAGGGGTATTCGAAGTAGGTTCAACCTGTTAAAATTTACTTCCTTGCCCCTTTTCTCTACTTCACATACTAAAATTCTAGCTGCGTTACTTCCAATATCTATTGCTGCGAGTATCAATTATATCTATTTTTCCCTTTTAAATAATTGTAAGTCTCTTCTTGAGATTTAAATTTCATACGGCCTGAAGGTACATATTTATTTAATAATTCAGCGTCTAATATTCTCGCTTTCTGATTGTCTTTTAATTGGATATTAATAATATCGATGAGTTCTTTTTTAATTTTTGGATCAAGAATTGGAGCGGCTACTTCAATTCGGTGATCCAAGTTTCTGACCATCCAATCTGCACTTGATATATATACTTTTTCATTACCATTATTATGAAAGATCATTACCCTGGCATGCTCTAAGTACTGATCTACTATACTAATAGCATTTAGTTTTTGATTTAATTTTGCTTCTTTCTTATCTAGAGTCAAAATGCCTCTGATAATCAAATGCACTTCTACATTGGCTTTGACAGCTTTGTATAGATAGCTCAATAAAATAGGATCAGTTAAAGAGTTTAATTTAATAATAATTTTAGCAGGCTTCTTTTTGTTGGCATTTTTTATTTCATTTTCAATGAGTTGAATAATGGCCAAACGCATATTGGTGGGAGTTAACAGCAAGTTCTGCATTTTAGAAATGGGCTTGTCGCCTAATTCCCAATTGGTTAGATAATCAAAAACCCTATTTGCCTCATTCATTAAATTTTTATTAGCAGTTAATAAACAATGGTCGGCATAAATTTTAGCAGTTTTTTCATTCAAGTTTCCTGTACTAATAAAACCGTATTTAACAAGCTTATTATTTACTCTTTTTTGTATAACACATAATTTTGCGTGCACTTTTTTATTAGGAACACCCACCAAAACATTAATACCCTCTTCTTCCATAATAGTTTTCCATTCTAAATTGGCTTCTTCGTCAAATCTTGCTTTTAATTCAAGAAATACAATTACTTCTTTTCCATTTCTTGCCGCGTTAATTAAGGCATTAATTACTTTAGAATTGGATGCTAATCTATATGCAGTAATCTTTATACTCAAAACATTATCATCCATTGCAGCTTCTCTTAACAAATCAATTACGGGATCATAAGAATGGTAAGGGAAGTGCAACATAATATCTTGCTTAAGAACAAGATCAGAAACGAGGTCCTTTTTTCTTAAAATAGGATGAATAAAGGGTTGTGGTCTATTGTTTTTTTCGGGGACTACATTGGGGAAATCCATAAAATGTCTAAAATTATGGATATGTCCTCCAGGGATAATGCTACTTTTTCTTGTCAATTTTAATTTCTTGATCAAGAATTCAAGCATTTCTGCGTTCATCTCCTTCTCATATACAAATCTTACTGGCTTTCCCTTTCTTCTATTTTTAACACCCTTAGATATTTTTTCAATAAAATTCACGCCGACTTCTTGATCCAAATCAATCTCAGCATCCTTTGTTATTTTGAAAATATGTGCCTCAAATTGATTGAATTTAAAATGAGAGAAAATAATAGGTAAATTAAATTTAATTAGATCCTCTAGTAGTATAATATTGGTAATGCCTGCTGGAGAAGGAAGTACAATAAACCTTCCCACTGACCTTGAAGGAATTTCAATCAAAGAAAATTTATGGTTATAGGCGTCATTCTTATTACCCATTACAATTGCTAAATACAAGCTCTTGTCTCTTAAATATGGAAGTTCTGGTACATTTTCAATCATCAATGGAATGATATAATGTCGAACCTGCTCATCAAAATAACTTTTTACAAATTCTTTTTGCTTTGCATTTAATTTTTTGTCATCAACCAGTATGATTTTTTTTGATTTTAATTCTTTATTGATGTTTTCCCAGATTCTATTAAACTCATTTTGTTGTCTTAATACTGTTCTTTGAATATCGTCTAGTATAATGCTAGGAGAACCGATGATTTCAACAGATTTAGATTTTTTGCCAACAAATTCTGCCATTCTTTTTAAAGTAGCTACACGAACTCTAAAAAATTCATCTAAATTATTGGAGAAGATACCTAAGAATCGAATTCTCTCTTGTAAAGGAACAGAAGAATCATTCGCTTCTTGTAAAACTCTAGCGTTAAAACTTAGCCAGCTAATATCTCTTGGTACAAAGGAATTTTTCATAATTGTATGGTATAGCCTTACGAAAATATCTAAATCGAATAATTTAAGGTACGCTTAATTATTAAGTTAATGATTTCTTAATACTATGGTAACACAGTAGTAATCTTCTTTTCCGTTTTTTACATAAAACTAACCCGAATGAACAAAAGGTCAATGGAAATCTGTGTTTTGAGTGATATACACTTAGGTACTTTTGGCTGTCATGCTAAAGAAGTGCTTAATTACTTAAGAAGTATTGAACCAAAAACCTTGATATTAAATGGAGACATCATTGATATTTGGCAATTTAGTAAGCGTTTCTTTCCTGCCAGTCATATGGCAGTTATAAAGGAAATATTTAACATGGCTAGCAAGGGCACTAAAGTTATATATATAACCGGAAACCACGATGAAGCCTTAAGGAAATATGCAGATTTTGAAATGGGAAACATTTTATTGACGGATAAAATTGTTTTTGAAATTAATGGAGAGAAGAACTGGGTTTTTCATGGTGATGTATTTGATAGAACAACCAAGGGTAGTGCTAAAATTTTAGCTAAACTAGGTGGGTATGGATATGACTTATTGATTTTAATCAATAGCATATCCAATTGGGTTAGAAAATTAATGGGCAAAGACAAGTTGAGCTTTAGTAAAAAAGTAAAGAATAGTGTTAAGAAAGCTGTTTCATGGATTGGAAATTTCGAACAAACAGCAGCCGAGTTGGCCATTGAAAATAATTATCAGTATGTGATTTGTGGTCATATTCATCAACCGCAACAAAGATTGGTGACTACTGATAAAGGTTCTGTTACTTATTTAAATAGTGGAGATTGGATAGAAAATTTGACTTCTTTAGAATATTATGATAAAGCCTGGAATTTATATCATTATGATCCAAAGCAATTTGAACACTTGTCTTCTGAAAAAATTAAAATAGTTCATTTAAATAATGAATTAAATGTTTTGACAGACGCTGTTGCTTTCCAAGTTTCCTTCTAATGAAAATTTTATACGCCATACAGGGTACTGGTAATGGACATATTAGTAGAGCAGTTCAATTGGATCCTTATTTAAAAAAATATGGAGAAGTAGATTATTTTTTAAGCGGATCTAATATTCAATTAAATACTCATTTACCAATCAAATATAGAAGTAAGGGTTTGAGTTTATTTTATAAGAATACTGGAGGATTGGATTATCTAAAAATGCTACAGTCTTTTTCTTTTCAAATATTTAAAGAAGCGAAAAATTTACCTGTTGAAGAATATGATGTTGTAATTAATGATTTTGAATTTGTCACATCACTGGCTTGTAGATTAAAAAATGTTAAGTCAATCCATTTTGGACATCAAGCAAGTTTTCAAAGCAAAAAGACGCCCAGATCAAAAACATTTAATCCCATAGGAAATTTAATCCTCAATAGTTTTGTTAAGGCAGATAAGTATCTTGGATTGCATTTCAAACAGTTTGATAAAAATGTTTTCAATCCTATTATAAAAGATGAGATAGTCAATGCTGTTCCGATTAATGACGGGCACATCACTGTGTATTTGCCACAGTACTCAATCCAATTTCTAGAGCCCTATTTCTTAGCTCATTCTAATTTTCATTTTGAAATATTTACCAAAGAAGTTACTCAAATTACTTGTAAGAAAAATATCTGCTATTTCCCTATCAGTAATCATGTATTTACACAAAGTATGATTAGATGCTATGGTATTATAACGGCTGGAGGGTTTGAAACTCCCGCAGAAGCCATGTACTTGAATAAGAAGGTAATGAGCATACCTATTATAAATCATTTTGAACAAGAGTCCAATGCAGAGGCTTTGAGAAATTTGGGCATAAAGGTTTTAGAAAAAATAGATGAAAAGTTTGGAAGCCATTTTAATCATTGGGTGAATGAAATGAATCCTATAAAATTAGAATTACAATATTCTACAGAAGAACTGGTTGATATATTATTTCAAAAAGCATTAAACTAAAATCATGTATATCATTTTAAACCAAGAAGGAGAGAAAATTGCTCATATCAATAATATGATCATTCTTGATGCGACAAAAGAAAGTGTTTTAGGTATTTTAATTGGAGATTGCTTTTTTGGTAAAAGCACAAAAGTAATCGGTAAAATTTTTAATGGGACTGCCTATTTGGTGAATGGAGAAATCGTTGGCAAAGTAGAACGAAATAAAGAACCCAAAGCAAGTAGCATAAAAAAATCACAATTACTAGAAGCTTGGGATATTTTGACCAATATTAAAGAACATACATGTGAATGGATTAAAGAATCAAAAAAGTGGTCAAAGAAATCTTTAGAAAATCATTTATCTTAAACAAAAAGGCCTCCAAATTTTTGGAGGCCTTTTTTTATATCAGAAATCTAATATTATGCATTAAATGCTTCTGCTACACCTTTGTGTAAAATTTTTCCAGCTCTAATATTTAATCCTTTTGCTAATGCAGGATTCTCTGCTGTTGCCATTTCCCATCCTTTATTCGCAATAGCAATAGCGTATGGTAATGTCGCTTGAGTTAATGCTCTTGTACTTGTTTGTGGAACTGCACCTGGCATATTCGCAACACAATAGTGAATGATATTATCAATAGTGAATACTGGATTTTCGTGTGTAGTTGGTTTACAAGTTTCAATACAACCACCTTGGTCAACAGCAACATCCACAATCACAGATCCAGCTTCCATTAATTTTAAATCTTCTTTCTTCACCAAGTGTGGTGCTTTAGCTCCATGTAATAAAACTGCACCTACTAATAAATCAGTAGTAGGTAATTTATCTTTAATCGCTAATAAAGTAGAATATTGAGTTACCACATTCGCTGGCATTACATCAGATAAATATCTCAATCTAGACAAATTGGTATCCATGATAGTTACATTCGCGCCTAAGCCTGCAGCCATCTTCGCAGCTTGTGTTCCTACAATACCTCCACCAATTACTAATACTTCTGCTGGCTTCACACCTGGAACACCACCTAATAATTTACCCTTGCCACCAAATGGTTTACCTAAATAATAAGCACCCACATTGATAGCCATTCTTCCAGCTACTTCAGACATTGGAACTAATAATGGTAAAGAGCCATCGGCCAATTCCACGGTTTCATAAGCAATACAAACAGCATGTGTTTTCATCATTGCTTCTGTTAACTCTTTAGATGCCGCAAAGTGGAAATAAGTAAATAAGATTTGACCAGGTTTTATCAATCCATATTCTGCAGCCAAAGGTTCTTTTACTTTCACGATCATTTCTGCGATATCATATACTTCTTTAGCAGTCGCTAGTATTTGAGCACCCACAGCTTTGTATGCCTCGTCTGAAAATCCAGAACCAGCACCTGCCTGTGTCTCCATATATACTGTATGACCATTTCTCACTAAAGCGTCTACACCTTCTGGTGTTAAGCCTACTCTATACTCTTGAATCTTGATTTCTTTTGGGCAACCTATTATCATAATTTTGTTTTTATTTCTGTACAAATTTGGTTCAAAAGAAAATATTTTTATCAAATAGTAAATAATCAGTAAAAATTACTATTAAAATAATAAAATATGGAAAATATCAGTAATTTAGAGTGTAAAACGGCTCAATAACAGAAAATATTCCTTTTCACAATTATAGTATATGCAATTAGATCAAACCGATAAGTCCATTCTACGCATTTTGCAAAAAGAGGCTTTAGCCAAATTAAAAGATATTAGTACTAGTGTTAATCTTACTGTGAGTCCAACACACGATAGAATTAAAAGAATGGAAGCAGAGGGTGTGATCCAAAAATATGTAGCACTCATTGACAGAAAAAAAATTGAATTGGGCATGGTGGTTTTTTGTCATGTTACATTGGATAAGCAAACAAAAAACAATTTCGCAGAATTTGAGCAAACCATTTTACAGTTTGATGAGGTGGTTTCTTGTAGTTTGGTTTCTGGTAGCTTTGATTATTATTTGAAGGTGGTTTCGAAAGATGTAGAGACGTACAATAAATTCTATCAAGAAAAATTAGCAGTACTTCCAATGGTGGCACATATCAATAGTTTATTTGTAATGGATGAAATTAAAACTACCACTTCATTGCCTATTTAAGTATTCCATTTTTTAATACAGAATTCCTTTACGCTTTAATTTAAATTTTTATGTACAATATTTCATATTTCAAAGCCAACAATCATGAAGAAGTTTTTGCTTTTATGCAAGCAAATCCTTTTGTAACTATATGTGGTGTGGACGAAAACGGTTTACCCATTGCTGCACAGGTTCCAATTTTAATCAAACAAGAAGACGATCAATTAATGATTAGCGGGCATCTAATGCGTAAGCAAGATCATACGAATGCGTTTGAAAAAAATAATAATGTATTGGTTATTTTTTCTGCACCATCTGCTTTTGTAAGTGCAAGTTGGTATAAAGAAAAAGGAATTGCAAGCACTTGGAATTATCAAACAGTGCATGCTATTGGTAAGATGGAAATGAAAGATGATGCTCACTTATATCAGTTGTTGACAGATCTAACCATGCATTTTGAAAAAGATCCGAATGCGCCTACTCAAGTAAAAAATCTTGACCCAGAATATGTGCAGCAGAATATGAAGGCCATAGTCTCCTTTGATATCGAAGTGACTGAATTAAAAAATGTATTTAAGTTAAGTCAAAATAGAGACGAGGAGTCTCACCAAAATATTCAAAAAGAATTAAGCAAGGGTGATGCAGCTTGTCAGTATATGGCTGCAGCAATGAAGCGAAAATAATTTGACTACTTCTTATAAGGTTCAATTAAGTCCCAAAGATTTCCATATAAATCTTTGAATACAGCAACGGTTCCGTAATCTTCCACATGAGGTTCAATAGTAAATTCAACACCCTTTGATTTATAATTATTATAGTCTCTATAAAAATCATCTGTATATAAGAATAAAAATACTCTTCCTCCAGTTTGATAGCCAATATGTTTTTCTTGTTCTGGTGTAGCGGCTTTGGCTAACAATAAATGACAACCATTTTCTGCACCAGTCGGCTGAACCATTACCCATCTTTTAGTTTCTGATAAAATAGTATCTTCTATTAATGTAAAACCAAGTGTATTGGTATAATAAGCAATGGCTTCATCATAATCTCTTACTACTACAGCGATATGTGCTAAATGTTGTTTCATATTTCAAATGTACAATTATTTGGAAGCTTTGATTTATCTTCAACCAAGTTTAAAGATAGTTTATGGCTAACACTAAGAATTTGATTTTTGATTTAGGCAATGTATTATACGATATCGATTTTGTAAAAATGTATAAAGCCTTTGAGCAATTAGGTATTCCTAATTTTGAAAATCATTTTACTCTCAATAAATCGGATCAGATATTTTTTGATTTAGAAAAAGGCTTTATCAATGAAGCAGCGTTTTGCAATGGTTTTAATGCTTTATATCAATTAAATCTAAGTCATCAACAAATCATTGATGCTTGGAATGCCTTATTAGTAGGTTATAGAAAAGAGAGTATCGATTGGGTAAAAGCGCATAATAGTCAATATGCCACTTTTTTATACTCCAACACCAACCAGATTCATTATGATCAGTTTATCCCACAATTTGAGCGTGAAATAGGCGGAAAATTCGAAAATCTCTTCAAAACGCCCTATTATTCTCATAAAATGGGTCAAAGAAAGCCAGATCCGGCCTCTTTTCAGTTTATTTTAGACAAAGAAGGGTTGAAAGCCGAGGAAACCATTTTCATTGATGATAATGAGCCCAATATTATTGCTGCTGCCTCGGTGGGGTTACAGGTTTTGTATTTACAGCCAGGAATGAGGGTAGAAAAGGACTTGTTAATTGGTTAGTTATTTCTTCTTAACTTCCTCAAAATCAATGTATTCTGCATCTTCTGTTTCCACTTTGGGCTTATTTGCCTGGGTTTGTTGTTGTTGGTAATGGGCATTTTGTTGCTCCTGAGCCTTTCTAGCAGCCTCTTGCATTTTCTCCATATTTTGGCGAACTGATTTTACCCCATTGCTTACTGGCACTACTATTTCAAAGATTACCTTATATAAAAAGTAAATCAATAGGCCGTATAATAACATCTTCATCATGGCACAAAAATACGGCTATAGCCAATATTATTGGGTTATTTCATCCCGTTTTATTACCTTTGTTCCAGAATAAGCAAAGAAATGAAGGGAACGAAGTCGTTCCCTTCTTCTTTTTCAAACATGGAAGTAAACGATTTAAAAGCAAGAGTATTAGAAATTTTGGAACCTCTTTTAGCAGAGGAGCCAGACTATTTCTTGGTATATATTAAGGTGAAGCCAGGGCATATTATTAAAGTATTCTTAGATGGCGATAATGGATTACCTATTGAAAAGTGCATCTATTTTAACCGAAAATTATACAAAGCAATAGAGGAAGCTGCATGGTTCCCTGAGGGAGATTTTGCTTTAGAGATTTCATCTCCTGGTGTAGATGAGCCATTATTGTTTAAAAGACAGTATACCAAAAACATCGGCAGAAAAGTAGCAGTTACTTTAAATGACGATACTATAAAAGAAGGTGTGTTGACCACTGTTGCGGAAGAAGATATTATTATTGAGTATACAGAAGGGAAGGGAAAGAAAGCAGTGACTCAACAATTATTAATACCATTTGAGAATATTAAATCAACTATAGTTCAAATTCAATTTTAACAAATCATCAAGCGAATAGCTTGAAAAAAAATTATGTTATGGCAAGTATAAATTTGATAGAAGCGTTCCAAGAGTTTAAAGACGCAGAAAGCATAGATCGTCCTACGATGATGAAAGTTGTAGAAGATGTATTTAAGACTTTATTGAGAAAAAAATACGGCAGTGACGAAAACTTTGATGTTATCGTTAACGCTGAAAAAGGTGACTTGGAAATTATTCGCCGTCGTGAAATCAGACCTGATGACGATGTAGATAATCCATTAGCTGAAGTTTCTTACTCTGACGCAATCAAGATAGAGCCTGACTTTGAGATCGGTGAAGAATTATTGGAAGAAGTAAATATTTATGATTTTGGTCGTCGTGCAATCTTAGCTGCAAAGCAAACTTTAGCATCTCGTATCAATGACTTAAAGAAAAATGCTTTAGTAAAGAAGTACTCTGATAGAATTGGTGAAATTATCAACGCAGAGATTTATCAAGTATGGAAGAAAGAAGTATTGTTATTAGATGAAGAAGGGAATGAATTGATTTTACCAAAGACTGAACAAATTCCTCAAGACTTTTTTAAGAAAGGTGAAAATATTAGAGCGGTTATTGCTAGAGTAGATATGAAAAATAATACTCCAGTAATTATCTTATCTAGAACTAATCCATTGTTCTTAGCTAAATTATTAGAAATTGAAGTACCAGAAATTTTTGATGGTTTAATTACCATTAAGAAAATTGTTCGTGAACCAGGTGAGCGTGCAAAAGTAGCAGTTGAATCTTTTGATGATCGTATTGATCCAGTAGGTGCTTGTGTGGGTATGAAAGGTTCACGTATTCATGGTATTGTAAGAGAATTGAAAAATGAAAATATTGATGTAATTAATTACACTACGAATACTCAATTATTAATTCAGCGTTCATTAACTCCTGCAAAAATTAGTTTCATGAATATTAATTCAGAAACAAAGCGTGCAGAAGTTTATTTACAAGCTGATCAAGTTTCTTTAGCAATTGGTCGTAGAGGTGTGAATATCAAATTGGCTTCTGAATTAACAGGATACGAATTAGATGTTTACAGAGAAGATCAAGAAGTTTTAGAAGAGTTTGATATTGATATGGACGAGTTCACAGACGAAATTGAACCATGGGTAATTGATGAGTTCAAGCGAGTAGGTTGTGATACAGGTAGAAGTGTATTAAAATTAAGCGCTGAAGAATTAGAAAGAAGAACAGACTTAGAAAAAGAAACGATTGAAGAAGTTCGTCGAATCTTACAAGAAGAGTTTGACAAAGGTGAATAGCCTTTGAAATAAAAGTATATTTGTATTAGGTTACTAGTTCCGTCAAATCGGGACAAAAAACAATAGAATGTCAGAATTGAAACTACCAAGACTGTTAGCAGCTGCTAAAGAATTTAATATCGGTCAAGATACCTTGATTGAATTCTTGAGCAAGAAAGGTTTTCCTAAGGATGATCTAAAGCCAACGGCTAAATTAACGGAAGACCAGTATTATGCTTTGCAAGCAGAATTTCAAAGTGATAAAGTTGCAAAGAACAAAGCAGACCATGTTGAGTTACCTAAAGGTGCTGCAGCTACTGCAGATAAAAAAGCAACTGCAACTGAAGCAGCAAAGCCTGCTAAAGAAGTTAAGAAAGAAGTTGTAAGTGAAGAAGCTCCAAAGGTAACTAAAAAAGCAAAAGAGGAAGCACCTGCTGCTCCAGTGGAAGCAGTGAAGATTGAAGCTCCAGAAGTAGAAGCACCGAAAGTGGTTAATAAAATTGATTTATCATTAATTGATTCATCCACTAGACCAAAGAAATCTGCTAAGAAAGCTGCTGAACCTGCTCCTGAAACATCAAAAGTTGAAGAAGCACCAAAAGCAACTAAGAAAGTAGAAGCTCCAAAAGTTGAGCCAACTCCTCCACCTGCTCCTGTGGATCATTCTATTGCACCTGAAAATGTGCATGGAGAGATTACCAATATTCAGGCGGATAAATTAACCGGTCCAAAAATTTTGGGTAAAATTGATTTACCTATTAATAGTGATACAAGACCTAAACCTTTAAGTCAGGAAGAAAAACGAGTTCGTAAGCGTATTCCGGTTCAAGGTGGCGGCAATCGTCCACAAGGCGGCGGTGGTGCTCCACAACAAGGTGGCGGCAATCGTCCTCAAGGTGGTGGTGGTTATCAAGGTAACCGTCCTCAAGGCGGAGGTTATCAAGGTAATCGTCCAAACAATCGTCCTGGACAAGGTGGTGGTAGAAGAAATGCTCCACAAACTGCTGAGCAAAAAGAAATCGATCAAAAAGCAATTCAAGATAAGATCAAAGAAACTCAAGCAAAACTATCTGGACAAGGTGGTAGAGGTAAGAGTTTGAAATCTAAATACAGAAGAGCAAAAAGAGAAGAAGCTGCAGAAAACGAACAAAACGAAATCACAGATAATAAGTTACAAGTAACTGAATTTGTAACGGTGAGTGAGTTAGCAAGTTTAATGGATGTGAGCTTTGCAGATATCATTAGCAAGTGTATGAATTTAGGTATAATGGTTTCCATTAACCAAAGATTAGACGCGGAAGTAATTGAATTAGTAGCAAGTGAATTTGGATTTGAAGTAGAGTTTGTTGGATTAGAAGAAGCGGAGGAAATGGATGAGGAAGAAGAAGCAGATGATTTAGCTAATTTAACAGAGCGTCCTCCAATTGTTACAATCATGGGTCACGTTGACCACGGTAAAACATCTTTATTGGATTATATCCGTAATGCCAATGTAGTAGCAGGTGAGGCCGGTGGTATCACTCAACATATTGGTGCTTACGAGGTAACCTTACCTAATGGAAAAGCAATTACTTTCTTAGATACTCCAGGTCACGAAGCCTTCACGGCGATGCGTGCTCGTGGTGCTAAAGTAACTGACATCTCTATTATTGTAGTAGCTGCGGATGACGCAGTGATGCCACAAACAAAGGAAGCTATCAGTCACTCTCAAGCTGCAAATGTTCCAATGATTTTTGCGGTGAATAAAATTGATAAAGACGGAGCGAATCCACAAAAAATATATGAGCAATTATCTCAAATGAATATTTTAGTGGAAGCTTGGGGTGGTAAATTCCAAAACCAAGAATTATCTGCTAAACAAGGTTTGAATGTAGATTCACTTTTAGAGAAAGTATTATTAGAAGCTGAATTATTAGATCTTAAAGCAAATCCAAATAGAGAAGCAACAGGTACTATTATTGAAGCCTCTTTAGATAAGGGTCGTGGATATGTAGCAACAATCCTTGTTCAAAACGGAACCTTGCGTCAAGGTGATTTAATTTTATCTGGACAGTTCTATGGTCGTGTTAAAGCGATGTTCAATGAGCGTAATCAAAGAATTGAAGTAGCTCCGCCATCTACACCAGTAGTGATCTTAGGTTTAAATGGTGCACCACAAGCGGGTGAGAAGTTCAAGGTTTACGAAGATGAATCTGAAGCAAAAGAATTAGCAACCAAGCGTTCTCAATTATTAAGAGAACAAGGCTTGAGAACAAGAAAGCATATTACATTAGACGAGATTGGTCGTCGTTTGGCTTTAGGAAACTTCAAAGAATTAAATATCATCATCAAAGGTGATGTGGATGGTTCTGTGGAGGCCTTAAGTGACTCTTTACAAAAATTATCTACTGAAGAAATTGCTGTAAGAGTGGTATTAAAAGGTGTTGGTCAAATCTCTGAATCTGATGTATTGTTATCTGCTGCATCTGACGCTATCATTATTGGTTTTAATGTAAGACCAAGTATGCAAGCCAATAGATTAGCAGAAGCAGAAGGCGTGGAAATTAAAATGTACTCTATTATCTATAACGCTATTGACGAAATCAAGAGCGCGATGGAAGGCATGTTGGAGCCGAAGATTCAAGAGAAGATTGTTGCCAATGTAGAAGTTAGAGAAGTGTACAAGTTTGATAAAGCAACTGTTGCAGGTTGTTATGTATTAGACGGAAAAATTTCTAGAAATAGCAAGATTCGTATTATTAGAGATGGTATCGTAGAATATCCTAAAGGAGAAGGCCAAGCAGCTGAATTAGGTAGCTTGAAGCGCTATAAGGATGATGTGAAAGAAGTTTCTTCTAATATGGAATGTGGTTTAACGATTAAAAACTTCGCAGACTTAAAACCAGGTGATATCGTTGAAGCCTTTGAAGAAGAAGAAGTTAAACGTACTTTATAATAAAATTAAGAATTAGCACTTGGGTTAGACGCCCAGGTGCTTTTACTTTGTATACTAATTTAAATTGAATGAAATTACATAGAGTTGTTTTAAGCATTTTGTTTGTAACTGTAACAGTTATTGCACAAGCGCAGGTTAAAAAAGTAATCGCAGATAAGATTGTGGGTGCGGTGGGCGATAAATATATTTTAAAATCAGATATAGACAATGCCATTGCAGACTATAAAAGACAAGCACAAGGACAGGAAGGTGCTGTCATTCCTAGTGTGTGCCAAGTTTTAGAAGGTCAATTAATCAGAAAAGCATTGGTGCTTCAGTCTGAAAAAGATTCTTTGGTGGTTACTGACGAAGAAGTAGAGAACATGATTGATACTAAGATCAGAAGATTTATTGCGGAGTTTGGCTCTAAAGAAGCCTTGGAAGAAATTGCAGGCAAATCTATTTTTCAATTAAAAGAAGATTTCCGAATGCCCATTAAAGAACAAAAATTGGCACAGGACATGCAAGAAAAAATTGTAGAGAAAATTAAAATCACTCCTAATGAAGTAAGACAATATTATAATAAGATTTCAGTAGATAGTCTTCCATTGTATGAGAGTGAGGTTTCTATTGCTCAGATTATTATTCATCCCAAGGCCAATCGTGATATTGAAGAGTATGTGATAAGTCAATTATTGGGATACAGAAAACAAGTGGAAGCAGGTATTAATACATTTGATCAGTTAATTAAATTATACTCTGAAGATCCAGGTGCTAAAGAAAATCTAGGGGTATATAATTTAAATAGAAATGAAAGAAATTTTGATCCAGCGTTTATGGCCGGCTCGTTTAGATTAAAAGATGGACAAATTTCGGCACCCATTAAATCTAAATTTGGATACCACTTAATTCAATTGATTTCTAGATCTGGTGACGATGCAGTAGTAAAGCATATATTAAGAATACCGCCTATCACTAATGATGAAATTAATGAAACAAAACATTTGTTAGATAGTATTAAAAAAGAAGTTTTAGCAGGTAGATTAATTTTTGGCGAGGCAGTGAATAAGTATAGCGATGATGAGGGAAGTAAATTTAGCGGGGGATCTATCACAGGTAACGATGGTTCAGCTTATGTAAATTTGGATCAATTAGACAAGGATATGATTATGGTGGTGAAGAATATGAAGCCAGGAGAAATTTCTGAACCACAAGTGTATGTAGATGAAAGAGGTAGAAAAACAGTTCGTTTAATTTATTTTAAAGAACGCTCAGCGCCTCATAAAGAAAATTTAAAAGAAGATTATAATAAGGTATCTGTTCGAGCTTTGGAAGAAAAGAAAGCAAAAGCTATGGAAGCATGGTTTAAAGAACACATCAACAATTACTATATTTATTTAGATCCAGAATACAATGTTTGTAAAGAATTAGTGGACTGGAATAAAGTAGCGAATAATATTATTAAGGTTAATTAAGATATACTTCAATGAGTGACGAGATCAAACACGAATGTGGACTAGCTTTCATCCGACTTCGTAAACCGCTTTCTTATTATTTACAAACCAAAGGAACGGTTACTTATGGACTAAACAAATTGTATTTGCTGATGGAAAAGCAACACAATCGTGGTCAAGATGGAGCAGGTTTAGCGACACTCAAATTAAATATAGAACCAGGAAATCCATTTTTATATCGATTAAGAAGCAATGCGCCACAGCCTATTGCAGATTTATTTTACAAGATCGGTTTAGAGATTCAAGAGTTAGAAAAATTCCAACCAGATATTGCCAAACATCCAGGATTAATGAAAGGTCATTTGCCTTTTATGGGTGAAATATTATTGGGTCATTTAAGATATGGAACACAGGGTAAGAATAATGTAGAGTTCTGTCATCCATTTATCAAAAGAAATTTAGTACCTGGCAAGAATATGGCTTTGGCTGGAAACTTCAACTTAGTCAATACAGACGAGTTATTTCAAAAAATCAATTTCGAACCTGGTCCTTTTGAAAAACAAAGCGACTTGGCTGCAATGATGGAAGTGATTCATCATTTCTTGGTAGAAGAAGAAGGGATACATCCAAACGCGCCTAATTTAGTGAATGTGCTTAAAAAAGCTGCTCCATTATTTGATGGAGGTTTCACTATTGGTGGTTTAATTGGCAATGGTTACAGTTTTATCATGCGAGATGCAAACGGAATTAGACCTGCTTATTATTATATCGATGGAGAAGTAATTGTAGCTGCAAGTGAAAGAGCTTCTATTAGAACTACTTTCAATGTGGGTGAAAACGAGGTTTTAGAATTAATGCCTGGATCTGCTTTAATCGTAGATGATGCAGGAAATTATACCATAGAACAAATCTTAGAACCCAAGGAGCGTCGTGCTTGCTCTTTTGAAAGAATTTATTTCTCTAGAGGTAGTGATGAAAAAATTTATCGTGAGCGTATAGCTTTGGGCAATCACTTGAGTAAAATTGTCTTAGATAGAATTGAAAAAGATTTAAAAAATACCATCTTCTCTTATATACCTAATACCGCCGAAGTAGCATTCTATGGATTGGTAAAGGGGATGGAATCTTATTTGAATAAAATTAAAGTTGAGAGAATCTTAAGTTGGGGTAAGGATGTTGATGCAGAGAAGTTGGAAGAAATGGTGAATCGAAAAATTAGACAAGAAAAGATTGCCATTAAGGATGTGAAGTTAAGAACTTTTATTACTGAGGATGCCAATAGAAATGAAATGGTGCAACATGTGTATGATATCACTTATGGCACTGTTAGAAAAGATCAGGATACATTGGTGGTTATTGATGATAGTATTGTAAGAGGAACTACTTTGAAAGAAAGTATTATCAGAATGCTATCAAGATTAGGCCCTAAAAAAATTATTGTGGTTTCTTCTGCTCCTCAAATTAGGTACCCAGATTGTTATGGTATTGATATGAGTAAGATGGGTGATTTTATTGCATTCAAAGCAGCTATTGCATTATTGGAAGAAAGAGGAATGAAAAACATCATTGACGAAACCTATCAAAAGATTAAATCTCTTGATGCGGCAGGTCAATTACATACAGAGAATGTAGTAAGACAATTATACAAACCTTTTACCCCAGAAGAAATTTCTGATAAGATTGCGCAATTAATTACACCAAGCAATGTAAATATTCCAGTAGAGGTAATTTATCAGACCATAGAGGATTTACATGAGTGTTGTCCAACCAATACCGGCGACTGGTATTTTACAGGAAACTATCCAACCCCAGGAGGAAACCGAGTTTGTAATAAAGCATTCCTCAATTATATAGAAGGAGTGAATGTTAGAGGATATTAATAAAAAAGGAGCCAGCGGCTCCTTTTTTATTAATATGGATTTCGAAGATTAGATTTTATAACAAATAGCATTGATATTCATTCCTGCTCCTACTGATGCGAAAATTACAATATCCCCTTTGTTTAATTGGTGCTCTTTGTAAAAACCATGTTTTACTCTATCATATAGTGTTGGTATAGTAGCTACAGAGCTATTGCCTAATTCATGAATACTCATAGGCATTATATCTGCAGGGATTTCTCTAATGCCGTATAATTTAAATAAGGCTTTAATAAAACCTTCATCCATTTTCTCATTGGCCTGATGTAAAAAGAATTTTTTTACATCATGTATGTCTACGCCCGCTTTTTCAATACATTCTTTCATGGCAATAGGTACATTTTTTATTGCATACTCATAAACCTTTCTACCCTTCATCTTTATATACCTGGTTGCTTCTTCTCCTTCTGGATGATAAGATTTACCCAAGTATAAAAAGTAAGTTTCGTCTTCGCAATGGCTTTGTACACTACTTGCTAATATTCCTGTATTTGTTTCATCTGAATGTTCTACAATACAAGCACCTGCTCCATCACTGAATATCATACTATCTCTGTCATGAACATCTACCACTCTACTTAAAGTTTCTGCACCAATCACCAAGCATTTTTTAGCCATGCCTGATTTAATAAATGCGTCTGCTTGTATCACGCCTTGTATCCAACCTGGACAGCCAAATAAAATATCATAAGCCACACATGCCGGATTTTTAATGCCTAATTGATTTTTAACTCTGGAAGCAATGGCTGGAATAGCGTCTGTTTGGATAGTTCCATCAAGCACATTGCCGAAATTATGTGCGACAATAATTTGATCTATGGTTTCAGGATCAACGCCTGAATCTTTTATGGCTAAAATCGCTGCCTTAGTAGCCATATCAGAAGTATTTTCATTAGCGTCTGCATATCTTCTTTCTGCAATACCAGTGATGTCTTTGAATTTTTCTACAATCTCTTCGTTTGGTGTAGCAATTAGTTCACCATTTTCGGCGTAAAAGCTATTGTTTACAAATGACTGGTTTGTTTTAACTACAGAAGGTATATAGCTACCTGTTCCGGTAATAATGGTGGACATTGGCTTGGGGGTTAAATGTATTGATCGCCTTTATTTCTTTTTACTTCGGCAACATATTCTTTAATGGATTGTTCTTTTTCTTTACTACAAATAAGTAATACATCTTTAGTATCCACTACAATAAAATCGTCTAAACCTTGTACTACTACTAATTTATCTTTAGGAGCATTAATCATACATTTTGTTGCATCAATTACAACCACATTGTCGGAAGCTACTGCATTGCCTAAATAATCTTTATCAATATTTTCATAAGCACTATTCCATGTTCCCAAGTCACTCCATCCAAAACTTGAAGGAATTACATAAACATTGTCTGCTTTCTCCATGATGGCAATATCAATAGAGATATTTACACATTGAGGATATATTTTAGCAATAGCTTGTTGCTCTTCTGCTGTATTAAAAAGAGCTTTTTGCTGATCAAAGAGTTCAAACATTTCTGGCTGATGTTTTTCAAAGGCAGCTAAAATAGTACTTGCTTTCCAAGCAAAAATACCCGCGTTCCATAAAAAGTCTCCGCTAGCAATAAATGTTTTAGCAATTTCTAAATCTGGTTTTTCAGTAAATGTTTTTACTTTATAAACTCCATTGGCTACTTCGTGTCCTTCGTATTGAATATAACCATAGCCAGTATTCGGGTGAGTTGGTTTGATTCCTAAAGTCACCAATGATTTTATATTCTCTACAAAATCCAATGCTTGTAAAGCAGTTTGTTGAAATGCTTCTTCTTCTAAAATCAAGTGATCACTTGGAGCTACTACAAATACAGCTTCAGGATCCAGCTGTGCCAACTTAAATGATATATAAGCAATGCATGGTGCTGTATTTTTTCTGCTTGGTTCTGCCAAGATGTTTTGTAGTGGAAGTTTAGGTAACTGCTCTTTTACAATATCTACATATTCTTCAGAGGTTACAATAAAAATATTTTCTTCAGGAATAAATTTAGCATAACGCTCATAGGTCCATTGAACCAATGTTTTTCCTGTATTTAAAACATCTAAAAATTGTTTTGGATAGGCTGTTCTACTCATTGGCCAAAATCTACTTCCAATACCACCGGCCATGATCGCTACATAATGATGCTTATTACTCATTTACTATTATTTTAAATAATCCCTTCTTTCATTAAGTCGTGAATATGTATTATCCCTTTATATTTTTCTTGTTCAGTTACAATAATCTGACTGATATCTTTTTGTTCCATTAATTTAGCAGCTTCAATTGCTAGAATGTTAGCTGCAATCGTAATTGGATTACTATGATAAATATCTTTTGCAGTGAGTGTTTGAAATTCATTGTGTGTTTCTAACATTCTTCTAATATCACCATCTGTAATGATGCCAAGCACTTTTTGATGCTCATCAATCACGGCAGTTGCTCCTAATCTATTTTTAGAAATCGTAGTAATAACTTCTTTCAAATTCGTATTTAAACTAACTGAAGGTTTTTGATTTGATGTTGCAATCATTCCAGCAGTCAAGGTTAATTGCTTTCCTAAATTTCCACCCGGATGAAATCTTGCAAAATCTTTTGCTTCAAAACCTCTTAACTGCATTAATGCAACGGCAATCAAATCTCCCATTACCATTTGCGCAGTGGTGGAAGAAGTGGGTGCTAAATTATTGATACATGCTTCTTGTTGAACAGTCGTATTAATAATGAATTGCCCCATTTGAGCTAAGTAACTATTCATGTTACCTACCATCGAAATAATTGGATTACCAAATTGCTGAACCAGTTGTACTAGGTTTTTGATTTCTGGACTTTCACCACTTTTACTAATGATTAATACAATATCATCAGAACTAATCATTCCTGAGTCTCCATGAATAGCATCTGCGGCATGTAAATAAATGGCTGGTGTGCCCGTTGAATTACAGGTTGCCACAATTTTTTGAGCTATAATGGCACTCTTACCAATTCCAGTTACAATTAACTTCCCTTTGGTTTGGTAAATGGCTTCCACTGCTTTTGCAAAAAGAGGATCCAAATAGGTTTCTAGTGCTTGCACGGCTTCAGTTTCTATAGCTAAAGCCTTTCTTGCAATGGATAAGATTGTTTCTTTCATAGTTGCCCTGCAAAGTTAATGTTTCATGTACTTTTTAGCTTGTTTTTGTGAATTCCTTGCAAAAAAGGTTTTTAACAAAAAATATTCCCAAAGATTAAACAAAAGTCCAGTATTTTATGTTACCTTAATATACTCAAGTATTTTGCAAGGTATTGATTATAAGTTATTTAGATAATGGGATTGACTAAAAAAGACATAAAAGCAGCATTACAAGCACATTTTGGATTCAGCGAGTTTAAGGGGACCCAAGAAAAGGCGATTCTCTCCTTATTGGGAGGCAAGGACACATTTGTGATCATGCCTACTGGTGGGGGAAAGAGCTTGTGTTATCAATTACCTGCAATGATGCTGCCTGGTTGTGCTATTGTAGTTTCTCCATTAATTGCCTTAATGAAAAACCAAGTAGACTTGGTTAGAGGATATAGTGAGAAAGACGATGTTGCCCATTTTTTAAATTCAAGTTTAAATAAGGGTCAGATTAAAGAAGTCAAAGAAGATTTGTTAAGTGGTAAAACCAAATTATTATATGTTGCTCCTGAGACTTTAACCAAACAAGAGAATTTGGATTTCTTTAGCGATTTAAAAATTTCTTTTTTTGCTGTTGATGAGGCGCATTGTATTTCTGAGTGGGGACATGATTTCAGGCCAGAGTATAGAAGATTAAAAGAGATGATGGAGGAGATTAATAGTGAAGTTCCCATCATTGCATTAACTGCTACTGCTACACCAAAAGTGCAGAGTGATATTGTTAAAAATTTATCTTTAAGAGATCCAGAAATTTTAATCTCTTCTTTTAATAGAACTAATTTGTATTATGAGGTTCAACCAAAAATCAAAAAAGATTTAACGGTAAAAAGTATTGTAAAATACATTACCGGACATAAAGGGAAGAGTGGTATCATTTATACTTTAAACAGAAAGACCACCGAAGAATTAGCAGACTTATTAAAAGCGAATAATATAAAGGCAGTTGCTTATCATGCCGGATTGGATCAAAAATTAAGAGCAGAAAGACAGGATCAGTTTTTGAATGAGGATGTGCAGGTAATTGTTGCTACCATTGCATTTGGAATGGGTATTGACAAGCCAGATATTCGTTTTGTAATTCATTATAATATTCCTAAATCCATTGAAAATTATTATCAAGAAACAGGAAGAGCAGGAAGAGATGGATTAGAGGGAAATTGTATTTTATATTATTCTCACCAAGATGTTACTAAGCTTGAACACTTTTTAAGAGACAAGCCTTTGAGTGAAAGAGAAGTGGGTGCACAGTTAATTAATGAGACGGTTGCATTTGCCGAGAGTGGAGTTTGTAGAAGAAAAAGTTTATTACATTATTTCGGAGAAAACTGGGAAGATAAAAACTGTGGCAAATGCGATAACTGTTTACATCCAAAAGAGATGATTGAAGCAAAATCAGAATTGGTTCAATTATTAAAAGTGATTCTAGGATTAAATGAACAATTTGTTGCAGACTATGTGGTACAAATTATTACAGGAAGTTTTACGCCACAAATTGGATTATACAAGCATGATAAACTACCTATTTTTGGATTAGGTAAAGAAAAAGATAGTTTGTTTTGGAATAGCTTAATAAGACAAGCTATGCTGGAAGGCATTATCGAAAAAGATATTGAAGAATATGGTTTATTAAAATTAACCAAGAAGGGCAATCAGTTCATTAAGAAGCCAACCAGCTTCAAGATTGTTTTAAATACGGTATTTGATGAAACCAATACAGAAGACGATGACGATGGAGCGAGTGATTCAACAGCATCTACAGATGAAGCCCTGTTTGAAATGCTGAAAGAGCTTAGACAAAAAGAGGCTAAGAAAATTGGACTACCTCCTTTTGTTATTTTTTTAGAAACCTCATTGCAAGATATGGCAACCTTATATCCGACTACTTTAGCCGAGCTAGAGCGTTGTCAAGGGGTGAGTAAGGGGAAGGCCATGAAATATGGTAAACCATTTGTGAGTTTGATCGAAGCTTATGTAGAAGAAAATAATATTGAAAAGCCAGACGATTTTGTAATGAAATCGGTTGCTAATAAAGCGAGCAATAAAATTTATATTATACAAAATGTAGATAAGAAGATTCCTTTAGAGACTATTGCCAAAAACAAAGACCTAAGATTGGATGCTTTGTTAGAAGAAATGGAAACGATCGCAGCTAGTGGAACTAAACTTAATTTAGATTATGCCATTGATGAATGGTTAGACGAATATGATCAAGAAGATATCTTAGAGTACTTTAAAAATTGTGAAACTTCGTCTTTAGCCATTGCCCAAGAAGAATTATCAGAGAATAATTACACCTGGGAGCAATTAAAAATCATGAGAATTAAATTCTTGAGTGTTGTAGGTAATTAATTAGTACTATTAGTTTTGTAGTAGCTGTTTACTCTATCCACTGCGTTTTGCCTTACACTTAAATAATAGAAATTGTAATCTGCAATATGGTAATTGCTGGTTCTCAATAAAAAGCTTCCTAAAAAATGTGGCTTCTTCGTCCATAAGATCCCCTCGTGATTAATGGCATCCGCCACATTGGGAACCAATCTATCAAATTTATATAATACGGAACCCTTGTTCTTTTTACGGTCTACAATTGGCTCGTTTTTATTCCAAGAAAGCGGATTTGTTACAATAGAATTGAAATTTTCTTTTAAAACAAAATCTGGAATATAATTTTGCTCATAAGTTCTCCATGCGCAAATACAGCCGGTAGATTCAGGTGTTTCACAAGCCTTTAATTGAGTATAGTCATTGGGGTTAATGGCCATACCCACTACATAAGCCACTACAAGTTTTTTGCTTAATGGCTTATTGTCAAAAAATTCTTTCAATAATCTTTTTGAATGTGTGCTACCCTGACTATGAGATGCAATAATTATTGGCTTTCCATTATTATAATGAGCTAAATAATATTCAAAAGCAGCTTTAACATCCTGATAGGCTAGTTCAAATGCGGCTAATGCTTTTAAAGTGTCTGCATAGTTAATAGGCGAATAAGAATTAATATGTGCTTGTCGATACCTTGGAGCATAAATTTTTCCAGCCTGATTGAATATACTTGCTTGATTTAAAATACTAGTATAATCGGTATATAAATTCAACTTCGCGTCATTTAGAGATGCATTCCATCCACTAGGTTTGCTGGTGTCTAAATAACTCGTAGGATAAACAAAAAACACATCAGCTTTATCGGAGGCTTGAAAATCTTTTTTTAGCGGCTTGGGTAAACTATCGCTTGGATCTCTCTTGTCGGGATGCGCTGCCCAAAAGGCTAATTGGCTATAATCCGGTACCAGCCCTAGTTGCTCTTGCTCGTATTGGGGCTGCAATTTCATATATCCATTGCTGGTACATTGACTGAATGAAATAATTAAGATGAAGTAGAATAGTTTGCGCATAGTAATGCAAAGTTATTACTATTAATGATTTATTTTTAGGATAGATTTATATTTTGAAGTATTTAAGACATATATCCTTTTTAAAGGCTGTTTTGCAGCATAGCCTCACTGCTTTTGGCGGACCGCAGGTAGCTATGGCTTTAATGCAATATAGATTTGTTGAAAAAAGAAGAGATATTACGAACGAAGAATTAATTGAATACAATGCCATTTGTCAATTATTACCGGGTGCATCTTCTACACAAACTATTGTTTTAGTGGGGTTTAAGAGAGGAGGAGTGGTTTTGTCGCTACTTACTTTGCTTGTTTGGATGTTGCCAGCAGTATGTATTATGACCTGCTTGGCATTATTGGTAAGCTATTTTTCTTGGTCTGGTAATATCAAGGCTTTGTCTTTATTGCAACCCATGTCTATTGGGTTTATTATTAGCGCAGCCATTTTACTTTTTCGAAAATCAGTGAACAGTGTAATTACTAGATGGATTTTTATTATTACAGCAGTGATTACTTTTATTGGATTCAATACACCATGGACCATTCCAATTATCATTATCCTTTCTGGAGTAGTCACTAATTTTAGTGATAAGAGAATTCCTACAGATGGCACTGCGCCAAAGTCTATTCAATGGAGGGCGTTTGTATTATTTGTTTTGTTATTTATTGCAGCAGGTTTTTTATCAGAACGCGCTACCAAACAAAATTGGGAATCGAGAAAGCTTTTTAATTTATTTGAAAATAATTATCGTTTTGGTAGTATGGTTTTTGGTGGTGGTGATGTTTTAATGCCCATCATGTATGAACAATATGTAACTCGTCCTCAATCTAAACATATTCGAGAAAACAAGAGAGATGTTCTTAAAATTGACCGAGCTAGTTTTTTAACTGGAACCGGTTTGGTAAGGGCAGTGCCTGGTCCTATATTTTCTATTTCAAGTTATATGGGAGCAATGGCATTAAAAGATAAACCAATGAATACACAGCTTTATGGCGCAATTATTGCAAGCATTGGTATTTTTCTTCCTAGCTTTTTAATTGTTTTATTTTTCTTTCCTATTTGGCAGCACCTAAAAAAGTATGCTATTTTTTATAGATCATTAGAGGGTGTATATGCCGCAATTGTGGGTATTATGATAGGGGCTTCTTTGTATTTGATTAAAGATATTGCTATGGATATGAAGAACGCTACCAATGTTTCTATAGTTATGTATATTATTGTTTTTTTGTCGAGTACTTATTTATTGTACAAGCAAAAATTAGGTCCACAGTGGATTGCATTTTCTTGTATTGTTATTGGCTTGTTAATGTCTCGTTGGTTTTAAGAACATTTTCATAATATTGCATCAATCATGATGCAGCGCATATTTTTTTTCCTCCTTTTTTTATTTCTGATCAACTCTTTTGTTCAAGCACAAACAGTGGTGGTGAGTGGAACAGTTTACGATATTTCTGGAAGAAGGCCTGTGGAAGCAGTAATTGTACATTCCAATAACAATCAATCAACCACAGATTCTTTAGGTAGGTATATTATTACAGTAAGGGCAAAAGATTCTTTATGGTTTTCTTTATTTGGGAAGAATACTCAGAAGTATACTTTAGATACCATCGAAGACAAGCGTAATTTTAATATCATGATTCATGTGAATGGGGTAGATCTTCCTGAAGTAAGGGTTCGAAATAATAATTACCGAATGGACTCTATTCAGAACAGATTTGATTATGCTAAATACTTCAATTATCAACCACCGGGTTTAAAATGGGCTAATAATGCAACATTATTTAACCCAAGTGGCGGCATGTCGATAGGGCTTGATTTGGTGGAAATGATCAATATGTTTAGGTTCAAAAGAAATCGAAATCTGGGCTTTTTACAAAAAAGGCTAGTTTCTCAAGAGCAAGAGAAATATGTCAACTACCGCTTTACCAAGCGATTTGTTCAAAAAATTACCCAATTGGAAGGGGATACTCTTGCTCAGTTTATGGACTATTGCAAGCCTTCTTATGAGGTTTTGGGCCTTCTAAACGACCTAGAATTAGGCTATTATATCCAGCAAAAGTATTTGGCCTTCAAAACTAGCCGTCCCTAGCCTTCCGCTCATCTATTTTATTTCCAAAAAAAGGGAGGTTTTTATATCTTTATAGACTAAAATTCAATCATTTGAGAAAGATTCAGTTGATCATTACGGCTGCAGTTTTAATAGTTGCCGGATGTAAAGAAAAAACAAAGCCAACAGACAAGTTTAATCCTAATATGCCTGTTTCGGTAGATATTTCAATTGCAGAAGTGCAAAAAGTAGATAAACAAATTGAAGTAAACGGTACAGTGTTAGCAAATGATTTTGTGGAATTGCATCCCGAAACAAATGGCAGGATCACTTTTTTACAAATACCTGAAGGTAAAATGGTCAAAGCTGGAACTGTTTTGGCGAAATTAAATGACGCTGATTTGCAAGCTCAATTGGACAAAATAAAAGCACAATTAGAGTTGGCGAATATCAATGAACAAAGAAATAAGCAATTATTAAGTGCAAGAGGAATTAATCAAAGTGATTATGATTTGTCATTACAACAAGTAAAAAGTTTAAAAGCTGATATGGCTTATACGCAATCTTTGATTGATAAGACTGTTGTAAAAGCTCCATTTGATGGTCAGATGGGATTAAGACAAGTAAGTGTTGGAGCTTATATTAATACAGCTAGCACTATCGCAACGATTCAAAAAGTAGATCAATTAAAAATGGATTTCACTTTACCTGAAATTTATGGAGACTATGTTAAAGTGGGTAAGACCATTAAGATGACTACCATCGGAAACGAGCAAAAGCCTATAAATGCTACAATTACAGCTATAGAGCCTCAAATTATTGCTACTACAAGAAATATCAAAGTAAGAGCAAGTTTCAAAGGCAAAGTATTACCTGGTGCTTATGCTAAAGTGTTCTTAGGTGAAAATGCAACCAAGCCTTCTATCATGGTTCCTTCAAATATTATTATTCCTGATTCAAAAGCTAAGCAAGTAGTGATTGTTAAAAACGGCGAAGCAAAATTTGTAAGTGTTGAAACAGGATATAGAACCATTAGTTCTGTTGAAATTACCAAAGGTTTACAAGCCGGAGACAGTGTGATTGTTGCTGGTATGCTTTTCGTAAAAGATGGCGCCAAATTAAAGATTGGCAAGACACTTTCTAATATCGATATTACCAAATAGGGTTTTAAACTTATTTATTTAGATGAATATATCTGAACTTTCATTGAAACGCCCGGTACTAGCTACCGTGATGAATATTGCCATTATAATTTTTGGTTTAGTGGGTTTTTCTTTCTTAGCATTAAGAGAATACCCTGCAATTGATCCACCCATTATTAATGTACAAACATCCTATACCGGAGCAAATGCCGAAGTAATACAAAGTCAAATTACTGAACCCTTAGAGAAAGCGATTAACGGTATACCTGGTATCAGAACCATTAATTCTTCTAGTTCTGTAGGTAATTCAAATATTACGGTTGAGTTTAACCTAGGTGTAAATTTAGAAACGGCTGCAAATGATGTGAGAGATAAGGTTTCTCAAGCGCAGCGATCTTTGCCTCAGGATATTTCTAGCCCGCCAGTGGTTTCTAAAGCTGATGGTGGTGATTTTATTTTAATGTTGACCATTAGAAGTAAGACAAAGGGTTTATTAGAATTAACAGAATACGCTGAAAATGTTTTATTACAGAGATTCCAAACCATCGACGAAGTAAGTAATGTGGGTGTAAGAGGTAAGCGTCAAGCAATGCGTATTTTTCCCAATACAGATTTATTAAGTGCGCATGGAATTGCCTTCAATGATATTCAAACTGCTTTAAATAGAGAGAATGTAGAATTGCCTGCTGGATCTATTTATGGTAACAAATCTGAATTCATCATTAGAGCTTTAGGTAGATTATCTACTGAATTAGATTTTAGAAATGTTATCTTAAAAGAAGATGCCAATGGTATTGTAAGATTGGGAGATGTTGCAAAAGTGGAACTAGGTCCAGAGCAAGAGGACCAGGGTACTTATTTTAATGGTGTTCCAGTGGTAATGTTAACTGTATCTCCACAACCTGGTGCTAACCAAATTAAAATTGCGGATGAATTTTATAAAAGATTAGAAGAAGTTAAAAAGCAAAACAAATCAGATATCGAATTTGCTATTCCTATTGATAATACTTTAAATATTAGAAGAGCATTATCTGAAGTAAAAGAAACCATTGTGATTTCTTTTGTTTTGGTTGTATTGGTAATTTTCTTCTTCTTTAGAAACTGGTTGATTGCTATTAGACCATTGATAGATATCCCTATCTCTTTGATTGCTACTTTCTTTATTATGTACATGGCTGGCTTCTCTATTAATGTATTGACTTTATTGGCAATTGTATTAGCCACTGGATTAGTGGTGGATGATGGAATTGTGGTGACTGAGAATATATTTAGAAAATTAGAAGAAGGCTTGTCTTTAAAAGATGCCGCTAGAGAAGGTAGTAAAGAAATTTTCTTTGCCGTAATTTCTACTTCTATCACATTGGCAGTAGTATTTATGCCGGTAATTTTCTTACAAGGATTTGTGGGCTCTTTGTTTAAAGAGTTTGGTGTGGTAGTAGCTGGCGCTGTGCTGGTATCGGCCTTTGTATCCTTAACCATTACTCCAGTGTTGAATGTATACTTGAATAGAAATGATGGAAAGCATGGCGCTTTTTATGAGCGCACCGAGCCCTTCTTTAAGGGAATTGAAAACGGCTATAAAAATTTATTGCATAAATTCTTACAAGTAAGATGGTTTGCATGGGTGATTGTTGCTGCTTGTTTTGCATTAATCATTTTAATCGGCAAGAATATTCAAAGTGAATTGGCGCCATTAGAAGACAAGGGTTCTGTTAGAATTACCATGTCTGGCGCTGAGGGTATGAGTTATGATGACATGAGATCTGATTTATTGAAAGCCATTAGAATTATGCAAGACTCTTTCCCTGAGCAAGCCTTTACTTGGGGAAGTGTTCCAGGATATGGTGGTAGCAGTGGTAATAGCTCTGCATCAGGAAGATTAGGTTTAGTAAGAAAAGATGAGAGAACAAGAACGCAATCGGAAATCGCTGCAGATTTAAATAAAAAAATGAAGCGATTTAAAAATGTAAGAGTATTTGCTATTGAAGAGCAAACCATTTCAGTAGGTATGATGTCGAGAGGTTCTTTGCCTGTTCAATTCATTATTCAAAATTTGGATTTTCAAAAAATTAGAAATGTAATTCCTGCCTTCTTGGAAGCTGCAAGAAAAGATAAAACATTTCAGAATGTTGACGTGAATTTAAAATTCAATAAACCAGAATACGATTTATCTATTGATAGAATGCGTGTAAGAGATTTAGGATTAAATACCGCTGATGTAGCGCAGGCATTGCAAGCAGCATTTAGTGGTGCTCGTTCTGCATATTTTATTATGAATGATCGTCAATACCAAGTGATTACACAGGTGCCAAGATCAGATAGAAATACTCCTACGGATATTGATAAGATCTATGTTAGAAATACCAGAGGAGAGCAAATTCCTATTTCAAGTGTTTTAACAGTAGAGGAGAATAGTAATCCGCCAAACTTATATCACTACAATCGTTTTAATTCAGCTACTATTTCTGCATCATTGGCAGAAGGAAAAACAATTGGTGATGGAGTGGAAGCAATGGAAAGAATTGCTAAAGAAAAATTAGACGAAAGTTTCCAGACTGCATTAAGTGGCCCGTCAAGAGATTTTAAAGAGAGCTCATCTAATACCTCTCAGGCTTTGATTTTAGCTTTGATTTTAATTTACTTGGTATTGGCTGCTCAATTTGAAAGCTTTACCGATCCATTTATTATTATGATTACCGTGCCTTTGGCATTGGCAGGTGCATTATTATGTTTATGGACTTTTGACCAAACTTTAAATATCTTCTCTCAAATTGGTATCATTATGCTAATTGGTTTGGTAACCAAGAACGGTATCTTGATCGTTGAATTTGCAAATAAGAAAAGAGAGTCTGGCTTAGCCATCAGAGAAGCTGTTTTAGAAGCAGCCACTCAGCGTTTAAGACCCATTTTAATGACGAGCTTAGCCACAGCATTAGGTGCTTTGCCTATTGCGATTAGTTTAGGAGCTGCTGCAACCAGTAGAAAGCCTTTAGGTACTGTGGTAGTAGGAGGTCTTCTATTCTCATTGGTGCTTACTTTATTTGTTATTCCTTCTGTGTATACCTATTTATCTAGTAAGCATAAGAAGCAAGTAGATTAAATTTATAAATATCAAACACAAGCCATGAAATACTTTTTAACTTTTTGTTCTTTGGTATTCATGGCTTGTAATTATTCCAAGCCAACCCCGTCCCAACAAGATTGGACCTTTGCTGATTTTGTAAAACAAGATTCGGCTAATCCTATTTTATTTCCTGATACCAATTTCCGTTTTGATTGCCCAGTATCAAATAAGCAAGTGCTTTGGCAATCAAAAAATGTGTTGAATCCAACTGCTTTTATCAAAGACGGCAAAGTGTATTTATTGTATCGTGCACAGGATAGTGCTATGACTTCTAGATTAGGATTGGCGATCAGTGATGATGGAATACATTTTACAAAACAAGCACATCCAATTTTTTATCCAGCCAATGATAGTTTACAAAAATACGAATGGCATGGTGGAGTAGAAGATCCAAGAATTGTATCTACAGAAGACGGAGGGTACTTTTTGACTTATACTTCTTATGATGGCAAAACTGCTAGACTTTGTTTTGCTACTTCAAAAAATTTATTGAATTGGGAAAAGCATGGCCCATTATTGAAGAGTGAAAAATATATCAATGCATGGTCAAAGTCTGGTGCGATAGTGGTTGAGCGCAAAGGAGATCAGATGGTCGCAAAGAAAATCAATGGAAAGTATTGGATGTATTTTGGAGATACCCAATTGTTTATGGCATACTCTGAAGACTTAATTCATTGGGAAGCGCTAGAAAATAAAGAGTCACAAAAACTAGTACCCGTTTTACATCCAAGAGCTGGTTATTTTGATAGTAGATTAGTAGAGCCAGGTCCACTTGCTTTGTATACCAATAAAGGAATTGTACTTATTTATAATAGCAGTAATGCTGCCAATAATAACGATCCTAATTTACCTATCTATACTTATGCTGCTGCACAAGCATTGTATGATACTACGCATCCCTATAAGTTATTAGATAGAACCGAAGGTTATTTTATACATCCAGATAAGCCATACGAAAAAACTGGCGAAGTGAATGAAGTATGCTTCGTTGAGGGCTTGGTGTATTTTAAGAACAAATGGTTCTTGTATTATGGTACTGCAGATTCTAAGATAGCAGTAGCCATCGCTCAACCACGCTAATTATTTTTTAATGATTTTATTGGCAATAAAATCGGCAGTTAATTTTTCTACATTCGCTACATCTTTAGAAACCAATGGAGATGCTAGTACATGATTTCCAGTATTTACTGCTATAGCTGCTTTTAATGAAGATGGTGTGGCTATCTCATTAATCATTTTTTGAATAGCAGAAACTTTTACTACATGGTCTTGATTCGCTTCGTCTTTGTAGTAGTACAATGCAAGCGTGGGCTGTTTAACTTTTGAAAAAGTTGCTTGATTCATTGTTGCTTCTAATAAATTTTGAAGCGCTACGGTAGCTTCTAATCTATAATGTGTATTCCAATATTTTGGATAATCCGGATGTTGGTATTTTATATCCATGTAGTTTCCTTTCATCACCATTCTGCCAATTTGTAAACCCCAAGGATTATTTAATAAAGGTGCAGTGGGGTTAAATATTTCTACATTAGGAGAATATAAAATTTGACCAGCAATTTCTGGATAAGCTGCAGCTAACTGTAATGATAAAGTTCCTCCAGTAGAAGTACTCATAAGAATTACTTTCTTTCCTAATTTTTTGCCAATTGCATATGCTTGCTTAGCAGACTCCCAATAATTTTCTGCGGTTAAGTTTTGTAAATCTTCTGTAGTGTCAATACCATGTTCCGCCAATCTTGCTAAGTATAAATTACAATGAAATTGTTTGGCAATATTTTTATGAACTGGATCACCTTCCATTTGGCTTGCACTAAATCCATGTAAGTAAACTATCGAATATTCTGTTGCTTGATGCGTACTATCGGCCCAAACTATACTAGCTTCATTATCTGGCTTAATTTTATGTACTGCTTCATTGGCTTTTACTAAGCTATCCAAATTAGTGCCTTCTGGAATATCCTGAATAGCATAGTCAAATACCGGCTTATCTGGATGTGGTCCTACAAAATATACTACTCCTAATAAGGCAATAATTGCTATTAATACTTTTAACCATTTCATATTAACTGGATTTATTTACTAAAGCTAAGTATTTCAATATGCATTAAAAATAATTTTTCGTACCTTAATTTTTCAAAACGATGCTATGAACAACCAAAGATTCTTGTCTTTAGATGTATTTAGAGGAATGACCATATGCTTAATGATCATTGTGAACACGCCCGGTGATGGATTGATGACTTTTGCACCGTTCA
>CALCEA010000126.1 GCA_937900675.1 uncultured Chitinophagaceae bacterium
TCAAAGCGATGATTAAAGATGGACAATTGGGTAAGATCAGAAAGGTTTGGGTGGAATATCCTCAAGGTTGGTTGAGCAAGCTATCTGAAAGAGAAGGAAACGCGCAAGCAGCTTGGAGAACAGATCCAAAAAAATCAGGAAAGAGCTCTGTAATGGGAGATATAGGAACACACGCTGCACATTTAGCAGAATATGTAACTGGTTCAAAAATTACAGATATCTGTGCCGAATTAAATACCATGGTGGAAGGTCGTGTATTAGATGATGATGGTGCAGTGATGTTGAAGTTTGACAATGGCGCGAAGGGTGTTTTAATGGCATCTCAAGTTGCTGCAGGTGAAGAAAACGGTATCAGAATCAGAGTATATGGCGAAAACGGAGGTGTAGAATGGTATCAACATGAGCCTAATACTTTATTAGTAAAATGGTTGGATAAGCCTACACAGATTTATAGAGCAGGTGGAAATAATGGACATTATTTATCACCGATGGCAACACATAATTGTCGCACTCCAGCAGGACATCCAGAGGGATACTTAGAAGCATTCGCAAACATCTATCGCAATTTTGCTTTAACCTTAGGTTGCAAGATGGATGGCAAAACCCCTACTCCAGAAATGTTGGATTTCCCTGGCATTGAAGATGGATTAAGAGGTATGGCCTTTATTGATAATGTAGTAGCTTCTTCTCAATCAGATAAGAAGTGGACACCTTATGTAATTTAATAGCAGGAATAAATAAAAAATAATGACAACAGTAAAAGGACCCGCAATATTTTTAGCACAGTTTATGGGAGATGTGGCACCATTCAATACTTTAGAAAGTATTTGTAAATGGGCAGCATCATTGGGTTTCAAAGGAGTGCAAATTCCAAGTTGGGATGCTAGATGTATCGATTTACAAAAAGCTGCAGAAAGTAAAACTTATGCAGAGGAGATCAAAGGAATTGTAAATGCTGCAGGATTAGAGATCACAGAATTATCCACTCATTTGCAAGGACAGTTAGTAGCAGTGCACCCGGCATATGATGCGCAGTTTGATGGATTCGCTCCAGCAGAAGTTCGTGGTAATGCCAAAGCAAGAACAGAATGGGCAGTGCAACAATTAAAATATGCAGCGAAAGCTTCACAAAATTTAGGATTAAATGCGCATGCTACATTTAGCGGATCATTATTATGGCATACCGTATATCCTTGGCCACAAAGACCTGCAGGATTGGTGGATACAGGATTTACAGAATTAGCAAAAAGATGGATGCCAATCTTGAACGAGTTTGATCAACATGGCGTAGACCTATGTTATGAAATACATCCAGGAGAAGATTTACATGATGGCGTTTCTTATGAAATGTTTTTAGATAAAGTGAATCAACACAAGAGAGCTTGTTTATTATACGATCCTTCTCACTTTGTATTACAGTGCATGGATTACTTAGGATACATAGATGCATTTCATGAGCGTATCAAAATGTTCCATGTAAAAGATGCCGAATTCAATCCATCAGCAAAGCAAGGTGTATACGGTGGTTATCAAAACTGGATAGATCGTGCTGGAAGATTTAGATCTTTAGGCGATGGACAAGTAGATTTCAAAAGCATCTTCAGTAAATTAGCTGCCTACGATTATAAAGGATGGGCAGTAATGGAATGGGAATGTTGCTTAAAGCATCCTGAAGTAGGAGCTGCAGAAGGAGCCGTGTTTATTCAAAACAATATTATCAAAGTAACAGAAAAAGCATTTGATGATTTTGCAAACACTGGATCTGATGAAGCATTCAACAAAAAAATATTAGGTATTTAATAAATAAAAAACAACGATTATGAAAAAGGTTTTAGGAACAATGGCTGCAGTAATATTTTTAGCAGCATGTGGTGGATCAGAAACAAAGAAAGCAGAAGAAACAGCAGCAGCTCCTGCAGCCACTGCAAGTAACGATTTATCTTCTAATCCTGATTATACGAAAGGTTTAGCCTTGGTAGCAGGTAGCGACTGTTTAACATGTCATAAAACTTCAGAAAAAAATATTGGACCAGCTTACAAAGATGTTGCTGCTAAATATGAGAATACTGAAGAGAATGTGAAAATGTTAGCAGAAAAAGTAATCAAAGGTGGAAGTGGCGTTTGGGGCGCTGTACCAATGACTCCACATCCTCAAATCAGCCAAGAAGATGCTGAAGCGATGATTAAATATGTATTGTTATTAAAAAAATAGTAGCTTAGTTACTCACTAAAATCAACACCATGCAAAAACGATTGCTTGCTCTAGTGTTATTATTTGCTTGTACGCAAATCAACGCACAAAAAAAAGAATGGGTTTCATTATTTGACGGAAAAACAACTTCAGGTTGGCACACATATGGTAAAGATGCTGTAGGTGAAGCTTGGAAAGTAGTTGACGGAACTTTAATGTTAGATCCTAGTAATAAACAAGGCTGGCAAATCAAAGGTGGTGGTGATATTGTGAGCAATGAAAGCTATGGTGATTTTCATTTACAATTAGAATGGAAAATTTCAGAAAAAGGAAATAGTGGAATTATTTTCTTTGTGCAAGACGAACCTAAAAAGTACAACTACATTTGGTATACAGGACCAGAAATGCAAGTGCTAGATAACGATGGCCATGCAGATGGAAAAATTATCAAACACAGAGCTGGTAATTTATACGATTTAGTTGCAGGCGTGGAAGGTGCAGTAAAACCAGTAGGCGAATGGAACTTAGTAGATATCATTAACGAAAAAGGAACATTAACCTTAAAGTTAAATGGTGTAACTACAGTGACAACTACATTAGGAGATGATGCTTGGAAAAACTTAATCAAGAACAGTAAGTTCTCTAAAGGTGAATCACCAGATTTCGGAAAAGTAT
>CALCEA010000127.1 GCA_937900675.1 uncultured Chitinophagaceae bacterium
ATGATTCTAATAAATTTCTTCATAAATAAACTATTCCTCAGAATAATCAGCAAAGTAACTAATTTTACAGCGAATCAACGATTTTGATTATGGAAGAAGGTAAAAGACAAAAACAAGTAGCAGGAGCCATTCAGGCTACTATGAATGACATATTTTTAAAATTAGGACTTACGATCATTGACGGAGGCATGGTATCTATTTCCTCAGTGAAAGTAACCCCTGACTTATTAGAAGCTAGGATTTACCTTAGCCTATTTCAAGTAAGCGACCAAGCAGCTTGTTTTAAGAAAATCCAAGCCCAAGCCTGGGAGATCAAGAAGCTATTGGGTGATGCCATGAAGCATCAATTAAGAAGAATTCCAGTACTACATTTTTACTTGGACGACACATTGGATTATGTGTTTAAAATGGAAGAGATTTTTAAAACCTTATAAGTGCATTTTTTATTCGCATGGAGATACTTTAGAGGCAAGTATGCTTTTCAAGCAATTCAAATTATTGCCTGGGTAAGTGTTTTTGCAATTGCTATAGGCACTGCTGCACTCATCACTATTCTAAGTGTGTCTAATGGTTTTTCTGATGTTGTAAAAAGTTTGTACGCAGATTTTTATGCAGATCTAAAAGTAACTCCCGCAAAAGGTAAATTTTTCTCCATCAACGATGCACAATATCATACTTTACAAAATATAGATGGAGTTAAAGCGATTAGTAAAGTAGTAGAAAATAAAGCTTTGTTTGTTAAAGGTGATTACCAAACAGTAGCTACTTTAAAAGGCGTGGACACTTCTTATGGTAGTATCAATCATTTAAAAGATTATTTAAAAAGAGGCCAAACTGCCATTGGATATAAAGACCAACCATTATTGATTATAGGTATTGGCGTAGAACGCAAGCTGGGCCTATTTCAGAGCATGCTGGGTGATACAGTACAAATGTTTGCAGTGAATAGATCTGGTAAAAGTTTTACTCAGATAAGTCAATTGAATAATTTATCTGCAGCTCAATCTGGCGCTTTTTCAGTGCAACAAGAATTTGACGAGTCTTATGTTTTTACCAATTATCTATTTGCACAATATTTATTTGATTTGCAAGACAATCAATATTCTGCCATCGAATTTTCTATTGATCAAAACAAAGAAGCCGCTATCGTTAAGCAAATACAAGATTTACTTGGGCCTAATTTTTTGGTCCAAAACAAATACCAACAAAATGCAGATTTGTATAAAATTATGCAATTAGAAAAGTGGATCATCTTTGCCATATTGGCTTTAATTATGATCGTAGCTTCTTTTAATTTAGTGGGCGCCTTAACTATGTTGGTCTTAGAAAAACAAAAAGACATTCATGTACTAGGAGCAATGGGCGCAAAGCCTTCGGATATTCAAAAGATATTTTTATTGCTCTCTGCAATCATGTCATTCATAGGTGCATTACTGGGTGGTGGCTTAGCCACTGTATTTGTTGTATTACAACAGCAATTTCACTTTATTAAATTGGGAGGAAGCTCATTTGTTATTGACTACTATCCTATCAAACCTATGCTGGAAGACTATCTAGCCATATTCGGATTGGTGATTTTGATTGCATTATTAGCAGGATGGTTGCCTGCAAGAAAAGCTGCGAAACAATTACATGGTAGACTGTAGCATAAAAAAAGGGTAGCTTTTAGCACCCTGAATGATACTGACACCTTATAGCACTTGTGCTAGAAGGTGATGGGTAAATTTAAAAAAAATCAAACTGATAAAAATAAAAAGGGGGTAGCTTTTAGCACCCCCTTTTTATTATCTTATTGTTCGTTAGAACTAGGTGCATTTTTTACATACCCTAATTTAGCTTCTAAACTTAAAGT
>CALCEA010000128.1 GCA_937900675.1 uncultured Chitinophagaceae bacterium
ATCTCCATCACTTTTGATTTTTGCAAACCTTCTTCTCTAATTTTTTGCATGATAGAAGCATCTACTTCTTGTGCACTTGTATTAAAGGGCATCAATAAAAACAAACTACCAATAATTGATAATACTGATCTCATATGTTCTGTTTTAAAATAAATAATAGGTAATATAAAGATTTAAGGTGACTCTAATTCAATTATTACACCAATGGACAATTAAGCATGTCCCCCTTCAATCAATCTTGCAATACCAAATGCTGCACCTGCGGCTAAAGCACCAATCATCATTACTTTCAATCCACCAATCCATGGATTAATACCGGTCATTTTGCTTTTAAAATAACCAAAGACAAATAAACAAACCAAGGTAATCATTGCAGAAAGTTCCAACCCTTTTAAAGCATTGTCTACAAAGAAATAAGGTGTCAAGGGAATCAATCCTCCAACCACATAACTCACTCCAATATTAAATGCACTTCTAGAAGCTCTTTTAGGATCAGGCTTGGTTAAGCCTAATTCGTGTTTCATCATAAACTCTACCCAGCGATCATCGTCTTTAATAATTTCTTGGGTAGCTTCTTCTGCGACTGTTTTGCTTAAACCCCATTCCAAAAACACCTTTCTTACTTCATCAATCTCAAACTCTCTTTTATGTTCTAATTCCCAATATTCTTGTTTTAATTCACTAGCATAATGGTCTTGCTCTGTTTTTCCTGCCAAATATCCACCCAAGCCCATGGCAATAGATCCAGCACAAATCTCTGCAATACCTGCAATCCATATCAAACTCACATTACCGCTAACTGCCCCACTCAAGCCTGCAGCTAGCGCAAAAGGCACGGTTAATCCATCGCTCATGCCAATAACAATATCAGAAAGCATATCGCTGCTTTCTAAATGCTCTTCTAAATGTAAATGCATGTCACTCATAGAATTAAGGTTTATCTACCCTAAATGTATTTAAGTTTATTTTGATATGCGCTAAAAAAGTAGGAAATTAACTCCCAATATGAAAAAATCTATCCTATCCATTGGCCTATTTAGCATGGCCATTTTATTACTAACTGCTTGCAGTAATAAAAGAAGTTCTAAACCAACCATTTTAGTATTTTCAAAAACAGCAGCATTTCATCACGATGCCATTCCAACAGGTGTGAAAGCTTTGCAAGACTTGGGAGCTAAAAACGGATTTGATGTAGACACTACTACCAATTCAAATTATTTTCAAGAAGATAGTTTGAAAAAATATGCAGCCATTGTTTTTTTACAAACTACAGGGGACATCTTAAGTGGCAATGAAGAAATTGCATTAGAAAGATATATTCAATCTGGTGGAGGCTTTGTAGGTATTCATGCAGCATCAGACGCAGAATACGATTGGAGATGGTATGGCAATATGATTGGTGCTTATTTTGAGAGCCACCCTGCTCAACAAGATGCTAAATTAGTAGTAACTGATGCTACACATGCTTCTACTAAATCTTTACCAAAAGAATGGGTAAGAAAAGACGAGTGGTATAATTTTAAAAATATCAGTAAGGATATTAAAGTATTATTAAACATTGATGAAAGTTCTTACGAAGGTGGCAAGAATGGAAAGAATCATCCAATGGCATGGTATCATGAGTTTGACGGTGGTAGAGTATTCTATACAGAACTAGGACATACTGCTGAATCTTATGCTGATCCATTATACTTAGGACATATCTTAGGAGGTATTCAATATGCCATAGGAGATAATACTGGTAATTATAGCAAAGCGCATAGCGAGTTTGCTCCAGACGAAAAGGGTTTTGTAAAAACAGATTTAGTGACTGGCACTTTCTTTGAACCTACTGAATTAACCGTACTACCTGATTTGGATGTTTTGGTGGCACAAAGAAGAGGTGAAATTTATTATTACAACAATGAAACGAAGAAAGTAAAGCAAGTAGGATTTTTAAATGTATATCATAAGACAGAAGCTCCTGGTGTAAATGCAGAAGAAGGTTTATTAGGTATGCAAGCTGATCCTGATTTTGCAAAGAATCACCATGTGTTTATTTTTTATAGTCCAGCTGACAAATCAGTGAACAGACTATCTAGATTCACATTTGAAAATGATACTATTATAAACAGTTCTGAAAAAGTGGTTTTAGAATTTTATTCTCAAAGAGATATATGTTGTCATACTGGCGGATCTATTGCATTTGGACCAGATAAAACTTTATTTGTTTCAACAGGTGATAACACTACCCCATTTGATGAACCTAATCAAAAATATGCAAGTCATGGTTATGCGCCATTAGACGATAGACCAGGACATGAACAGTATGATGAACAAAGAGGCTCTGGCAATACCAATGATTTAAGAGGAAAGATCTTACGCATTAAAGTAAAAACAGATGGTACTTATGAAATTCCTGAAGGAAATCTATTCCCAAAAGGAACACCTAATACAAGACCAGAAATTTACACAATGGGACATCGCAATCCTTACAGAATTTCAGTCGACCAAAAGAATGGCAACCTTTATTGGGGTGAAGTGGGACCAGATGCACCAACAGATAGTTTAGACATCAGAGGACCTCAAGGATATGATGAAGTAAACCAAGCAAAAAAACCAGGTAATTTCGGATGGCCTTATTTTATTGGTAATAATTATGCATACCATATGTATGATTATGCTACAGGCAAATCTGGACCCACACAGGATCCAAAAAAACCCATCAACAATTCAAGAAATAACACCGGTTTAAAAGAATTACCTCCAGCGCAACCAGCATTTATTTATTACCCCTATGGTATTGGAACAGATTTCCCAAGCATGGGAAGTGGAAGTAGAACTGCGATGGCAGGACCAGTATATTATGGTGATTTATATCCAGCAGCAACTCGCTACCCTGCTTATTATAATGGTAAGTTTTTCTTGTATGAGTGGATGAGAGGATATATTAAAGCAGTTACCATGAATGATCAAAGTGAATTTGTAAGAATGGAACCATTCATGGGATCTCATAGATGGAATGGAGCTATTGATATGGAACTTGGACCAGACGGAAGAATTTATGTATTGGAGTATGGTAAAGGATGGTTCTCTAAAAACGAAGACGCAGGACTTTCAAGAATTGATTATAAAAAATAATGGAACATGCATAAGAGACAATTTATAAAAAATGTATTAATGACATCAGTGGGCGCTCCTTTAGGCTTAAGCGCATTAGCAAAAAGCTTTGAAGCAAAAGCATCCGTTCCTGCCAATATACTTGCAAAAGATGATGCATTTTGGGAGGAGTTGAGAAAACAATATTTACTAAAGCCTGACTATATAAATTTAGAAAATGGCTATTATAATTTCTTACCTCAACCCCTACTAGAAAAATACATTGAGCATATTAAAGAAGTCAATTATCAAGGTTCTTATTATATGAGAACTGTGCAATGGGACAATAAGAATAAAGCTGCGGCAAGACTTGCAGCATTGGCTGGATGTAGTGCAGAGGAATTAATCATTACCAGAAACACAACAGAATCTTTAGACCTAGCCATTGGTGGACAAAACTGGAATGCCGGTGATGAAGCTATTATGGCCGAACAAGATTATGGTGCCATGCTAGACATGTTTACTCAGGTAAAAGATAGATATGGTGTAGTGAATAAAATAATCTCTGTACCTAATCATCCAAAAGACGATGAAGAGATTGTTGACTTATATCGAAAAGCCATCACACCTAAAACGAAAATGATTTTGGTAAGTCATATGATTAATATTTCTGGTCAAATTTTGCCTATCAGAAAAATCTGTGACATGGCCCACGAACACGGTGTACAAGTAATGGTGGATGGTGCTCACGCATTTGCACATATCCAATATCGCATTGAAGATTTGCATTGCGATTATTATGCTGCGTCTTTGCACAAATGGTTAAGCGTTCCTTTAGGAGCTGGTATTTTATATGTCAATAAATCTCGCATAGAAAATGTATGGCCATTAATTGCAGATGGTGAAAAGCAAAAAAATAAAATCAAAAGATTAAATCATGTGGGTACCCACCCTGTTCATACCGATTTAACCATTAATGATTCTATTGATTATTATGAAATGGTTGGACATGAACGCAAAGAAGCAAGACTTCGCTATTTACAATTATATTGGTCAGAGAAAGTAAGAAACATTCCAAAAATTATAGTGAATACTCCAGCAGATGCTTCTAGAAGTTGTGGAATTGCCAATGTTGGAATTGAGGGTATTACACCAGCTGACTTAGCACAAAGATTAATGAAGGAGTTTAAGATATTCACCGTGGCTATAGATTATGCCAATATTCATGGTTGTAGAATCACTCCTAATGTGTACACCACTACCCAAGAACTAGACCAGTTTGTTAAAGCTTTAAAGAGCTTGGCAGGAGCTTAAAAGGCCTCAACTAAAGCTACATTTCACATTTTAGCCTTAGTTATTAACAGGCGTTCGTATTTGCGGTTTTTTGCATAATTTGTATTGTTAAAACCGCAAAATGCTTAAACAAGAGCGTCAAGAATATATATTGCATCAGCTAAACCTGCATAATAAAGTATTATGTGCGGATTTAAGCAGCAAGATGGGCGTGTCTGACGATACTGTTAGAAGAGACTTACAAGAGCTTTCTCAAGATGGCAAACTAATCAAAGTACACGGAGGTGCACTAAGCAAATCTTTTCACACTGCTTTTGATAGAGAGATGGTATATAATATTGAACACAAAAATATTATTGCCAAAAAAGCTGCTGCATTGGTACAAAACGGAATGTACATTTTAACATCGGGAGGTACCTCTATTTTAGAATTCGCTAAATCCTTGGATCAACAATTAAACGCAACTTTTTTTACTTGTAGTTTAAACGCAGCTATTGAATTTGCTCACCACCCTAGTATTGAAGTAGTAATGATTGGAGATAAAATTGCCAAAGAATCTATGTTAGCAACGGGAGCAAGCGCTGTGCAAGCCATTGAATCTATACAAGCAGATTTATGTATCATGGGTATCAACTCTATGGACACGCAGTTTGGACTAAGTGAAAACGATTGGGAAGTGGTACAAATCAAAAAAGCCATGATCAAAGCATCCAAGAAAACAGTTTGCATTGGTATCTCTGAGAAATTAAATTCTCAACAAAAAATTAAAGTTGCCAATTTGGATGAGATAGATATTCTCATCACAGAATTAGATCCAAACGATCCCCTATTGGCTCCTTACAAACAACACGGAATTATCATCTATTAATAATTAAAACACAGTTATGAAACTACAAAAAACAAAAAAGCCTTTCCTAACCAGGCTTATGATGGTTTTAACACTGTTGTCTACATTTGGATTTTCTAGTATAGCACAGGTTGCCATTACTGGTAAAGTCACGAATCAGAAAGACAATAGTGCATTGGAAGGAATTTCAATTGTTATCAAGGGTACTAAAAAAGGTACCAATACAGATAACAATGGTAATTTCTCTTTAACACACACTGCCAATAGTGCTTTCACTATTACGGCATCAGGTGTTGGATTTAAAAGTCAAGATATTCTTGTAGATCCAAAAGGAAATACAAAAGGTATCGCTATCGCATTAGCAGAACAGTTTTCTAAATTAGATGAAGTAGTTGTTACAGGTACCTCTGCAGGAACTACTAAAAGACAATTAGGAAGCTATGTTAGTACTGTAAATGCTGAAGACTTAAACAAAGGTGCTACAGGAAATATCTTAGCAGCTTTACAAGGTAAAACAGCAGGTGCTCAAATTAGTCAAAACAGTGGTGATCCTGCAGGTGGTATCTCTGTAAGATTAAGAGGTATTAGCTCTGTATTATCTTCTTCTGAGCCTTTATACATTGTAGATGGTGTAATCATCAACAATGCAACTAACAGAGTTACGAATACTTCATCTAACTATGATGGTGGCAACTTTGTAGGTACTATTGGTCAAAGTAGAATGGTTGATATTAACCCAGCAGATATTGAAAGAGTGGAGGTGTTGAATGGTGCAGCTGCAGCAGCTACTTATGGTAGTAGAGCAAACGCTGGTGTAATTCAAATCTTCACAAAGAGAGGTAAGACGGGCGCTGCAAAAGTTTCTTTCTCTTCTACATTTATGAGTAGCTCATTAAGAAAGAAATTAGAAGTGAACCAATCAGCTGTTAAATTTGGTGGCCCAACAGATGGCCCTGGTGCTTTAACACAAGATATCATCACTGCGCCTTTCGCAACAACTACTACTCCTGTTACAAGATATGATTACCAAGATTATATTTTCAGAACAGCTTCTGGTACAGATAACACGATCTCTATTAGCGGTGGTACAGATAAAACTAAATACTATTTTGGTGGTTCTTATTTCATGAACCAAGGTATTATCAAGAATACCGATTTCCAAAGATTTAGCTTTAGATCAAATATTGATCAAACTATCAACAAATGGTTAAGCATGAGCTTAGGTTTAAATTACACTAACTCAAGTGCTAATGAAAAACCAGATGGACAATCTTTCTTCTCTCCTACTAACTCAGTAACTATCATTGGTAACTTCCATGATATTTGGACAAGAGATGCGAATGGTAATATCAAAGCAGTGGGTGAAAGAGGTAGAATCAACCCAGTTTCTGTAATTGAAGATATTAAGCAAAAACAAACTACAAGCCGTATCATTTCTAACTTTGGTGTAAAGATGAAGCCTATTAAAAATCTGACAGTAGATTATGTAATGGGTATCGACAACTATGCACAAAATGGTACTACTTATATTCCTCCTTATGCATACAATGCAAACCCTGCATTCTTTGGTGGTGGTTTAACATTAGATCCAACACAAAATGGTTATGCAAGTGCTTCAACGAATAGCTTCTTCCAAATCAACCATGATGTAAGTGCAAACTACAATTGGAATATTACTGACAATTTAGTTTCTACAACTCAAGTAGGTTTCTCTCAACAATACGAACAGAATAAATATCAATTACTCCAAGGTAGAGGCTTTGCTCCTTTCATTCAAACAGTAAATGGTGCAAGTACAGTATTACCAGGTATTGATGATAGAAGTGAAATTTCTGTAACAGGTACTTATGTTCAACAAAATTTCAAATTCAGAAACAACTTCTTCGTTACAGGTGCTGTTAGAAGAGATGGTTCTAGTGTATTTGGTCAAAACCAACGCAATCAAACATATTCTAAAGCAAGTGCGAGCTATGTAATTTCTAGTACAGAATTCTTTAATAGCTTACGCTTGAAGAATTTTGTAGATTTATTGAAAGTACGTATTGCTTATGGTGAGAGCGGAAACTTAACTGGTATTGGTGCATACTCTAGATTCAACTCTTATTCTTCTAACTCTTTCTTGAGTAGAAGTGCATTGAACTCTAGTTCAGTATTGGCTAACGAAAATGTAAAGCCAGAAAGACAAGCTGAAACTGAATTTGGTATGGACTTAGGCATGTTTAATAATAGAGTGAATGTTACTTTAAACGTTTATAACAAGAAAGTAACTGATTTATTAATCAACAGACAATTAGCACCAACAAATGGCTTCAGCAGCTTATTAGACAATTTTGGTTCTTTAGAAAACAAGGGTTATGAAGTTATGTTAAGTTTAGTACCAGTTCAAACTAAGAACTTGAAGTGGGAAATGACTACTATCTATAATCACAATGAAAATAAAGCATTAAAAATTGGTCAAGCATTGACTTTATTAAGTACCAATGCTGGTGCTCCAGTTGCTATTATTGAAGGACAACCAATTGGCGTATTCTATGGTACTTATTTTGCTAGAAATGCAGATGGTACTTTGTTAACGAATGCTGCAGGTATCCCACAAACTGCAAAAGGAACACAAGGTTCTGTAACTGCTCCAACTGAAACTAAAGATGCTTCAGGTTTACCAACTGGAACAGTTTTAAGAAAAGTAATTGGTAACCCTAATCCAAAATACACAGCTAGCTGGGTGAACGAAGTTTCTTATAAGAAATGGGCATTCAGAGCACAAATTGATATGGTACATGGAGTTGATGTATTCAATGCTGACTTCAGAACTCGTCAAGGTGTAGGTAATGGTAAAGTTGCTCAACAAGAACAACAAGGTTTCCTTCCTAGAGGATATATCAGTGGTGTATATGCAATTGAAGAGTGGAGAGTAGATAAAGGCGACTATGTTAAATTGCGTGAATTATCTATTAGCTATAATTTAGGTAAAGTTGCTTTTGCAAATAACTTAAGCATCAACTTTAGCGGAAGAAATCTTATTTCATGGGATAAGTACAATGGATACGATCCAGAAGTAAACTCTGGTGGACAAAGCACTATCTTAAGAGGAATCGATTTTGGTGCAACTCCTATCCCTCGTACTTTCAGTTTTGGTATCAAAGCTGATTTTTAATCCATCATTCAAAAATTAATTGACAATGAAAAAGATTCAATATATCATTCAAAGTGCTTTCTTGCTGGGGGTAGTAACCTTAACCAGTTGTAAGAAAGAATTCGTCAACCCAAATGCCCCTACTACCGATCAGGTATTTAGTTCTGCAAGAGGTTTAGTTGGCGTAAACATTGGCAACCAAAGAACATTTGCTTTGGGTGGCGCTAGTGTGGTTTATGGTGTAGTAACTGCCAATGCATTTACTACCAACGAAGTAATATTAATGAACTCTGGAAATACTGCAGAGTTCCAATTTAGCAAAGGAGGTTCAAGTGTAGATGCAACCAATACTGTATTGGGAAATATCTGGACCAACTCTAATAAAGTAATCTATGATGCCAATTCAGTAATTACTGCAGCTGAAGCATTAAACGACAAAGCATATGCTAGTGGTTTAATTGCACATGCTTCTATTTTAAAAGCTATGGCTTATGGAAGTATGAGTATGTTATGGGAAAAAGTACCTGGAACAGTGGGTGCGAATGCTACATTCATTGACAGAATGGATGGTTATGCAAAAGCAATCGCTGCCATTGATTTTGCCTTAGGTAAAATTAGTGCTAATGCAATTAGTGCAAGTTATGTATCTGATGCAGTTGCAGGTATTGATTATGTGAACACTTTGTATGCATTAAAAGCTAGATACTTATTGTTCTCTGGTAAGAATGCAGATGCGTTAGCTGCTGCAAACTTAGTAGACCTTACAAAGAAATCTACTTTCAATTACGACGCCGTAAGCACTAATCCAATTTTTACTGTAGCTACTGCAACTAATAATGTGTATCAACCAAAAGATTCTACCTTAGGTTTACCTGCAGATTTAGCTCCTGTAGCTGCAGATGGTCGTATAGCTTTTTATACCTCTATCAATGCCACTGTAGCACCAAGATTTAGAATCAATGGTTTCTATAATGCAACAACTGCAGCTATTCCATTGTACTTGCCAAGCGAGATTACTTTAATCAAAGCAGAAGCTAGTGCAAGAACTGGAAATTTAACAGCTGCATTGACTGAGTTAAATAAAGTAATTACAAAAACAGCTGCTGCTGATCCTTTCAAAGTCGGTGCTAACTTGCCTGCTTCAACTGCTTCTACTGCTGACGCAATTTTAACAGAGATTTACAGAAATAGATGTATTGAATTGTTTATGTCTGGTTTAAAATTAGAAGACA
>CALCEA010000129.1 GCA_937900675.1 uncultured Chitinophagaceae bacterium
AAAATACTTTATTGGGTGACTACAAGTATTATTTGCTTATTTGCTTCTACTGCAATATTTATGAATTCTGAAATGGCTAAAGAAGGTACTCAACATGTTGGTATTCCAAGGTGGTTAGGGCTGGAAATTAGCATTGGTCAATTGATTGGCCTTGTATTATTAATTGTTCCTGCAGTGCCTGCTAGATTTAAAGAATGGGCATATGTTGGTTTTGGCATTATGTATTTAAGTGCTATTAATGCTCATATTGCCGTGGGTGATCCTTTAGGCAATACCATTATGGCTGCAGTTTTCTTTGGACTTTTACTAACTTCTTATATCAGTTTTCATAAACTTCAAGAAGCTAAAGGAAAATAAAAAAGAGTCTAAAAAGACTCTTTTTGTAAATAATATTTTTAGTAAATGAGTCTCCCAAAGGGGACTCATTTATTTTTTCAACTGTGTTGTATCCACTCGGCTTGGAGTATCTTTTCCTGAAACAATTGACTTTGAACTAATCGCAATTGCTTTAATAATTTCATTCATATTGTCCATATCCAATGTCTCAAATTGATCACTTGGTTTGTGGTAATTTGGTTCGCTATCCATTTTTGAAGTAGAAATTGTATGAGCTGGAACACCTAATCTTGCAAGAGTTGCATTATCTGATCTATAAAATAAGTTTTGATCTGTGTAAGGATCTGGATAAAATTGAAAGCTTGACCCTTTTAAATTCTTTTGTAAAATTTCACCCATATTTGATTTTTCGTAGCCAGTAATGTAAGCACTATTTCTACCCCACTTGCTTTCAGTGCCAATCATTTCAATATTAAACATAGCAACAACCTGCTCTGGATTTAGTTGCTTAGAAAAATAGCTCGCGCCAAATCCACCCATTTCTTCTGCTGTAAAAGCAGCGAATAAAATGGTTCTTTCATTATTGCCTAGGGCTTTAAAATATTTAGCCAACATAATCATCGCTGTTGTTCCTGCTGCATCATCATTAGCGCCATTAAATAGTGAATCTCCATTAACGGCTCTCTTTCCATTTATGCCTAAATGATCATAATGGCCAGAAAAGATCACATACTCGTTAGGTTTAGATTTACCAGGTAAAATAGCCACTACATTCGCCAAAGACAAAGAATCTCCTTGTGGACCAAAATCTTTTGGCCATCTTGCTGGTCTTGCAATTTTAAATGTTTGTAAATAATTACCATCACCGTTTAGGCTTGGTATACCCATACTAGCAAACTCATTCGCAATAAATGCTGCTGCCTTATCAATACTTGGAGTAAAAGCCCTTCTTCCTTCCATATCATCGGAAGACAATGCTTTTTCAATTCTAGCAGTTTCCGATGCATCTATTAGTTTATTTATTTTTTGTGCTGAAACCTGAAGTAACAAGATTAAAGACCATCCAGATAAAACTATTTTTTTCATATGATTCATTTGAACTTTAAAGATAAGCATTAAACCTTTTGAGAAAGAGATTGTCTAATTTAGTGTATATGCAATCTGATCAGATTATTATTAAAGCCTTTCAGGCAGGTTCTCAAAAAGAACAGCATTTTACTGAATTGGTGAAAAGGCATCAGCAAAAACTCTATTACCAAATTAAAAGAATGGTTATTGAACATGCTGATGCGGACGATATAGCTCAAATTGTATGGATGAAGGTTTGGGAGAAATTAGATGGGTTTAAGATGGAAAGTGAATTCAGTACTTGGCTTTTCAGAATTGGTTACAATGAGACCATCAATTTTATCCAAAAAAGAAACAAATTGGCCATTGTTCACCCCATGGAATCCTCAGAAGCGCCCTTTCAAGAAGCTTCTACATTAAATGGGCCAAAAAGCAGTCAAATTCAAATCAAATTGGATCAAGCTATTTTGCAACTACCTGAAAAACAAAGGTTTGTATTTATGTTAAGGTACTTTGAGGAAATGCCTTATGAAAAAATTGCCCTCATTACAGAAACCAGCCTTGGAGGAGCCAAAGCCAATTACCACCAAGCATTAAAGAAAATGCAAGAAATCATACAAGCCGATTAAACCTATTTAAGCCCTATTTGTCAAAATATCGATTATGTCAGAACAGAATAACATATCATCCATAGATCAGGAAAAGAATGAAGTACAAGCTTTATTCAATCAGGAGAGTATTGATCAATTTGAAAAACAAGTGAACACTGTTCCTGAAAATTATTTTGAACAGTTTTCTGAAAACATACTTACTAAAATTCAAGAGAAAAATAAAAATTCTTTACTCATTCGTTTCGGGAAGTTATCTGTAGCTGCAGCTATACTGTTTTTAGTGATTGGATCTTATTTTGTAGTTACTCAATACAACATGAATGATGTTACAACTATTGCCATACATGAAATTCCTACAGCAGAATTAGATGCTTATGTAAGTAATAATGAATGGATGACTGATGCTGAAATGCAAACAGAAATTAACAATGTTGGATTAAACCTTGATATAGAGAACTCGTCAAAAGATAGTATTAATTAAAAAAAACATATTCTATGAAAAAAATTACATTGATCGCACTGACTATTATTATAAGTTTTGGTGCTTTTTCACAAAACAGACATCTTGGAAGACCAGGTAGGCCGCCTATGAGAGATATGGGTAGACCAAAAGACACTCCTCCAATTGATGAAGCAAGAAGAGCTAAAATTGAAATGTTCAAAGTGCAATTTATCACGGAGAAATTAAACTTAACAAAAGGGGAAGCGGAACAATTTTGGCCATTATACAATGAAGCTAAAAAAAATATTGACGAATTGGTTAAAACAAAAGCTGCTGATGAAATTCAATTTGAAGAAAATGTTTTAGCTGTCAAGAAAAAATTAAGAACAGATTTAAAGCCAATTCTAAAATCAGATGAAAGAGTAAATCAAGCTTTGAGAATAGATAGAGAGTTTTTGAAAGCAATTAGAGGAGAGATGATGCGAAGAAAAGGTTTTAGATCTTAATATAGTGGGTTTGGTAATTGTTTTAATTGAATAAGGGCTTCTCCAAAGAGAGGCCCTTATTTATTGTTACATATTTTGTATCTTACAGAAATACAATATAGTTCCATGAAAAGATTTATAAAGGTCATCGCTTTGGTATTTTTTTCTCTATTACTAGTAGTCATTACTAAAACGATATTAAATAAACCAAATAATACAACTCAATCAGTAAGTTTACAAAAACTTCCAACTGACGCAATAAAGCATATGAGCGAGGCTATTCAGATGGCAACGGAAACACCTAATGATTTGTATCAATATGATTCAACTACATTTTTTGCTTATCGAAAATTCATTGAAAGATCCTACCCTTTAGTTCATCAAAAATTAACAAGAACAATTATTGATAGCTTTCATTATATATATGAATGGAGGGGAACTGACTCTACTAAATTACCCATGGTATTAATGGCGCATTATGATGTGGTACCCGTTGAAGCATCTGCAGTAAAGCTTTGGCATGCCAAACCTTATGGAGGAGAAGTTAAAGAGAATTATATATGGGGGCGTGGGGTATTAGATGATAAATCTAGCATGATTAGCATATTAGAAGCAACAGAAGCACAATTAAAAGCTGGCTTTGAACCTAAACAAAGTATTTTCTTGTGTTTTGGTGGTGATGAAGAATCAAACGGAAGAGGTGCTGCTGCAATGGTAAAGTATTTTCAGTCTAAAAAGCAAAGATTTGATTTAGTAGTGGATGAAGGAGGTGAAATTTCTACAGAAGACAATAAAGATATTCAACAACCAATTGCCTCTGTGGGTGTGGGTGAAAAAGGATATGTAACCATGGTTTTATCTGTGCAAAAAGCTGGAGGACACTCTTCCATACCTGAAAAATCATCTACAATTGGTATACTAAGCAAGGCCTTGCATACTATTGAAGAAAATCAAATGCCTACAAGACTAACCCCTCCTATCAAAGC
>CALCEA010000130.1 GCA_937900675.1 uncultured Chitinophagaceae bacterium
GGGTATGGGCGCTACCACCTCAAGGTAGTGCGTCTACCAATTTCGCCACCTCCGCAGATTCCGCAAACCTACATAAAATTGTGGAGCCTGTTCTATTTTTTTGCATCTTTGTAAGAACACGAAAAGTTGAACGCTATGTCTAATTACACCGTTACCTGTCCTAAATGCCAACACCACTTTGAGCCTACTGATGCTATCAGAGAAGAGGTAGAAAAAGAATTGCGCGGTAAAATGACCGACTGGCAAAAAAAGAAAGAAGAAGAAACTGCTCAATTGTTGGCAGAACAAAAAACCAAATTACAAACTGAAATCACGGAACAATTAAAGAAGAATATTGCTAGCGATTATGAGCATAAGATCAAACTTATGCAAGAGAATGAAACAAAGATGAAAGAGCAAGCAAATGAATACCGTGAAAAAGAATTAGACTTTCTAAAAAAATTACAAGACATACAAACCAAGGAAGCAGAATTAGAATTAGAGCTACAAAGAAAATTAAATGCAGAAAGAGAATTAATCAAACAACAAATACAAAAAGAAGAATTAGAAAGAATTTCTATAAAAGATCAAGAGCATCAATTAAAAGTAAAAGAACTAGAAAAGCAAATAGAAGACCAAAGAAAATTGGCGGAAGAAATGCGTCGTAAAGCCGAGCAAGGAAGTATGCAAATGCAAGGCGAAGTGCAAGAATTATTATTAGAAGAATTATTAAAAGCTAGCTTCCCATTTGATTTAATTTCAGAAGTAGGTAAAGGAGTTAGAGGAGCCGACTGTATTCAAACAGTAAGAAATAATATTGGTCAAGAAGCAGGTAAAATTATCTACGAAAGTAAAAGAACCACTGCTTTTGCTGCAGAATGGATTGAGAAATTAAAAGCAGACATGCGCAGCCAAGGAGCAGATATTGCTATTATAGTTACCCAAACTTTTCCGAAAGATATGGATCGTTTTGGAGAAAAAGACGGTGTATACATTTGTTCTTTCCAAGAAGTTAGATCTGTTGCCTTGCTTTTGAGAAATGCCATTTTAAAAGTGCATGATGTTAGAAAAAGCCAAGTTAATAAAGGCGATAAAATGACTTTATTATACGACTATTTAATTGGCAATGAATTTGGCGAACAATGGAAAGCTATTGGTGAAGGCTTCCGTCAAATGCGTCAAAGCATCCAAAAAGAAAGAGATGCGATGGAGAAATTGTGGAAGTCAAGAGAGAAACAACTAGAAAAAGTTTTATTGAATGCCATGCATATCAAAGGTTCTATTGAAGGCATTGCAGGGTCTGATAGTATCAATTTGGATTTATTGCAAGACGATGATACAATTGGTTTATTGGAAGATTAATTAATGCAAGTAACGCATATATAATCTTGTCCAAAATGATAATCTAGTTGAACAGAACTGATAATTCCTTTATGGTTAATTTCTGCAGACACTAATCCCCTATCCAAATTGGTCAAGCCAAGAATATTAAAATCTCTGGAAAAATCTATTCCCAATTGTTCATGCTTTTTATACATGGCTTCTTTAGCTGCCCAGAAAAATGCCAATTGTTTTAAAGCATCTTCCTCGTTCAAATTAGCCAACATTGCTTTTTCTGCATCGTTCAAAAATTTATGCGCCACTTTAGCAATTCTTGGATGAATAATTTCAATATCTATACCAATGGGAAAATGATCACTCACTGCACAGGCTGCATATTCTTTACAATGTGAAAAGGAGAAATGAAATGGCACTCCTTTTAAATAAGGCTTTCCATTATCCGCCATCACCAAATCTTTCATATTAGCTTCTGGCATCATTAAAGAAAAAAGTAATCTCACTGCTAAATGCTGAATTTTTCGTTCCTCATTTTGAATATTCACATCTACTGTCATGCCCTCCTCGAAAAAAGACAAAGGTTCTGTAATAGACCAAATAGCCAAATGTTCGCTCTCGTTGATATTTTGTTGATAAAAGAAAGGCATAAAAAAAAGCTTTGAGTTAGATTGCAGCGCGTTTCAGGCGCAAAACTAAACATAAATACACTAAGATGATTTTATCAGATAAGCGAATTCTGGAGGAAATAGAAAAAGGAACCATTAAAATTGAACCATATAATCGTAAAGATTTAGGAAGCAATAGCTATGATGTTCATCTTGGTAAATGGTTGGCTACCTATGACAATAATGTTTTAGATGCTAAAGCACATAATACCATCACTTATTTTGAAATCCCTGATGAAGGATATGTATTAGAACCATCTGGATTTTACTTAGGAGTAACTTTAGAATACACTGAAACTCATGCGCATGTTCCTTTCTTAGAAGGTAAATCATCTACGGGTAGATTAGGAATTGATATACATGCCACTGCTGGTAAAGGGGATGTTGGATTCTGTGGTAACTGGACTTTAGAAATTTCAGTAAAGCAACCAGTAAGAGTGTACAAAGGAATGCCAATTGGTCAATTAATCTACTTCCCTGTGGATGGCGAAATTGAAGTAAGCTATAACAAGAAAGCCAACGCTAAATACAGCGGTCAACCTGACAAGCCTATCGAGAGTATGATGTGGAAGAATCAGTTTTAGAAGCATTATAAGCTAATACCCATCTAATCACATCGTCATAACTTTCCAATCCTTTGGCTTGATTATTCCATTGCAAGAATTGATCATAGATTTTGTCGGATCCTGGAATTCTGTCTTCCTGCCTTGAAGCAAAAAAAGCTTTAATTATTTGTCTATCTGCCAAGACTTTGGGGGAAACCAATGATTTATTTCTTTCTACGATTTTCTTCCACAAGTCAAAATCACCTTTTTTAGCCACTAACCATAAAGTGGCATTTTGAGCATAGGTAAACAATTGAATTTGGGTGGAGTACTTCAAAAAGGGATCCTTTGATTCTTGAGCAGCTATGAATGCTATAAAATTTGCTTCCGTTTCAGAAGCATATCCTAATTGATGGGCTTTCTCATGCTCCAGGGTAAAAGGCTTTAATAATTGGGGCAAATCATCTCTTATGATGGCTTCCCCAGTAATGGGTTGATAAAAAGCCAGGTACCCCAAATTATCCCCCCAACCAGGGAAAAGCGCCTTTTTAATGCTGGGGTTTTCCCGAACCAAAACATTTTGATTGATCTGACTATCTGAAATTTGAAGCCTGGACTGGTTCATCTCACGAATTAATTGAATAGAAAGACTGTCTACTTCGGCAAGGCTATACCCATTTTTCACCTTTAAGTGAAACACTTCTGAAGGGTCTGGTTGATAATAATTAAATCCCCATAGAAGCATAAAACATAAATACAATTTTGCCAAAACTATGCTCAAACTCAAACCCATGGAAAGCCAAAATTGTCCATTTTTAATGGAATATTTATTTGAAATGAAATATTTTATTACATTGATTATCAATACAATAAACAATATTATATAAACTAACTCTCCAATAGCGAAATGAAAGGTTCCAGAGATCCACCTAAGGGGGCGAGTTATCCAAACAAATACCCTGTGAGTATATATTCGCTGAACCAGCTCAGGGAAGCCAATCAACCATTGAACCAACAATACTCCCATCAATAAACCGATGAATTGGAGGATTTTAGCTCTAAAAGGGGCAAGAAATTGCATAGAGAATTTTATGGGGTAAAATTAGGATAAACTTTGTCTTTTGCTAGGATTTTACTAACTTTGCCAACCCTTAAAGTACGGTCATGGGCCATAACAGAACATTTGAAATACCATTTGTAGGTTTGAAGCCCGGCGAACATGAGTTCGAGTACCTTATTGAGGATAAGTTCTTTTTAGACTATGGCCCTCAGGAATTTGACAATTGTCACACCAAGGTAAAGCTCGTTTTAGAGAAAAACCAAGGTTTCATGCAATTGCGTTTTGATGTGGATGGTAAAGTGGACACCATTTGTGATCGTTGTGGCAACCCCCTAACGGTTCAATTATGGGATGAATTTAACTTAATTGTTAAGCTAGTAGATGATCCAGATACCATGAACAGTCAAGAAGAAGATGCTGATATCTTCTACATTGACAGAAATGAAAGTCATCTTTCAGTGGGTAGTTGGATTTATGAGTTTGTAACATTGAGTTTTCCGTTACAACATATTTGTTCAACCAATGAAAAAGGCGAATCTACATGCAATGAAAAAGCATTAGAAGCGTTAAATAAATTGAAAGCAGCTCCTATTGAGATCAAGAACGATCATATTTGGAAAGGCTTAGAACAATTTAAAGGTCTAGATGGAGAAGATGAAACAAAGAAGAACAAGAAAAAATAAATTATAACTTTTTAAAACATAAGAGATGCCTAATCCTAAACGCAGACACTCACAACAACGTAGTGCAAAAAGAAGAACTCACTATGTTGCTCAAGAAGTAACATTAAGCAAAGATGGTACAACTGGTGAAATCCATGTACGTCATAGAGCGCATGTACAAGAAGGAAAATTATACTACAAAGGTAAATTAGTAGCTGAAAAAGCTCCTTTAAAAGCATAGTTAAACCAATAGAATGAATATTGGAATAGATATGATGGGTGGTGATTTTGCACCATTGGAAGCTGTAAAAGGCGTACAACATTACTTATCTACTTCTCAAAATCATTTGTTCTGCATAGGTGATGAAACCCAGTTGAAAGATCTATTTCAACAACACGGGATTTCTTCACCTTTTTTGCATTTAGTACATGCATCAGAAGTAATTGGTTACCATGAACACCCTACCAAAGCATTAAAAGAAAAGCCCAACTCCTCTATCTCTATTGGTTTTGGAATGTTGGCAGCAGGCAAGATTGATGCTTTTTTAAGTGCAGGAAATACCGGTGCCATGTTAGTAGGTGCCATGTTTAGTATCAAGCCTATTAAAGGCGTATTAAGACCAACCATTGCTACCTTACTTCCTAAGTTAAGTGGCAAGACTGGCTTATTAGTAGATGTAGGATTGAACGCAGATTGTAAGCCTGAGCAATTAAACCAATTTGGTATTCTAGGTAATTTATATGCAAAGCATATTTTAAATATCGAAAACCCTACAGTTGGTTTATTAAATGTAGGTGAAGAAGAAGGAAAAGGAAATCTATTAGCACAAGCTACTTATCCTTTATTAAAAGAAAATACTGCTATCCAATTCATTGGCAATGTAGAAGGCAGAGATGCATTCAATGATAAAGCTGATGTAATTGTTTGTGATGGTTTTACTGGAAATATTATTTTAAAAACTGCAGAAGCCATGTATGAAGCTGCAGCACATCAAGGTTTGGCAAATGATTCTTTCTTTGGAAGATTCCATTTTGAAAACTATGGTGGCACTCCTGTTTTAGGCGTGAATAAACCAGTGATTATTGGTCATGGCATTAGTAATGCAAAAGCATTTAGCAACATGATTGCTCTTGCCCAAAAGATGATTGAAACTAAATTCTGCGAAATCATTACGACCAATTTCGAGAATCTATAATATCTCCTTATTTACCCTATTTTGCCCATAGGCTAACATATGTTTGGGGCAGAAATACTATATTTGTTACTCAATTTATAAACTATGAGCAAGTACAGATCTGGTGTTTTATTTGGTAAAGAATTAGAGGCATTATACAATGATGCTAAGGCAAATAACTTTGCCATTCCAGCAGTCAATACTACTGGTACAGATACAATTAATGCTGCTATCGAAACAGCTGCAAAAGTAAAATCTCCAATTATTATTCAATTCTCTAATGGCGGTGCTCAGTTCATTGCTGGTAAGGGAATGCCTAACGATAATTTACAAGCCAATATTCAAGGTGCTATTGCTGGTGCTTTACATGTTCACCAAGTAGCAAAATATTATGATGTGCCTGTTGTATTACATACAGACCACGCTGCAAAAAAATGGTTGCCATGGATTAGCGCTTTAATTGACGAAAGTGAAAAATACCACAAGTTACACGGACAACCTTTGTTCTCTTCTCATATGTTAGACTTATCTGAAGAACCTATTGAAGAGAATATCCAAACTTCTGTTGAATTCTTTAAGAGAATGGCTCCATTAGGTATGGGTATTGAAATTGAATTAGGAGTAACAGGTGGTGAAGAAGATGGCGTAGATAACAGTGGTGTAGAAAATGATAAGTTATATACGCAACCAGAACATGTTGCATATGCTTATACTGAATTAGGCAAAGTAGGTAACTTGTTTACAGTAGCTGCTGCCTTTGGTAATGTGCACGGTGTATATAGCCCAGGTAATGTTGAATTAAAACCTGAGATTTTACACAATAGCCAATTACATATTGAGAAGACATTAGGTACTGCACCAAAGCCAGTATACTTTGTATTCCATGGTGGATCTGGTTCTCCTCAAAATCAAATTAGAGAAGCAATTGGATATGGTGCGATCAAAATGAATTTGGATACCGATTTACAATGGGCATTCTGGGAAGGTATCTTAGGATATTACAAAAAGAATGAAGCATACTTACAAAGTCAATTAGGTAATCCAGAAGGTGCTGATAAGCCAAACAAGAAATACTATGACCCAAGAGTTTGGTTAAGAAAAGGTGAAGAGTCTTTTATTAAGAGATTAGAGCAATCTTTTGAAGACTTAAACTGTATTAACAGAAATGCTTAACTATGAAGAATAGAGAAGAAGATATTGAACTGAATTTGACAGGAGAAGAAGCCAATCAATCTGATGCTGCTGATAAATCTAGATGGTTTAAGCGTATTAGAAAAGGTATTAACACTTCTACTGCTGATAAAAAAGAAACTCCAGAAGGTCTTTGGAGTAAATGTCCTTCTTGTAATCATATTTGTACAAGTGCTGAATTAAAAGAACACTTATACATTTGTTCTAATTGTAATTTTCATCACAGAATTGGAAGTGACGAATACTTTGATATTCTATTTGATGATCAACAATTTGAAGTATTGTTTGATAACATAAAAAGTAAGGATGCATTAAACTTTACTGACCTTAAAAATTATCAAAAGAGATTGGACGAGATTCACTCTAAGACGGACTTAAAAGATTCAATGCGTGTTGCAACTGGTAAAGTTAATGGTGAAGGAATAGTAGTAGCATGTATGGACTTTGAATTTATTGGAGGATCTTTAGGAAGTGTAATGGGAGAAAAATTTTCTAGAGCAGTAGATTATTGTATTCAACATAAACTACCCTACTTAGTAATTAGCAAAAGTGGTGGTGCTAGAATGATGGAAAGTGCGTTTAGCTTAATGCAATTAGCTAAAACAAGTGGTAAGCTTTCTCAATTAAGTGACGCCAAATTGCCTTTCATCTCTATGTTAACCGACCCTACTTTTGGTGGTATCTCTGCTAGCTTTGGTATGTTAGGTGATATCAATATTGCTGAACCAGGTGCATTAATTGGTTTTGCAGGCCCAAGGGTTATTAAAGAAACCATTAAGAAAGACTTACCTCCTGGCTTCCAACGCTCTGAATTCTTATTAGAACATGGATTCCTTGATTTTATTGTTGATAGAAAGGAATTAAAAGATAAATTGTCTGAAGTATGTTTCTTGTTTAGAAACTAATGCTCCGAACTAAATCAATTTTAAATTGTACTTTTGTATCCCGGTCCTTTAATGGTATCGGGATATTTTTTTATGTCAAAAGCAAAAGCAGTTAAAGCCAAAGAGTTAAATAATAGGCAAGCCTATTTTAACTATGCCATCGAAGACAAATTCGTGGCTGGCATGGTATTGCTTGGAACCGAAGTAAAATCTATTAGAGAAGGTAAAGTAAGCTTCAATGACTCTTTCTGTTTTTTTGATCGTGGTGAATTATGGGTAAGAAGTTTGTATATCAATGCATACTCACATGGATCTGCCAATAATCATATCGAAGTACACGACAGAAAATTACTTTTACAAAAAAGAGAATTGAAGAAACTAGAAGCAAAAGTGAAAGAAAAAGGATTCACCATTGTACCTCTTAGAATATTCTTCAACGAAAAACATTTAGCCAAATTAGAAATTGGCGTGGGCCGTGGTAAGAAAGAATTTGACAAACGCGAAACCATTAAGAACCGCGATATTGACAAGGACATTAAAAGGTACCTTGCAAAGTAAATGAGAAAAAATACCTAATACTCACTCAAAGCTCACAAGTTCGATATTCGTTCGTATTAGTATTTCTTTCTCATTATCTTATTCATCAGATGTTAACTATACTTGGTACTGTTCTTCTTCTTGTAATCTAGCTGTTCTTTTAGCGAGTCAGGGTCAGGACGGTTGGTGGTTGCGTAGGCCACTCCCATGAGTACAACAAATATTCCCAAAGCAAAACCTAGTTCTGAGGGAACCCACCAATAACCCCAGGCTTGATTAATTTTAGCATGTTCTGGCTGGTTAAGTTCATATCGAATATCTACTCGCTGGCCTAATTGAGTCTTATAATGTTCTTTTGGTAAACGCAACAAATAAGTCTTCCCCTCTTCAGAAAAACTAGCCACCATTTGATCTCCTCTTTGCTCAATTAAAGCTGGAGTAATTTCACTATCAAAATAATCTGGTGTTCTACTAAAAGGCAGGTAGATAAAGAATAGTGATAAGAATAATATGGTAGCAGACTTAATCATCTTTAAAACAAATGAGTCCCTCTAGGAGACTCATTTGGGAATATTTTTTACAGGTCTCCGAAGGGACTCTGTAGGTTTTAATTACTTAAACTTCTAAAATCTACAGGAACCAGCTTACTAACACCCGGCTCTTGCATGGTCACTCCATAGATTACATCCACTGCACTCATGGTTTGCTTATTGTGAGTTACAATAATAAACTGTGAGTTATCAGAGAACTTCTGGATCATCTGTGTGAACTTGCCTACATTGGCATCATCCAATGGCGCGTCTACCTCATCCAAGATACAGAACGGCGCTGGCTTAATTAAGTAGATCGCAAACAACATTGCAGTTGCCGTTAAAGTTCTCTCACCACCACTCAACTGTGTGATAGATGAAGGGCGCTTACCTTTAGGCTTCGCTACAATCTCTACAGCTGTTTCTGCTAAATTATCAGGATCAACCAATATTAAGTCACAAGAATCTTCTTCGGTAAATAATGCCTTGAATACTTTTTGGAAGTTTTCTCTTGCAGTATTATAAGTTTCTAAGAATGCTTGGTTTGCTGTTGCTTCAACTTCTTGAATTGTCATCATTAAGCTTTCCTTAGCATCTACTAAGTCATTCTTTTGTTCTAAGATAAAGTCATAACGCTTTTTCATCTCTGTATAAGCTTCGACAGCAGTTGGATTCACTTCACCCATATTCTCTAAACGCTTCTTCATTCTCTCCACACTTGCTTGTAACTCTTCTAAGCTTTCTTCTGTTTGTCTGCCCTTATCTAAAACCTCTTCTAACTCAACTTTAAACTCAACACTTAAACGCTCTTTCATACCCGCTAAAGACAATTTCAAGTTGTTTAATTTATCCTTGATCTCATTGATCAATTGATCCATTAATTCTTTAGATTTAACTTGAAGTCTTAAAGCACTTTCTTTTTCTTGTAATTGTGTTCTTAAAGTATAGTATGCTTGATCTGCTTCGTTTAATTTTAACTCTTCCGCTTCCTTATTTCTTAATAATTCAACTAATTCAGCTTCTACCGCTGCTAATTGATCTTTGCTTTCCACAATAGCAGTGGAAGCTTCCGTTAATTGTGCAGTATTAGATTGAATTTGTGCATGTAAGTCTACCAATTGATTTTCTTTGAATACAACTTCTTGTTGTAAAGATTCAATCTTACTTTGTTGCTTAGTCAACTGTAAATTCATTTCATTGAATTCTCCAGATGCTAAATGATAAGCTTGCTCTGCTGCTTGATAAGCCAATTCAATATCTCCTAATTGAGCTTGAGTTTCTTGTAAGCTTATATTCAATGCTTCAAAAGCTACTCTAGTATCAGCAATAGCATCGTGTTCTTCTTGAATCTTCACTGCAAACTCTGCTAATTTAGCTGTAGCAGTAGATTGAGCAGATTGCAAATTCTCTAATCTATTCTTATTAGCGAATACTTCATTGATTAAAGTATTTACAGACTGCTCTGTAGTACGAATTTCGTTTTCTTTTAGTAATTCATTGAATCCTAAAACAGAATCGTGTTTTACTTGAATTTGAGCTTTCAAGTCATTCACCACTAATTCCTGCGCTTCAATATCTTCTAATAACTTTTCTAAATTTTTAGCACGGCCAATTTTCTTTCCTTCAAATAATCCTACACTACCACCAGTTAATGTGTACTTACCCTTAACATACTTACCTGTCTTTTCTAAAATAATTCCAGCATGGTTAGCTTCTAAAGCAGCTTCATTTTCGGCAATGAATACATTACCCAATAAATGATTTGCTAAAGCAGCATATTTTGGATCTATCTCAACAACAGATAATGCAGCAATGGTATTGGATGGAGCAGCATTGGCTTGTGCACCAGATAATTGATCTAATAAGAAGAAATTGGCTTTACCTTTTTTATGCTCATCCAATAAATGAATGGCTTGTAAACCTTCTTTTAAATCGTTTACTACATAGTAGTTTAAATAAGGCTCTAATACATTCTCTACAGCAGTACGATAAGACTCTTGCACATAAATGATATCTGATAAGATAGGCGCATTATGATTCCAACCTGTATTGTTGTGTAAGAATTTAACGCTCTCTGGATAACCTTCCATAGAGTCCACCAAACTCTTTAATAAATCGTATTCGTTTTTCTTAGCATCTAAAATTCTAGATTGCTCAGCTAATGAAGATCTAAAAACTTCTAAAGCAGATTGAGTTTCAAAAATACTTGCTTTCGCTTTTTCATGTTGCTCTTGCAATGAAACCAAATGTGCTTTCTTATCTGCTAAATCTGTTTCTTTTTGAGCCAATTGAGCAGTAATATCTTGAATTTGAGTTGCACGATGCGCTTGCTCTTCTTCTATTTGAACCTTCGATCTTTGAATATTTTGAATAGAAGTATCTGCAACAGCCACTTTCTTCTCCGCATCAAATTGATTTCTTTGAATTTGATTGTACTGTTGACGCAAACTATCTAATACCGCTCTCTGATCATCAAACTGATTTCTTTTATTGGATAGTTCTACTTGAGATGCTTCTACTCTATTTTTAAAATCGTTGTAAATTTTTTCTTCTTCAACCACTTGCAATTTTGTATACTCGATAGAATCACCAATGGTCTTCACTTGACCTTCTGCTCTTTCCAAGAAATCTTGTAAACCCTTTTCTTTGTCGTTTAAATAATCTAATCTCTGAGCAGCCAAATTCTTATCATTCTCTTTGGTTCTTAATTTTTGAACCAAGTCGTTAAACTCTTGTTGCTGACTTTGTAAGCCTCTTTCTTTTTCGATAAAGTTTACTCTCTCTTGTTCTAAAGCAGCTTCTTCAAGAGCAATCTGTGCTTCTAATTGAATCTTCTTGTCTGATTCCGTTTCTTGTTGTTCTGTTAATTCTTTGTAAGTTAGATTGAAACCTTCTAAGGAAGCAATGGCTAGCTCAATAGCAGTATCCTTATAATCTTTCTTGATTTCAAAATACTTCTCAGCCTTCTTTGCCTGATTCTCTAATGTCTTTAATTGGTTATTGATCTCAAATAACAAATCTTCTATCCTAGATAAATCTTGCTCGGTAGCATCTAATTTATTCTTCGCTTCTTTCTTTCTTGTTTTGTAAATAGTAATACCAGCTGCTTGCTCTAACATTTTACGACGACTATTATCCTTATCCTTGATAATATCATCCACCATTCCTAATTCAATGATTGCATAACTATCTGTACTCACACCGGTATCCAAGAACAAATTATGGATGTCTTTTAAACGACAAGCCACATCATTTAAACGATATTCACTCTCTCCATTTTTATAATAACGACGAGTCACCGTAATGGTGCTAAACTCGGTTGGTAATAAATTTTTAGTATTCTCGAAAGTCAAACTAACTTCCGCCATGCTACTGGAATTTCTTGTTTTACTTCCATTGAATACCAATGAATCTAAATTTTCAGATCTTAAGGCTGAAATCTTTGATTCACCAATTACCCATCTAATACTATCGATGATATTACTTTTTCCGCATCCGTTTGGCCCAATAATGCCTGTTATCCCCTCGTCAAAACTTACGATGGTTTTGTCCGCAAAACTCTTAAACCCTTTGATTTCTAATGACTTTAGTCTCACTTTCTTTGAACTTTAATATGTCT
>CALCEA010000131.1 GCA_937900675.1 uncultured Chitinophagaceae bacterium
ATTTGTATAAAAAGTAACTAGTTGTAAATTTTTAAACAATCACATGAAAGCCAAAATCAGTATTTTTTTAACCATCGTGTTAATGTCATTTGCATTTTCATCTTTTTCACAAAAGGTTTCAAAACCTGCCTTTGATTTAGCCAAAGCTCAAAAAGAACTCGAATCTATTAATCAAAAACTTTCTGAATATATGGCAAAGGGAGATGCTGCCGGTATAGCATCTGCCTATTCATCAGATGGGTATTTAATGCCAGACAAGAGTTCAATTGTAAAAGGGAGAGAAAATATAACAAAATTTTGGAGTGATTTTATAAGTTCATGTAAAGCTAGTGGAATTGAAATAGGTGGACTTGAAATCACCATTAAAGAATTATTGGGGGATAAAAATTTACTTACAGATGTAGGTGAATTTGTCTTTATTAAGAAAAATGGCGATAGATTTTGGAAGGGAAAATATATTGAGGTTTGGAAAAATGAAAATGGTAAATGGAAGGTTCATAGAGAAATGACTAATTCTAATGAACCTGATTTAACAAAATAATTTCCTGATAGTCACATACTCAATCATCGTATTATAGGTTCATCTTTCGTCTGTAAGGGGAGCCAAAAGAAAAGCCTTGCATTTTGCAGGGCTTTTCTTTTTTAGTTATTTTTTATGGTAGTTGCAACTAGGACAATAGCACTTCAGCTGGGATATTAAGTTCTTGATGAAACAACTTGGCTAATTCAAGCGTCAATGGCTTTCTTTTGTTAAGTAAAGATGATACATACCCTTTGCTTCCGACTTTGCCTACAAGATCCTTATTCTTCAATCCTAACTCATCCATCTTAAATTTAATAGCATCAATAGGATCAGGTAATGGAATAGGATAGTTAGCATCCTCATACTGTTTAATTAATAGAAGTGCTACTTGTAGCTTCTCTCCTTGCGGGGTATTTGATTTAACCTTATTATTAAACTGAATATCTACCCAATTAAGGTATTGCTCATACTGTTTTTTAGTCTTTATAATTTTAAGTTCCATATTCTTAATTTTTATATTGTATTGTTGTTACATCTATTCTATCATAGTCACTATGTGGTCCAAACCATTTAATCTGTATGGCTTTATACTCAAACACAATCCTTACTACTAGTCTATATTTATTCCCCATGATATTAAAAACCACTCTATCATCACTCACTAAACTTACATTTCCATATACTTTTTTAAGTTCATTAAAACTTTTAAAGTCTGATATAACCAATTCGTGATACCATTCAAATAAAGCAACTCTTGCCAATGGGTACTTTTTGGCATATTCCAATAATGTTCTTCTGGTGATAATATTAAACACAAAACAAAGATAATAAGTTTACTAATAGAAAACTTTCTAAATTCAATCTATTTTGAAAAAACTGCAACTTTGTTTCGAAATTGGGATCCAAACTGGACAAGCCATCAGTAATGATGGATTTTTCTTTGTCTATCAGTGGTTTAGATATGCTGCATCTTTTTTTATTTTCCGCTAGAATTTAATTTTCTTATATTACAAAAAATAAATTCAATTAAAATGAAGAAATTATTAGTCGTTGGGGTTTTGTTTTTAGCACAATCTCTTTACGCACAAGTCGCTGAAACTACGCTGCTATACGGAGCAGAATCCTATGATATACCTTCAAAAAAGTTAAATAATTCAATCCGAATTTCTGTATCACTTCCTCAAGGGTATGATAAATCAACCAATAAGAAATACCCTGTTATGTATGTTTTGGACGCTTTTTACAGTTTTCCAATTTTACATGAATTACACAAAGTGATGTCTGGTGAAATCGAGCCTGTCATAATTGTTGGCATAGGAGATAATAGAATTTCAATGCTTGATTGGATGGTTACTAGGTATCCTTTGTTAACCCATGACTATGATGCTTATGAAGATTCATTTCAAGTGAATGTGCTTTTGAAAGGAGCTCCTGTAAAATTGATTTCCGGCAGTGGTCAGCAATATTATGATGCAATCAAAAGTGAAGTGATACCTTTTGTAGAGACAAGATACAATACGAATGATGATAGGGGCTTGGTTGGGCACTCTTTAGGTGGTTTATTTACAAGTCATATTTTATTTAAAGACAATGGTTATTTTACAAGATTTGGTATAAATAGTGCTGCATTGTTTTTTAATAATGACGAGCCTTTTAAAATTGAGAAAAATTATTTTGAATCTAAAAAGCAACTTGTTGGCAAAGTATTTATTTCTGCTGGGGGGCTTGAAGGGGATCAAATGTTTGTCAAAAGAGCAAATAAATTTGCTAATGCCTTAAGGAGTAGAAACTATAAATCCTTGAAAATTGAATCATTTATATTTCAAGGAGAGAGTCACACATCAGTAGTTGGAGCTATGTTGAGTAGGTCTCTGTTTTCACTATACGGATTGGATATTGATAGAACAATTGGCAATGGACACAAGTAAATAATTCACCTTCATTTTTTATATTATGGTCAAGTATATCATTTCAATAATTTTCTTAATAAGTGTTTTCATCCTAAATAGTGTTGAATCAAAAGCACAGAATTCAAATATTATGTATAGAATTGCAAAAATTAAAGTAGACGAAAAACAGCTTGAAAATTACAAA
>CALCEA010000132.1 GCA_937900675.1 uncultured Chitinophagaceae bacterium
ACGCTCTTCCGATCTTTATATATTTATTATTATTTGCATTAAACTTGTTTTTTTATGTATTTTTGAAAAATAAAGTAAACATATTTTATTTTTTAATATTAAACAAGTCAATATGAAGAATCAAGTTGTACAAAAACTAACCCCATTTATACTACTAGTAGTAGTTGCAGTATTAGCCCTATTTGTGCCCCAGCTTCCAAATTACCAGGGAGACGCAAGCACTTATAGCCCAGCAGATATTGCTTGGATTTTGGTTGCAACAGCATTGGTTTTTATTATGACTCCAGGACTAGCATTCTTCTATGGCGGTATGGTACATAGAAAGAATATCATCTCTACTATGATTAAAAGTATTGTATCTGCAGGTATCGTTACTGTAATCTGGGTTACTTATGGTTATAGTTTAAGCTTTGGCGAAACAATCAATGGTTTTATTGGCAACCCAATGACCCATTTATTCTTCAAAGGTGTTGCTAATGGTGCCCCTGCATTACAAGGCGGTGCAGCATTAACCATTCCTTTATTATTATTCGCTATGTTCCAGTTAATGTTTGCCATCATTACTCCAGGTCTTGTAGTAGGTGCAGTAGCGGAGCGTATCAAGTTTACATCTTACATTTTATTCATTGTATTATTTATCACATTTATATATGCTCCTTTAGCACATTGGTCTTGGCACCCATCTGGTTTCTTATTTAAAATGGGCGCTTTGGACTTTGCAGGAGGTACAGTAGTTCATATCAGTGCTGGCTGTGCTGCATTAGCTGGTGCAATTGTATTAAAACAAAGAAGAGCTAAATTAGAGCAACAAGAAATTCCTCCAGCAAATATCCCCTATGTATTAATTGGTACAGGTTTATTATGGTTTGGTTGGTTTGGTTTTAATGCAGGATCTGCATTAGGCGCCAATGCATTAGCAGTGAACGCTTTTGCAACAACCAATACAGCGGCAGCTGCAGCAGGTTTAGCTTGGATGTTTTTTGATGTAATGAAAGGTAAAAAGCCATCTGTATTAGGATTCTGTATTGGTGCTGTAGTTGGATTAGTAGCCATCACACCTGCTGCAGGTTTCGTTGGCATTCCTCAAAGTATTTTTATTGGTATTGTTGGAGCAGTTATTTCAAATGTGTTAAGTCATGCATTTAAATTATCAAGAGTAGATGATACTTTAGATGTATTCCCTTGCCATGGAATTGGTGGTATTGTGGGGATGTTATTAACAGGGGTTTTTGCTTCCAAAGCAGTTAACCCTGCGGGTGCTGATGGATTATTTTATGGCAACCCTGCATTTTTCTTCACTCAATTAAAAGCAATGTTGATTGTGGTAGCGTATAGCTTCACCGTATCGTATATCATCTTTAAATTAATATCATTCTTATTGCCATTACGCGTTTCTGAAGAAGAAGAAGAATTAGGCTTGGATGCCACACAACACGATGAAAAATATGGCAGAAACCCATTAAAAGCATAATCAACTTGGTTTTAGCATAAGTATCGTTTTTAGCAATGAATCAAACCTCCCTAATCCAAAAATTGGGGAGGTTTTTTTGTATATTAGTGGCTGATGAAAAAGCTTAAAAAGGGTTTACTTTATCCTATTAATATTCTACAGATCTTGTATTGCATTTATGCCTTATTGGTATTTGCCATACTGACTATTATATCGGTTATTACCATGCTTTTTTTAATTCCATTCAGTAAAAGCAAATTGAGTAAGCGAGTTTATAAAATTTGTAGGTATTGGGCCAAAGCATTTCTTATTTTAATTGGGGTTCGACATATAGAAATTTTTGAGGATCAACATGACTTCAAGAAGCCGCATATTTTTGTGGCCAACCATAATTCTTATATGGACATCCCTCCAATTGTTCAATTAAAACATCAACCCATTAAACCGCTGGGTAAGTTTGAGTCATCTAAAATTCCCATCTTTGGATGGATTTATCGAGCTGCTGTAATCATGGTAGATAGAAGCAGTCCAGACAAAAGAGCCAAAAGCCTTAGAAACTTAAAAGCAGCATTACATAAAAAAGTGTCCATTTTTATTTTCCCAGAAGGCACATTTAGTATGACAGAAGAGCGCCCTTTGAAAAATTTTTACAACGGTGCTTTCAAGTTGGCCATTGAAATGCAAGTGCCTATTCAACCTATTTTATTAGTAGATGCAGTTGACAGAATGCATTATTCCAGTGTATTTACTTTAACCCCAGGGAAAAACAGAGTGGTTTATTTACCAACAGTGAAGGTGGATGAATACACTATGGATGATATAGAAACATTAAAAGACAAAGTATATCAGATGATGGATGAAGGCCTAAGAAGATATAGAAACTACCCAAGATCAAATTAAACATGTTCGCAGAGATCATCATACCATTAGCACTACCCAAAAATTATACTTGGTCTATTCCTGAACCATTACAGGAAGAGATCATGATTGGAATGCGCGTGGAAGTGATTTTAGGAGCCAACAAAAGATATGCTGGAATTGTCAAGAAGATTATTCATCAAAAAGATATAGGATTTAAAACCAAAGCTATATTAGGCATTTTAGATGAGGCCCCTATTGTTTATCCAGAACAATTGGCTTTATGGGAATGGATGGCTAAGTATTATTTATGTACAGAGGGAGAAGTCATGCAGGCTGCCATTCCAAGTCATTTAAAAATTTCTAGCGAAAGTGTATTTATACTAAACGAACAATACACCCAAGATACACACCAACTATCTGATGCAGAATACATCATTAGTGAAGCATTGGAAATTAAAAAAGTATTGAACTTAGCTGAGATTCAAAAACTATTGGATAGAAAATCTGTCTACCCAGTAATGAACAAACTCATTCAAAAGGGAATTTGCCTGGTACAAGAAAACATGGTAGACAAGTATACTATCAAAGAAGAAATCATCATTCAACTAGATCCAAAATATAAAAACGAAGAAAATTTAGAGCCCTTATTAAATGAATGGACTAGAGCTCCAAAACAACTTCAATTATTACTAGCATACTTACACCTTTTAAAGACAGAGGGAACTGTTTTACAAAAAGACCTTCTACAAAAAGCCAATGCGAACCACGCACATTTGAAGGGACTTATTGAAAAAGGAATTTTAATTGCTGAAAAAAGAAAGGTAGATAGAATTAATAGTCAAGCTATTGAAACCGATGATACTATTCAATTAAGCGATATTCAAAAAACGAGTTTAGCTAGTTTAAGGGAACAAATGCAATCTCATGCAGTTAGCTTACTACATGGAATTACGGGTAGTGGTAAAACCCAGTTATATGTTTCAATTATCAATGAAATAGTAGCATCTGGAAAGCAAGCATTGTATATGCTACCTGAAATTGCTTTAACGGCTCAAATGATTAGAAGATTAAAAATGTATTTTGGCAATACGATTGCCATATATCATTCTAAATTTAATCCCAATGAGCGAGTAGAGATTTGGAATAAAGTTAAATCTGGCGAAATCAAGATTGTATTAGGTGCCAGATCTGCTTTGTTCCTGCCATATAAAGATCTATCCTTAATTGTGATTGATGAGGAACATGATGCTTCCTACAAACAACAAGACCCTGCTCCAAGATATCAAGCAAGAGATACTGCTATTTATTATGCCAATCAAATTGGCGCCAAAGTAATACTAGGTTCTGCAACACCAAGTGTAGAAACTTATTATAATGCACAGCAAAAGAAATTCGGATATGTATATTTAAGTGAACGCTATAGCAAAGGCAGCCTCCCAACAATAGAAATTATTGATACCAAAAAACAAATAGATACAACAACAGTTCTTACTCCTGCATTATTAAAAGCCATACAAGAAACAGTAGCCAATCATAAACAGGTTATATTATTTCAAAATAGAAGAGGCTATGCCCCTTATATGATATGTCAGACCTGTGGCTGGATTCCGCATTGTCATCATTGTGATGTAACGCTCACTTATCATAAGGCCAAAAACCTATTGTCTTGCCATTACTGCGGCGCTAGCTATCCAATAGTAACTACTTGTGAGGCTTGTGGTAAACAAGATTTTAAACAAAAGAATTTTGGTACTGAGCAAATTGAAGAAAAATTAAGCAAGGCCCTCCCCTCGGTTCAAATTGCCAGAATGGATTTGGATAATATCAAAGGGAAAAATGAACATGATCAATTAATTCAACAATTTGAAAAAAGACAGATTGATGTTTTAGTGGGCACCCAAATGGTGGTGAAAGGACTTGATTTTGAACATGTAGATTTGGTAGGTATTGTAGATGCAGATAGTTTACTCAACTTTAATCAATACAGGGTAAACGAAAGGGCTTTTCAAATGATGGAGCAAGTAAGTGGTAGAGCAGGCAGAAAAAATGATCAGGGAAAAGTGATGATACAAGTAAGTCAGGTTCAACACCCTATTATTAAAATGGTTCAAGAACATGACTATTTCAAATTTTACGAATTTGAAATTCAAAATAGAAAACATTTCGCTTACCCTCCTTTTAGTAGATTAGTAAGTATTCTTTTCAAACACAAAGACAATACCACTGCCGAGGAAGCGTGTAATCATTTTTTATTGTCTTTGGACCCAGCAATTCAAAAAACCGTTTTAGGACCAGCACAACCTGTGATCAATAGAATTCGAAATAAATATATTTGGGAACTATGTATCAAAATTTCTCCCAAAGCGGATCAATTAAATCTAGCCAAAAGACAATTGCTCCATTATTTACAATTAATTCAAGTTCATCCAAGATATAAAACAGTTCAAATAGTTTTAGATATAGACCCTAATTAGACAAATGCTAATTCAAGAAAATATACCATTATCTTCCTATAATAGCTTTGGATGTGAAGCCAACGCAAGCTATTTCTGTACCGTAAAAAGAAAAGATGAAATAGATGAAAGCATGAGCTGGTGCAAACATCAAAATAAACCATTTCTTATTCTTGGAGGAGGTAGCAATATTCTATTTACCAATGACTTTGATGGATTGGTGATTAAAATGGAAATAAAAGGGATCAAATTATTGAATGAAACATCCACAGATGTTTTAATAAGTGTTGGGGCTGGTGAAAATTGGCATTTATTGGTTAAATATTGTGTTCAAAAAGGTTGGGGAGGCATAGAAAACTTAAGCTTGATTCCAGGCACAGTTGGTGCAGCACCCATCCAAAACATCGGTGCTTATGGCGTTGAAGCTAAAGATAGTATTCAAAAGATTATTGCATACGACACACAATCCAATCAATGGATTACCTTAAATAATGAAGCTTGTCATTTTGATTATAGAAATAGCATTTTCAAACAAGAAAGAAATAGATACATTATATCTGAAGTGCATTTTTTATTACAGAAACAACCCAATTTGCGAACCGATTATGGCGCGATAAGAGATGTGCTTCATAAAAAACAAATCAAACAAGCAAGTATTCAGGATATTTCAGATGCCATTATTGAAATTAGATCAGAAAAACTACCCGACCCCGCTGTTTTAGGAAACGCAGGAAGTTTTTTTAAAAATCCAACGGTAAGCCAAACTCAATTCAATCAACTTAAAGAGTCTCACCCCAATCTTGTGGCCTTCCCTATTTCTAATAGTGAATATAAAATTGCCGCTGGCTGGCTAATTGAGCAAGCGGGATGGAAAGGCAAGAAACAGGGACCTGTTGGATGCTATGAAAAACAGGCATTAGTGATTGTGAATTACGAGCATGCCACTGGCAAAGAAATATTTAATTTCTCTGAATCCATTATTCAGTCAGTCAACAACATGTTTGGTATTCAATTAGAAAGAGAAGTAAATATAGTTTAGTACAAATTAGTACTGCACTACCATTTCAACTCTTCTATTTAATGCTCTTCCTTTACTTAATTTATTATCAGCAATAGGCATTGAGTAAGAAAATCCATTCGCTGTTAATCTACCAGCATCTATACCTTTTTTAATTAAATAACTCATTACCACTTTCGCTCTTGAAAGAGAAAGCTTTTCATTGATCTTTAAAGAACCAATATTGTCTGTATGACCGTTAATGACTAATTTAATTGTTGGATTGTCTATCATTAATTGAACTAATCCATTCAATGGACTAGTTTGCTTTTTACTTAATTGAATACTTCCACTAGCAAATTTTAGTTGTGAAGTAGCCGCATCTACTAATGGTTGCAAATCAGCACAACCTTTATTAGCAGCGATTCCAGCAATTGATGGACATTTATCTTCTTCATCATTAACACCATCTTTATCGGTATCCGGGATTGGACATCCTTCATATCTGCCTAATCCCTTTGTAGTTGGACATTTATCTTGTTCGTCATTAATACCGTCTTTATCCGTATCTGGAATGGGACATCCTTTATATTTAGCAATACCTTCAGTTGAAGGGCATTGATCTTGTTCATCATTCAATCCGTCATTGTCTGTATCAGGTATTGGACAACCTCTATATTTTGCAGTACCTTTTAAAGTAGGGCAAGCATCATCTGCATCTGAAACTCCGTCATCATCTCCATCCACTTTAACTGGAGCCGTTGGTAATTCGATGGCTTTTTTATTTCTACCTTTTATTGGAAGAGTATAACTTATGCTATGACTATAATGCATTTTTGTCAAAGAAGACAGTTCTGCCCTATATGTACTCATGATATTGAAATAAGAACCATAATTGGCCTTAATTTGAATACCAGCACCCATTGGTACGTATGCAGTATAATATGAAAAATGATCAGATCCTACTCCAATACCAGCTGTTAAAAATGGAACTACTTTTTTAGCATCATTTGCTAATTTGTAATTTAAATTCAAATCTACTCCAAGATAAGTTTGATTTGATTTTGCCTTAGGCACTTTTAGCGAAGTATAGTATGGATATTTTAAAGAGGCTACATCAAGATTTGCCATAAAGTCAATTCTTGAACTTATGCCTTTAAAATACTGAAAACCTATTGCAGGCAAGCCTGTACTTAAACCTTCAGTTTGATTGGTTTTCTTAAAATCTAAATAAGAAACTCTTAAACCAATTGATGGTTTTTTTATGGTAGAGTCCTGAGCAAATATAAATGCGGACATTGCTACAGAAGCTATCAAAAGTATTGTCTTTTTCATATACAGCTATATTTATTGTAAAAATAAATTAATTAATTCAATAATATGATCAATTCTTTAAATAAAGAATGAATAGCAGCAAATCTTAATTTACTGGATTAGTTTTACTGTAACCAATTGCCTCTACAGTAACTTTAACGATTCCTGAAGATTTTGTTTTTAATTCATGTGCCCCTACGCCACTTAAATCAATCACCCTACCCTTTTTCAACATACTTGGGTGCATTCTATCATTGATTCTAACCA
>CALCEA010000133.1 GCA_937900675.1 uncultured Chitinophagaceae bacterium
TCAAGAATTCAGTAAGGTATTCTTTGATATTTTTGGGGACATGATGTTTATGATGAACTTCCATGATTTAATTTTCTATATTTCTTAATAATTTTAGTAGTTCTTGATTTTTATCATAGATATAGTGAAGTAAAACATTATAAAAATAATATCTACCAGAATATGCATCTAAATCAGATACTAAATAATCGGAAGTTAATTTTGATTTAGTAGAAGGTAAATTCAAAATATAATTTCTATATTTTATTCTATTTGAAAATTTTTCAGGATAGCCATCTACTAATTCAAGCTTACCCATTCTCATTTCTACACTATTTCGATGTGGTATTTTTTTTTCAAAAAATTCCGTACCACTTTCATCAAAAATCTTATTATTATCCTCTAATTGCTTAAACATAACTTCATAATAAAAAGAAAGTTTTGATTTAAATTCTCTCTGTACTATATAACTCAACAAACCACTTGATTGCATATTTTTAAAACTAGTATTATTAATAAACAATGTATTATAAGTGGGCAACTGACCCATTCTATCAAATCTGTTTTTTAAAGTATCCCAAAAAATCTCTTTCTGATGATATTGAAAAAGCATGTATTTGAATTTTACAATGTTGGGTTCGTACTTTTCAGTTGAGTCAAAAATTGATTGAATTTTAATTGAATCTTGTTTTAAGTCTTCAATTAATGATTGATAATTTTCAGAAATTTTATGTTCTGTAACCTTATGCTCTCTATAGTTCTCAGCAAAAAATCCTAAAGTCACTGCGGCGAATAGCATTATAAATTCACTTAGGTACTCTTTAATTTTTTTTGGTGTGTGTGAATGGTGGTGTACTTCCATCTTATTTTTTATTTTTTTCAATAAACTGTTGAGCTAATACAGGATATAAATCCTTATATAATTGCAATACCTCTTCTTTTCTCTTTTCATCTTTAAATTCTGCATAATCATTGTAACATCCTTCAAGTATATAAGTAGGTATATCTATTTTATATTTTATTTTTTTAGATAGTTTTTCAAAATGTTCCGGAATTCTCTTTCTTGGAATAAAAGATGGACTATGTATTTCATCAAGAGAAAACTTTAGTCCTTTGAAGAAAAATCTTAATCCATCATACTTTGCAATAGCTGGTACACTTTGATGATCATCTTCAGGATAATATTTCGAACTATAGTTTAAATTATTTTTTATCAGTTTAACACGTGCGTTAAATTCGATAATACTTCTTTCATGTTCCGTATTGACTTCTTTTGATTTTTTTACAATTGAAGTGTCTTTTTGACTCGTTGTATTAGCAATGGCAATAAATAATGATTTGCCAGAATAATTATTTTTAGATAAACTGTCTAAAACTTGATGTGAAAATTTTCTGTCATCATACCAGGTACTTGGATCTATAACAAGATAATCATCAAACATTTCTTTGTGTTTTGCAAGAATATTCAATGCAAAAATTCCACCAAAACTATGCCCTATCAATGCTCTATATGGAGTTACACGATACTTAGATTCTATATAAGGAATGATTTCTTCTTTTATACAAGTTGTAAATTGTTCTGCCCCTCCCGTCTCCTTTGCTATTTCTTCTGGAATTATTTCACTTTTTTTAATTGGATAAGGGGTTAGATCTCTTGTACGTTTAGTATTATTTATACATACAATAATCATTTTAGGCAATGTATTACTACGGGAGGTTTCTGCTAATTCATTTATTAATCCAGATATAGATAAAAAATGTGAGGCACCATCTAATACATATAAAACAGGATAGTGCGTTGTAGAGTCTTTTTTCTCTACATAATCTTTTGGTAAATAAACTAAAATTGGCCTTTGCTCTTTTAAAACATTTGAATAAACACTGTCTTTGACTAAGCTATTAAATTGAGCTATTGATACATTAGCTGATAGTATTAATAATGCAAATAAGATTTTCTTTTTCATTTTAGTGTTCATTATGTTCTTTGTAATATTTTAAAAGATCTTTAGCGGAATTTTTTGTCATGTGCATGAAATTCATAGTTGCAGCAGTCAACGATGACCTTCTGTAAATAACAGGAACCATATCTGCTTTAAAAATTTGTATTTTTTCATTTGATAAAATGAATCTTTTATTATTCATTAAACTAATTGTTTCATCATAAAATTTTTTATCATTTGAATCTGCAATAAATCTTTCGGGAAAATTAAAAACTGACTTTCTTTTATTTGCCGCAATTTCAATTGGTATGTACTTATTTAGTGTACTTTGAAATTCGTTTGCTGTATAGTCATACTCTTGTACTACGCTTCTAAATTCTGTTGCCTTACTTAAATTGCTATACTCAATCATCATACTAAGTAGGGCTGTGTCTTTTATATACCTTAAAGAACCAGAACTTTTCATTTGATCATAAGTATCATTATTACTCAAATACCTATAACTAGTAGCTGGGATCTCATACACATAGGCAAGATCAATGTCTTTAGGTTTTTTAATGATGTACAATGCTATCGAATCACATTTAAGCATGTTTTTCTTATCCCCTTTGATTAAAGAATCTAATAAATGCACATTCAATTCTACATCTTTGATAAAACTTGATACCAATTCATGAGATCGTTCTTTCTCAACATACCCCTCCCTCAGGTTCTCGGCCAGAAAGCCAAGGGAGACTGCGGCAAACAACATGAAAAACTCTGTTAAATACTCTTTCCACTTTTTGGGATGATGAGAATGATGATGTACTTCCATGTTATCTTAGTAAAATATTTAATGTAATTTGGCCCTATCTTGATGATAATCAGAGGGTTTTAAAGAATTATAGACCTGTAAATGGCCTATCCCAAATCTCTTAAAATATAGACGATAGAAGATGTTTGAACTATAAAACCTAGTTCAGTTTTACCGTTATTTAGTACAATTTTATAGGAGATTTCCTATTTAGTACCCTGTTTGATGAAAGCTGATGGGTTGGTTTGAAGTACCTTTTTGAATGCAGAGTAAAAAGTGGTTTTGTTGCGGTAACCACACTGTAAAATCAATGTTTCAACCTTCATTAATTTAAGTTCGTCCTGTTTGTACAATTGCATAAAATGATTAATCCTGTATCGATTGATGATTTCCGGGAAACTCATCTTAAAGCACTCTTGTAAATAGCCAGAAAGTTTTGCTTTTGACATAGATAAATGTTCGGCCATGCTTTCTAAACTTAGATTGGGGTCCTTAAATCCTTCCTGTTCTTTTAAAAACTGCTGCAAAATTGAACAGGCAGCATTATTAGAATCAGGATTGGCTTTTGGCAAAATATCATCAAAATTCACATTAGACTCCGCCATATCATCTACCACATCTAAACAACCCTGCATGTTTTCAATTGCATTAGGATTAACCAATAAATAAACTTTCATCGAAATCAATGAAAGACTTTGACCAATTTGAGCAAAAAAACTAAAATCTCCTTTAAACAATAAGCTCAAATATTGTACCGACTGTAATAAAACAAATACAGCAATAACAACAGATACGAGCATTATCCAATTAAGCAATGTTTTGTTTGCTTCAACATATTTTTCACCTTTTGCTTTTTTGATTCTAATAATATAAATAATGGAGGCAAAAATATATACTAGTCCATATACTAATAAAAAGGGTTGTATAAATCCTGCCGGAAAAATTCCGGTATTTTTTGACATCAAATAATTATTATGCTCATAAAAAGTAGTAAGCATTTCTAATTTATAGGAAACAGGTTTTAAAAAATCTGGCATTAATCCAAATATGATAATTGCAGGAATAACTAAATGCAATAATTGAATACTCTTAAATGGTTTATTTGGATTCAATGTTTTCCAAACATACAACCAAAGTAGCATTGGAGATAAAGTTCTGAAAGGGAAAGCAGATCTAAATAAAAATGTCATGCTTAATATATTTCTAGAACTTAAAGCAAACATGTAAAACTCTATCCAACATAAACTAAATATCAATGCTAATAAAATATAAGTGGATCTGTATTCTCTAAATCTTAACAACAAATAAATTGAAAAAATAACACCTAAAGCACAGGTCAAAAAACATATATAAGAAGCTAATGTGAGCATTTAAAAATTTATTCCATTTTATTTACTCAATATAATAAAAAAACAATTACGCTTCAAAAGTAAATCACCAAGTTTATGTTATCAATGCAACACTGCCTGTAATATTGACAGGGACTTGATTTCCTTAAACCCTTTGTAGTGCCAGCTTAACGAAAGTTGGAATAGTTCTAAAATTTTCTTTCTTTGTTGTCCATTCAAATGGATGTTCTCTAAATCATTATAGAATTGCAATGACATAAACTGTGATGCAGTTTGCGCTTCAACACCTTCTAAGAAGTATGGATGAATGGGTTTGTCTTTTACAAACTGTCCCTCCTTCACATCTAACAAAGGGGTTGCTTCACTGTATTGTCCTTGCAATCCAAAACCCAATGTTTCCGTTAAATGAATTAAGAAATAGATGGACAAATTACTTGCTAATACTGAACCGCCTCTATCCAATTGTTTGAAAGTATCTTCAATTAAATAAAATAATTCTGGATGAGGTTCTGGTTGTAAGGTTTGTTGTAATACTTCTACAATATAAGTGGCTACTGCGTTTCGGATTACATCAGAATATACATTTTGATAAATATAATCCCAGTTAACTTCTTTCAACATTTGCAATTGCTTCATGGGTGTATGATACACTTCCATTTGTAAGATTGCTGCTGGTTGATAATACACTGCTTTATTAGCACCCTTCTTGCTAGTAGTTCTAACTCCTTTTACAATGTATTGTTGTAATCCAAAAAGCTCGGTGTATGCAGTCATTATTAAACTAGTATCTCCATACTTTGTGACGCGCAATACAATGCCCTTGGTATTGTGTAACATAAAAAATTATCAAACGCTCTTAAACTGTTGTAAAAAACGCAGATCGTTTTGAGAGTATAAACGCAAATCGTTTACTTGATATTTTAATTGTGCAATTCTTTCTACACCCATTCCAAACGCAAAGCCAGTATACTTTTCAGGGTCTATGCCAAAATTCTCTAACACTTTTGGATGCACCATTCCCGATCCTAAAATTTCTACCCAACCTGTGTGTTTACAAATATTACATCCCTTGCCTGAACAAATCTGACAACTGATATCCATCTCTGCACTAGGTTCTGTAAATGGAAAATAACTTGGTCTGAATCTAACTTTCACTTCTTTACCAAACATTTCTTGAACGAAGAAATACAAGGTTTGTTTTAAATCTGCAAAGCTTACATTTTCGTCTATATATAATCCTTCTACTTGATGAAAGAAACAATGTGCTCTTGCAGAAATGGTTTCGTTTCTATACACTCTACCTGGACAAATTACTCTGATAGGAGGTTTCTGTGTTTCCATCACTCTTGCTTGCACACTTGAAGTATGTGTTCTTAATAACCAAGCAGACTGATTTTCGCTTCCTTCTTTTACATAAAATGTATCCTGCATATCTCTAGCTGGATGATCTTCTGGTAAGTTCATCGCGCCAAAATTGTGCCAATCGTCTTCTATTTCTGGACCCTCTGCCACCGCAAATCCTAATCTTTTAAAAATGGACACCATTTGATTGCGAACCAAGTTCAATGGATGTCTTGTTCCAACAGTGGTTGGATCTCCTGGCATAGAAAAATCTATGGAATGGTCTGTAGTATCTGTATCTCCAAGAGCTGCTTGAAAACCCTCAAAAGCTGTTTCAGCATGTATCTTAAAAGCATTTAATATTTGGCCAAATTCCTTCTTTTGCTCATTAGGCACATTCTTCATTTCACCCATGATTTGCTTTACCAAACCCTTGGTGCCCAAATATTTGATTCTAAACTGCTCTAACTCGTCCTGAGAGGTAATAACAGCGGCAGTAATCTCTGCCTTAATGCTTTCTATTTGCTGTAACAATTGCTCCATAGTGCGAAGATAAGCAAAACCGCAGTGCGGTTTTGCGATGTGCAGGGAATTTATGTGATAAAAATCGTACTTTCGTAGGAGTAATATACACATGGAGTACAATACATCAAGAAGCATTATGGGGATGAGAGAATACGGACGCCACGTTCAAAGAATGGTGGACCATCTTATGACCATAGAAGACAAAGCAAAAAGACAAGAGCAGGCTCAGGTAGTGATTGAGCTAATGGGATTTTTGAATCCTAGCCTTAAGAATATTGAAGATTACAAGCATAAATTATGGGATCACCTGTTTTTTATGAGCAATTTTAAATTGGATGTAGATAGTCCTTATCCAATTCCTACCAAAGAGACTTATAAGCAAAAGCCAGATCCTTTACCTTATCCTCAACGCAAAATCAAATATGCTCACTTAGGTAAGAACCTAGAGTTGGTAATTGATAAAGCGATGGCGGAAGAAGATCAAGAAAAGAAAAAAGGATTTGCGCATGCCATTGCACATTACATGAAGTTGGCCTACAGCAACTGGCATAAAGAATTAGTACAAGACGATGCTATTAGAGCTGAATTAAATTCTATCACAGGTGGTGAACTAGAATTTAGCAACACTCCTTATATCAAACACCGTAACCAGAATTTTGAAAGAGACGAATATCGTCCTGCTGGTGGAAGATGGCAAAACAACCGCAACAGAGGCGGAGGTGGAAGAGGACCAGGTGGCGGCGGTGGTGGTCGCAACAACAATAACAGAAATTTTAAGAAACGTTATTAATTTAAATAATGAGTTCATTTGAAGTAAGAGGCGGTAATAAACTGAAAGGAACCATTATTCCTCAAGGTGCAAAAAACGAAGCCTTACAAATTTTATCTGCAGTAGTATTAACTAGCGATGCAGTAACTATTTCGAATATTCCCAATATTGTAGATGTTAATTTATTGATTGAGTTATTACACGAGATGGGTGTGCGTGTAGAAAAATTTGCAAAAGGTGAATATCGTTTTCAAGCAGATCAAATTGATCCATTATACTTAGCATCTGAAGATTTTAGAAAGAAAAGTGGAAGACTTCGTGGAAGTGTAATGTTAGCGGGTCCTATTTTAGCTAGATTTAAAAAAGCTTATTTACCTAAACCAGGTGGTGATAAAATTGGTAGAAGAAGATTAGATACTCATATTATTGGCTTTCAAAACTTAGGTGCAAAATTTGCTTACGATAACGAACTAGCATGTTTTACGATTAGCACTGATGGATTGAAAGGCACCTACATGTTATTAGATGAACCATCTGTAACAGGTACCGCAAACATAGTAATGGCGGCGGTTCTAGCAGAAGGCATTACTACAATTTACAATGCAGCATGTGAACCTTATTTACAACAATTGTGTTCGATGTTGAATAGAATGGGTGCAAAGATTTCTGGCATTGGTAGTAATCTATTAACCATTGAAGGCGTTCAACAATTAAACGGAACTACACATCGTATTCTTCCTGACATGATTGAAATTGGTTCTTTTATTGGTCTAGCCGCGATGACACAAAGCGAAATCAGAATCAAAGATGCAGGTGTGCAACACTTAGGTATCATTCCAGATAAGTTTAGATTATTGGGAATTGATATGGATATTCAAGGAGATGATATTTTTATTCCTGCACAAGAAGATTACGAGATTCAAACTTATATGGATGGTGGTATCTTAACTATATACGATAATCCATGGCCTGGTTTTACACCAGACTTATTGAGTATTGTTTTAGTAACCGCAACTCAAGCAAGAGGATCTGTATTAGTACATCAAAAAATGTTTGAAAGCAGATTATTCTTTACAGATAAATTAATTGATATGGGTGCACAAATTATTTTGTGTGATCCACATCGTGCAACCGTTATTGGTCTTGGAAGAAAATATCCATTACGAGGTATTACCATGAGTAGTCCAGATATTCGTGCAGGTCAAGCTTTATTAATTGCTGCATTAAGCGCAGAAGGAAAAAGCACTATTCAAAATATTGAACAAATTGATAGGGGTTATCAAAACATAGATACCCGCTTACAAGCACTGGGAGCAGACATCATAAGAAAATAATGTATAGAAAATACATTATTTTCTTATTCAACTCTAATGATTTTTTCAAGAGGCCCCATAAACGAGCCTCTTGATTTATTTTCAGATATAATTTAATTTAAAAAATAAAAAGGCCACGCATGCGTGGCCTTTTTTCTTCATCATTATCGAAAATTAAAACTTTGCAGGAGTTCCAAACTTCGGAATACTCTTCTTAATAAACGCTCTTAAGTGTTCATTACTAGTTTGTAAATCTTCTTTTCTTAAATACATCATGTGTCCGCTTCTGTATCCTTCCCAGAACATTCTATCTTGAATTTTTCCAGCAGGATCCATTTGCCACATATTATATTTTGCATTGAAATAATCACAAGCACCATCATAATAACCTGATTGTACCAATACATTCAAGTATGGGTTTTGCATCATTGCTTGGCGTAAGTCGTCACCAGTGTGGTTATTATTATTATCCCAAGGGAATGTTGGTCCAAAGATATAATAAGGTAAATCTGTTTTATATCCTAACTCGTCTCTTAAATACATATTGATTGCTGGAGTAAATGAATGCTCCCAGCTAGTTAATTCAGAGTTGTAATCTGGTCTTTCGCCAGCGTCTTTTTTATCAATACCAATATATCTAGAATCTAAACGACCCACTGTCTTACCTTGATCGCGTAATAATTCTTTCCAGAAAAAGTCAAATGGAATTTCTAAGTTTTGATTCATTACAGCTGTTTCACTTAAACCAGTGTAACGAGATAATTTTTTAACCATTGCAGCTCTCTTGTCTTTGCTTAATGCACCACCTTGTGCAATAGCTGGCAACAATTCATTCACTGTGAAAGCTTCTACTTCTGGTAAATACGCAACTAAATCTTTGGATTGTAAGTCGGCAGGTAATTTTTTATGATGCCATGCAGTAGCCGCCATATATGGCACACGCAATGCTGCACTCATTGGACCATCACGCTTAATACCTAAATCTGTTGGAGATACCAAGATCACACCATTTAAATACATCCAATGTCTGTTTTGTAATTCTAAAGACAAACCTGATACTCTTGTTGTACCATAACTTTCTCCAATTAAGAACTTAGGAGATGCCCATCTTTTTTGACGAGCAACAAAAGCATTAATCCAATCTGCTAAATATTTAACATCTGCATTCACACCAAAGAACTTTGATGTTGGAACTGATTTATCTAGAATACGAGAGAATCCTGTATTCACTGGATCGATGTATACAATATCTGCCACATCTAAAATAGATTGTTGGTTCTCTTCAAATCCATAAGGCTGAACCGGATATCCTTCATCATCAATTTTTAATTTTCTTGGGCTTGTATAACCTAAGTGCATCCACACACTAGCAGTACCAGGGCCTCCGTTAAAAGAGATCACCAATGGACGCTCGTCTTTATTAGTCACATCTGTGCGCTCATAGTACACATAAAACAATCCAGCGATGGCTTTTCCATCATCATCCCATACCGGCATAGTTCCAGTAGTTGCTTTATAAGATACTTTTTGACCTTTAATAGTAATTTCTCCCTTGTTCTCTGTTTTTGCTTCTAAAGAAAGCTCTCTTTTAAAGCTAGGATTCATGTCTGCTTTTGGTGCTGTTTTTGGAGCAGCATCTTCAGATGGTCTTTGAGCTTGAGTAAACAAGCTGCTAACTAACAACAAACAAGTAAATAGTTGTTTTTGCATAAGGCTATTTTTTATTGGAATAAAATTTATAGTCCTAAATATACATCAATATAAATTTATTTAAGCTTGATTTCTGTAAATTTGACTATGTCAGCAATTGTTCCTGTTACCAATAAAAAAGTGATCATTTTAACTGCTCCTTCAGGGGCAGGAAAGTCTACTATTACCAAATTCCTTTTGGCGAATTACCCCAATTTGGCTTTTTCTATTTCTGCAACTACCAGAAAACCAAGAGGTACTGAAAAAGATGGAGTAGAATATCATTTTTTAAGCCCTGCAGCTTTTGAAGGACATATTTACCAAAACGATTTCTTAGAATATGAAATGGTGTACGAGGGTTTATATTATGGTACACTTAAATCTGAATTAGATCGTTTATGGCAATTGGGTAAAACACCTGTTTTAGATATTGATGTAAAAGGCGCCATTAAAGTTCAAAATGTTTTGGGAGATGATTGCTTGTCTATATTTATTATGCCTCCAAGTATTGAGGTATTAAAAGAAAGATTACTCAACAGACAAACTGAATCTGCAAAAGCGATACAAACTAGAATTGATAAAGCCGCATATGAAATTGAGTTTAGCAAAGAATTTAAAGCGATAGTCAAAAACGAAGTATTAGAAGTGGCTTGCGCAGAAGTAGCAAAATTAATTGAAAACTTTATAAATAATTAACCATGAGCATGCAAGGCAAAACAGTTTTAATTACTGGAGGAACAAGAGGAATTGGAAAAGCAATGGCATTAAAATTAGCTGCTGCTGGTGCGAATATTGTAATTGCTGCAAAATCAGTGGAAGAAGATCCAAGATTAGGTGGCACTATTTATACAGCTGCTGCTGAAGTGGAAGCCTTGGGAGCAAAGGCTTTGGCAGTACAAGTGGATATTAGAGACGAAGCACAAATTGCAGCTGCCATTGAAAAAACCATTGCCACATTTGGTGGATTAGATATCTTAATTAACAATGCCAGTGCCATTCAATTAACCGATACTGCTAATACACCCAGTAAGCGTTTTGATTTGATGCACGATATCAATGTGAGAGGAACATTTTTAATGGTACAACACGCGCTACCCTTTTTAAGAAAAGGAAAGAACCCGCATATATTAACTTTATCACCACCCATTAATTTGGCGCCGAAATGGTTAGCTCCTCATGTTGCATATACAATTTCTAAATACAATATGAGCATGATGACATTGGGTTGGGCAGAAGAATTTAAAGAAGATGGTATTGCTGTAAACGCTTTGTGGCCGCGTACTACCATTGATACTGCTGCTGTTAGAAATTTATTAGGAGGAGAAGCTTTGGCTAAAATGAGTAGAACAGTGGATATTATTGCAGACGCTGCTTTTTATATTTTATCCAAAGAGAAACTAGCTTATACTGGTAAAACTTTTATTGACGAAGAAGTATTGGCTGCTGAAGGTATTAATGATTTAGAAAAGTATTCAGTGGTGCATGGAGGAAAATTATTTTACGATTTATTTTTATAACGATTCAAAACTACAGAGATGAAAAAATTATTGTTAGGTGCTGTAATGTTATTGTCTTTTGGCGCATGGGCACAAAAAAAAGCAAAGCTTGATCCAACTGCTGCAACAAAAGATGCTGCATTGAATGCTTTAAACAATGCTTACGAAGCAGATAAGAAAACCGCTTTACAAATTTGGGATTTTGCTGAAGTAGGTTACAAAGAAGTAAAGAGTGCTGCATTACATGTGCAACATTTAAGAGATGCGGGCTTTACTGTTGAAACTGGTGTTGCAGATATTCCTACAGCATTTGTAGCAACTTATGGTAGTGGTAGTCCAGTAATTGGAATTTTAGCAGAATATGATGCATTGCCTGGTATTAATCAATCTGCTTCTCCAGAAAGAAACCCAATTGCTGGTAAAAACGCAGGTCATGCATGTGGTCACCATTTATTTGGTACTGCGAGTGTATCTGCTGGTATTGCGATAAAAGAATTAATTGCTTCTGGTAAATTAAAAGGGACCGTTAAAGTATTTGGTTCTCCTGCAGAAGAAGGTGGAAGTGGTAAAGTGTTTTTAGTAAGAGCTGGCTTATTCAATGATGTAGATGCCGTGATTCACTGGCACCCTGATGATGTGAATGCTGTTACTACTACTAGCGCTTTAGCAAATAAGTCTGCTAAATTTAAATTCTATGGTGTTTCTGCGCATGCTGCAGCTGCACCTGATCAAGGTAGATCTGCATTAGATGCGGTGGAAGCAATGGATAATATGGTGAACATGATGCGTGAACATATTCCACAAGAAACTAGAATTCACTATGTAATTACTTCTGGTGGTAAAGCACCGAATGTGGTTCCAGATTTTGCTGAAGTATATTACTATGTGCGTCATCCTAAGCGTAAAGATGTAGTAGAAATTTTTGATAGAGTAGTGAAAGCTGCTGAAGGTGCTGCCATTGGAACTGGAACAACCATGAAGTATGATATCATTGGTGGTACACACGATTTGCTAATCAATAAAACATTAGCAGAAGCAATGCAAACCAATTTAGATAAAGTAGGTGGCGTACAATACACAGAAGCTGAAATGGCTTTTGCTAAAAAAATTCAACCTACCATGTTATCTCCTATAGATATTGCAACGGCAGCAAAAGTGAAACCTTTAACTTATATCAACGAAGGCAATAGCGGTTCCACCGATGTGGGAGATGTGAGTTATGCAAAACCAACTGTAGGCTTACGTGCTGCAACATGGGTGCCAGGTACTCCTGCACATAGCTGGCAAGCCATTGCTTCTGGTGGAACAGAGATTGGAACCAAGGGTATGTTGGTAGCTAGTAAAACAATGGCTTTAACTGCGATTGATTTAATGAGCAATCCTGCATTACTAGCTAAAGCAGTGGAAGAATTTAAAGCTTCAATTGGCGACTATAAGTACAAAGCATTGTTAGGCGATATCAAACCTGCATTAAATTATAGAGACTAGTTCCACAATAAGTTTTATGTAAGAAACTCATTGAGAAAAATAATTAAAAATCAAGGCATCCGTTTATGGGATGCCTTGAAAAAATCATAAGAGGGAATAAAAAAATAGCGCTTAAATTTTATAAGCGCTATTTTTTTATTCATTCGTTTCAGGTCTCATCTGAGGGAAGAAGAGCACATCTTGTATAGACGGTTGATTCAACATCATCATACATAATCTATCTATACCAATACCAATACCAGATGTTGGTGGCATTCCATACTCTAATGCTCTTAAGAAATCATGATCAATAAACATCGCTTCATCATCTCCTCTTTCCATTAATGCTAATTGATCTTCAAATCTTTTTCTTTGATCTATTGGATCGTTTAATTCAGAATAAGCATTCGCTAATTCCTTTCCATTCACCATTAATTCAAAACGCTCCACCAAACCTTCTTTACTTCTATGCTTCTTGGTTAACGGGCTCATTTCAATTGGATAATCGATAATGAAAGTTGGTTGTATATAAGTATACTCACTGGTTGCGCCAAAGATCTCGTCAATCAATTTACCTTTTCCAATAGTAGGTGGTACATCAATTTTTAAAGTCTTACATACTTCTCTTAATCCAGCTTCATCCATTCCATTGATATCAATGCCAGTATTTTCTTGAATAGCTTCAATGATACTGATTCTTCTATAAGGTGCTTTGAAGTTAATCGTCTTATCTCCTACTTTTAATTCTGTAGTGCCGTGTAAGGTTAAAGCGATCTTTTCAAACAATTGCTCTGTGATTTCCATCATCCAGAAATAATCCTTGTAAGCAGTATACCACTCTAAAACGGTAAATTCTGGATTATGTGTACGGTCCATTCCTTCGTTTCTGAAGTTTCTACTAAACTCATACACCCAATCAAATCCACCTACAATCAATCTCTTTAAATACAATTCATTCGCAATACGCAAATAGAAAGGTACATCTAAGGCATTATGGTGCGTAATAAATGGTCTTGCTGCCGCTCCACCTGGAATAGCTTGTAAAACAGGCGTATCCACTTCTAATGCACCACGCTCGTTCAAGAATTGACGAATGGTGTTCATCAATACCGTACGCTTGGTAAATGTGTCTTTTACTTCTGGATTAATAATTAAATCTGCATAGCGTTGACGATATCTAAATTCAGGATCAGTTACAGCATCAAATACTTGACCAGATTCATCACGCTTCACCACCGGTAGTGGCTTTAATGACTTAGCTAATAAAGTAATGGTATTAGAGTGAATAGAAGTCTCTCCAGTTTTTGTTGTGAATACATATCCAGTTGAACCAATGATATCGCCCAAGTCCATTCCGTTCTTAGTAATCACATCCCAATAAGTTTTGTCTTCGTCTGGGCAAATCTCATCACGCTTCACATATAATTGAATAATACCTTGATCGTCTTGAATTTTGATAAACAATACCTTACCCTTATCATTCACGCTCATGATTCTACCAGCTACACATACAGATGCAAATTGCTCTTTAGTCTCTTCTGTATAGTTGTCTTTAATATCTTTTGAATAATGCGTAATGGGATACAGGGGGGCAGGATAGGGGTTAATGCCAGCTGCCTCTAAAGCTTGTAGCTTTTCTCTTCTAATAATCTCTTGTTCTGATAAAGAATGGCTCATTAATATATAATTATGAGTGCAAAAGTAAAACTTCCGCTTCATTTAAATGTATCAAATCTCCAGGTTGCATCTTTTCAATGCTATATTTTCCTATTTGAGCTCTTATTAATCTAAGTACCGGGAATCCCACTTTTGCAAACATCTTGCGTACCTGTCTATTTTTACCCTCTATTAATTGGATGGAGGCCCAGCTAGTGGGGATGCTTTTTCTAAAACGAATAGGTGGATTTCGGTCTGGAACTTCAATCGTATCTGGTAATATACTTAAGCTAGCAGGTTTGGTTTGATAAGTTTTACCATCCACACTAATACTAACCCCTTTTGCTAATTGTTGAATGGCTTCTTGGGTAATTGCACCATCTACTTGTA
>CALCEA010000134.1 GCA_937900675.1 uncultured Chitinophagaceae bacterium
CGGTAAACTGATTTAGATAAATAGTTTACAATCTCCATATTGCCTAATTCATAATGTGCAATTAAGTGAAGTAATCTAGCATAACATTGTAAATCGTCACGCAGGTTTAACTTCCAATGAATAATTCTATTTAAGTAGTCAATCGCTTTGTCAGCCTGGCCTGCACCAAAATACAAGCAGGCAATTTTGTAATAGAATACCAATACTCTATGGCTATCCATATACATTTCAATCTCTTTCAATTTCTCTTCCATAGTAGGCACCATGGCAAGTCCTTCACTAAAGCTACCTTCTAAAAAGTGTTGGTTAATTTTAGCAATGTATAAATAAACAAAAGATTGAATTTTATTATTTTGGTTATTAGCTACAATTGGACTCTCCATCACTTTTTCAAGCATACCAATTGTCTCTTTAAACTTGTCTACATATCTTAAATCAAATAAAGAAGTAATTAAATTATGTAATCCCTTAATGTACTGCGCAGATTCAGTCTGCTTCATGTGTTCTTCTTTATCAAATAAGTCCACCCATTTTTGTGCATACCTGTAATGCATTAAAAAATCTTGATTGATAAAACCATACCAACAATAACATTGGTATCTATATAATCTTTCATAAAAACCTTTGGAAGATTTAACTAGTTCAATCGCGCCACTATTCATTAAATCCTCTACCGCTTTTCTGTCTTCATCATTTCTTGCATGACCATGTTGAATATACCAACCATATAATTGTAAACTCAAATTAGAAATAGCGGTGATCATTTCAATTCGATCATTCACCTCATTCATTTCCGTGCCTAATTTTTCTGCACGGTCTTGCATGCTTCTGGTAATATGAAGCGACTCAATTTTCTTTTCTAGAAACAAGACTTGTAATAAATAAGTGACCTGATTATTTTGTTTAGCCAATTGTTTGATTTTCTCCAAAAGTCTTAACGCTTGGATATACAAACCTTTATTGTACAAAATTTTGGCATGGTCTAATTGCTCGTGAATTTGCAGATCAATATTTTCATTTTGCTTCAATAAGCGCAGACTGGATAAAATCTGATCGTATAAATGTGCTTTTAAATTAGAGAGCTGTTGTTTTTGAATGGACTCATTTTTTCGGAGTAATTCTTCCTCATCGTAATCCTTCATTTTATCTAGGGCATCAAAAAGCTGCACAATTTTAAGGTCGGCCGAGCCCGTATTGCGGGCGGCAAACAACTTAAAGTTGCGTTTTTCCCCTTTTTCAAGGGATTTGATTAAAGTAAATAAAGCATCCGAACTTAGGTTGGGCATCGTAACCGATTTGAGGTCAATTTATTGAAAATCAACCAATTAAACAAAAAACACACCCCTTACAGGTTGTAAAATAGGCATAAAAATGATGTGAATTACTTGTTGATATAGGGTAAATTTGAATAGTAACCGGGCTTTATGCCCGTTTTGTATCTATAACCGATTGTAAATCAATGCTATGAGCCAAAAAGTATTCATATTTGATACCACTTTAAGAGACGGAGAACAGGT
>CALCEA010000135.1 GCA_937900675.1 uncultured Chitinophagaceae bacterium
ACATGTTTAATAGGGATATCTAAATGTGCTGGAATAATAGAAGAATCTTGTTCTATGCTTGGATTGATAATTTTAATGATTTCATTATCTAAATTATCACCTACAGTAACTAATAGATTTTTATTTTTTGATTGAATTAATTGAACTTGATCTTGTTTAATTTTTGTATTCCAAATATGAAGTTTTTCTATTGAACTTCCACTTACTAAATTATTTAATTCATTGGCACTTGCTTCAATACCAGCAATTGATAATGACTTTAACTTAGACAATGTCTTAATAGGCACTATAGTTTTAATGTTTAAGCCTGTATAATTTAAATTTAGTTTTTCTAATTGTTTAAAGCTAGCAATGATGGCAATATCTTCTTTTTGTAAAGGCATAGTTTGCATATTTAATGAAACTATTTGCTCTTTAATTTTATCTAATTTTTTTAATTGCTCTCTATCGTAAAAAGAACCTTGAAAAAAATTTACCTCAATTAGGCTAGATCCAGGATATATATATTGTACATTACAATAATTGGTGTTATACTCGCTAATATCTGGTCCCACATTAGCTTTGTTTTTATTTTTCTCTACCGCTGGTTGATAGGTATTGGCTAATATGTATAAACTATCTGCTTTATTTAATTCAAGCATTTTTTTATTGAAATCGCCACCTGCGCTAATCCAATCGTTTAAAATTTTCAACTCAGCGGGCGTTAACTGTGGCTTACCGTCTGGAGGCATGTGTTTTTCTTCATTCAGTGGCAAATGGATTCGCTCTATAATGCTCGATGTGCCAGATAAATCTAATACTGAACCGTGTTTGCCTCCTTTCAATATATGCTCCTTGCTATCTAGTAATAAATTTCCTTTTACTTTTTTGGGCCCATGACAGCCAACGCATTTGTCCAACAAAATAGGCTGAACTGCTTTTTCATAAATAGAGGCCGTGCTATCTAATACTTTGATTTTGGTGGTATCTGCAGTAGTATTAGTGGTTTCGGGCATACTAATTGCATCAACACCATGGGTTAATTGTGCGCCTTTATGTGTAAATACAATTACTAAAATCAATAAGAATAATCCAATAGTAATTTTTTGATTTTTATTTTCTTGAAATGGTTTATAATGATGATTGATGATGACCAATGCCCAACTACATAAAGCAATTGCAACGCCACCCCATTGATGCTGCGTTAGTAAATCTTCCGCATAACTATTTTCTTTTGAAAGAAATAAGCCTGTAATAGCAACTAATACTGCCATCAAGGCATTGATTAATAAAACAGGTTGCTCAATGTTTTTAGTAATTTTTCCAGCAGGGGTAAAGATGAGGTATAATGCAATAACAATACTTAACACAATTGGGAAATGCAATAACAAGGGATGAAATTTTCCCATCCAAGCCATACCAATATTTAAGTGTAGATTTTCTTTGAATACTACAATAAAAATCAAAAATGGATTAAGTATCCACAATGCATTCCCTATAAAAGCAAATACCTTCGTTGACTTCATGCTTAACTAATTATTTCATTGATCACATTACCGGCAACATCAGTTAATCTATATCTTCTGCCTAAATGCTTAAAAGTAAATTCTTCATGATTAATTCCCATTAAGTGCATTACTGTTGCATGGAAATCGTGTACATGTACTGGAAGTGTATTGATATTATAACCAAACTCGTCTGTTTCTCCATGAACACCAGGTTTTACCCCACCCCCAGCCATCCAAATAGTAAAGCATCTTGGATGATGGTCTCTTCCATAATTGTCTTTTGCTAACGCACCTTGACAATAATTGGTTCTTCCAAATTCGCCTCCCCAAATAACCAAGGTTTCATCTAATAATCCTCTTTGTTTTAAATCTTTCACCAATGCAGCAGAAGCTTGATCTACATCTTTACATTGTCCTTCTAATTGAGAAGGTAAATTATCGTGTGCATCCCAACCCTGATGATATAATTGAACAAAGCGAACACCGTTTTCAGAAAGCTTTCTTGCCAACAAACAATTCGCAGCATAGGTTCCAGGGACTAAACAATCAGGCCCGTACATTTTTACAATAGATTCTGGCTCGTTTTGTAAGGAAGTAATTTCTGGAACGGCCATTTGCATTCTATAAGACAATTCATATTGTTGAATTTTAGCCACAATCTCAGGATCTCCAATTTCTTTATAAGAAGCTTCATTTAAAGAAGCAATCTCATCTAACATAGCTCTCTTGTCCTCTCTTTGAATAAAAGAAGGGTCTGATAAATATTTTACAGGTTCTTCACCACTAGTGAATTGAACCCCCTGATGTATGGAATCTAAAAATCCATTGTTCCAAAGTTTTGAGTAAACCCCTTGTCCATTTCCTTTACCCTTGCTTAATAAAACACAGAATGCAGGAAGGTTTTTATTTTCACTACCCAAGCCATAACTAATCCAAGAGCCCATACTAGGTCTATTGCCTACTTGAGCGCCTGTTTGGAAAAAAGTTAATGCAGGATCGTGATTGATGGCTTCTGTATACATGGTTTTCACAATACATAAATCATCTGCAATACTTGCTATATGAGGAATGGTTTCACTAAACCAAGCACCATGTTGACCATGTTGTGAGAAATTGAATTTGGTACCTGCCAATGGAAACTTTGCTTGATTGGCTGTCATGCCTGTTAATCTTTGACCCATTCTAATGCTTGCTGGAAGATCTTCTCCATGCATGCTTTGTAATTTGGGTTTGTAATCAAACAAGTCTAATTGAGATGGTGCACCATTTTGAAATAAGTAGATTACCCTTTTTGCTTTAGGCGCAAAATGAGGTAATACATTGGCAAATAATTCGTCTTCAGTTTTTCCTTCAAATAAACCTGGAGCCACAAGAGAGCCCAATGCTAAACCACCAATACCTAAACTCATTTTAGATAAAAACTTTCTTCTATTTTGATTTAAGCCGTGTTCTAAAAATTCTTTCATACAATTTCTTTAAGATTTGGTGATGGCTTCCTCTAGGTTGTACATAATTAATATAGTCTTCATTAAAGCAGCAGCTTCTGCTTCATTATATTTTCTAGTAGGCTGAGCAAATTCACCTATTGCCAATGTCTCTTTGGTTAATGCTGGCTTTTGTTGGTATACTGATAACTGACTTTCGCAATACTTGATTAATTTATTTTTCTCAAATCTTGTTGCTGGTCTAATTAAAATTGATTCAAAAGCTTTTTCTATTTTTTCTTCCAAGCTTTCATTGCCCATACTTATTTTTTGAGCCATCACTCTAGAGGCTTCTAATATCGTAGGATCGTTCAACATATTCAATGCTTGCAATGGAGTATTGGTACTGCTTCTTTTGGCTTCACATTGATCTCTATTACTGGCGTCAAAAATCATCATACTAGGAGGTGGCGCAGTTAACTTGATGAAAGTGTATAATCCTCTTCTGTATAAATCGTTATTGTGATCTTGTTTATAGCTAGCCAATACGCCTCTTCCACTGGTGGTGCTTTCCCAAACGCCTTTTGGTTGGTATGGTTTTACACTAGGTCCACCAATAGTATAATTTAATAAACCACTAGAGGTTAAAACAAAATCTCTTACAATTTCTGCTTTGTATCTAATTCTAGAAGATCTTGAATAGTAAACATTGTCAGGATCTTTTTCTAATTGTTTTGAATGAATCTCACTTGATTGTTTATAGGTACTACTAGTTACTATTTTTTCTACTAAATATTTTATGTCCCAATTATGTTCCATAAAATCTACTGCCAACCAATCTAATAATTCTGGATGAGTAGGCAATTCTCCTTGCAAGCCATAATCACCTGATGTTTTTACAATGCCTTTCCCAAAAATTTCTTGCCAAATAAAATTCACAAACACTCTAGCGGTTAATGGATTCTTTTTGTTGACTGTCCAACCAGCCAGGCCCAATCTATTTCTTGCATATTTAGTGGTATCAAATGGCATGATAGATTCTAAGGCAGTAGGTTTTACTTCCACAGTAGAAGGCGCATCATAACTTCCTCTATTCAATATATAAGTTGGTCTTGGTTTACTAGAATCTCCCATTACTGCAACTTCAATGGTATTGGTGTCTTTGGTATTAATGTATTGTAAAAAGTTTTTTCTATCATCTGCAGTGATAAATAATTTAGGATTTTTTGCAGGAGTTGAAATACTTACATCACCCTCATATCCTTTTTCTTTGCTGATATTAAAGAAACCGTATAATTGATAATAATCTTTTGCAGAGAAAGGATCGTATTTGTGATCATGGCATTGAGCACACTCAATAGTTACACCTAATACTGCTTTACCGTATGTCTTGGTTTTATCAATATTATAAGACACTCTATATTCTTCCTCAATCACTCCACCTTCTTCTGTGTATTTATGATTTCTAAAAAAGGCGGTTGCTAAAATAGTTTCTTTAGTAGCATTTGGTAATAAGTCTCCAGCAATTTGTTGTGTTAAGAATTGATCATAAGGCATGTTCTTATTGAATGCGTTAATAACCCAATCTCTCCATGGCCATTGTGTTCTAATATTATCATCCTGAAATCCATAAGAATCTGCATACCTAGCTAAATCTAACCATAGTACGCCCATTTTTTCTCCATAAGCCGGTTTCTTTAATAAGGATTTCACCATTTGTTGATACCAATTGGCTTGATTATTATTTGTCCATTGTAGATATTCTTGGTGTGTAGGAGGTAAACCAGTGATATCTATAAAAGCTCTTTTGATTAAGGCATTTTTGTTGGCTTCATCATTAGGGTTAAATCCCTTTTTTTCCATTGCAGCTAAAATAAAATGATCTATTTCGTTGCTTGGCCATTGGGTGTTTTCAATGGAAGGTAATTTTGCTTTTACGGGAGTTACAAAAGCCCAGTGCTTTTCATATTTGGCTCCTTGCTTGATCCATTTTTTAAATAAAGCAATTTGTTCAGGGCTTAAAGGAGTTAGATGACTTTCAGGTAAAGGCATCATTATTTTTGGATCGGTAGATTCTATTCTGGTGATTAATTCACTTAATTCTGGATGACCAGGCACTATGGCAAATTTTCCCTTTGATTTTTTTAAAGGAGCATAAGCAAAAGCGGCCTGATCTAATCGTAGTTCAGCCTTTACTTTTTTAACATCGGGTCCGTGACAGGTAAAACATTTATCAGATAAAATTGGACGAATATCTCTGTTATATGAAACAAGTTCTTTCTCGGCATTCTTTTTAGAAAAAGCAAAATAACGAATTGCGCCAATGGCAATATAGCCAATTACCAATAGGGCAATGACTATGACTACTTTATTATTGATCCAGTTTTTTTTCATCAACAAAGTTAAACTCTAGAAAATTTAAATGGATATACTTTTCCTGAAGCCCATTGAGCAACATAGATACTTCCTTCATTGTCTACACAAACATCGTGAGGATGAATTAAAATTTTATCTGTTTGTGACATAGGTTGTAATACACCATCCACATATTGAGGTGCTGATCCACCTAAATTAGAAACCACTTTATTGTTTTTATCTAAGATGGTAATGAATCCAGACTTTTCATTGTCCAAGCTTGGAGATCTAAGTACTGCTGCATATAAATGATCTCCTTTAATCACTGGTCTGCAAACACAAGCGCCTGGTAAATGAATCACTTCCAATAGTTTTCCGTCTAAAGAGAAACGCTTAAATGCATTTCTAGTTCTATCTGTAATTAATAATGTTGTTGTACCATTTCTTTTATCTACACAAATTCCATGTGCATTGTCAAAATGAGCTTCTCCTTCTCCTCTTCCTCCAAATACATTTTTTAAATTTCCTTTCTCATCATAATGCATGATATGTTGTGCACCATATCCATCAGCAATATAAAAATCTCCATTCTCTAAAACTGTAGTTTCTGTTGGAACAAATGCTTCTGGCTTTTCATAAGCAGGCACATCTTTAGGCGCATTGATGGTCAATAATATTTTTCCATCCATAGTTGTTTTGAAAACCTGATGTGTATTGGTATCGGTAATGAATAAAAAATCTTCTTTACCATTGTGTTGAATAGTTAATCCATGTGCACCAGGAAATTGATGTCCCCAACTCTCAATGAGTTTGCCTGATGTATTATATACAATTACATTGTTTTTTGTTTCATTGGTTAACAAGACAATTCTTCCTTTGCTGTCTTGCACCATTTCGTGACAATCGTTTACAGGTGTTTGACTAGGGTTTAAATTACCCCATTCTGTGTTTAGGGTATATGTCATTTTATTATGACCATACACTGGACTGTTTTTCACGAGATTATTTTTTTTGGTAATGAGTAAGCCTACAGAGGCAATAGATACATTTTTTACAAATGTTCTTCTTTTCATAAGACAATAATTTAGCAAGCAATCGTTAATGAGATACCTTCTTAAAGATAACTTATTGTCTATTTATTTGAGGCAGTAAATTCAATTTTTTGAGTAGCGTCAATCTTGAGCCAAACAAAGGCTCCAAGCATTACCATTACCCCTATAAAAAGTACGGGTAAGTAATAGCCAAAATTAGATGCCAGGTATCCAAACAAAATAGTACTAAAATATGCACCCGTTAATCCTGCGCTATTCATTGATCCTGAGACAGTTCCGCTCTTGTCACCCCCTAAATCCATGGCAACTGCCCAGGCAACCGGAGCTGTGAGGTCCATAAAAGCCATTCCAATAGCTAATCCAATGATTGCCAACATGTTATCATTAACTAGAGAGGCAGAAATAATACAAATTCCTGAGACAAATAAGCCCACCATTGGCACAATTCTTCGACCCCATTTCTTGCCCCATTTTAAACAGGCTTTATCGCTTAACCATCCTCCAGCAAAGCAACCCAAAGCTGCTAACAAATAGGGAACAGATGAGGCCCACATTAATGCATCAGCAGAAATATTTCTTCCCTTTTGTAAATAAGTATGAAACCAACTTTGAAAAAAATAAGCACCAATTGCATAACACACATACATGATTAATAAGTATCCTAAATTTTTATTCTTGAATCCAGATAAGAAAGAAGTTTTTTCTTTGCTGCTGTGCGTGTTTAATTCTCTATGTGTATGTATAAAATCCAATTCTTCCTTACTGATAGAGTTGCTTTGAGCAGGTTCTTCTTTATGCCAAAAAATCCAAAACAAAGTCCAGAGTATTCCTA
>CALCEA010000136.1 GCA_937900675.1 uncultured Chitinophagaceae bacterium
GCATCAGGTAAAACCTTGTTAGGGGCAGATGATAAAGCAGGGGTGGCGATTATTATGGAATTTGCAAAGCGTTTAAGTGTAAAAAGTTCTATTGCTCATGGTCCAATTAAAATTTTGTTCACGCCTGATGAAGAAGTAGGAAGAGGTACAGAGCATTTAGATATCCAGAAACTAGGAGCTGATTTTGCCTATACATTAGATGGCGGAGAACTTGGATGTTTTGAAATGGAAACTTTTAGTGCAGATGCATTGACTTTATATATTGATGGAGTAATTGCGCATCCAGGAGCAGCAAAAGGAGTGATGCAAAACGCTATTAAAATTGCCGCATCTATTATTGAAGCTTTACCTAAGGATGAATTATCTCCTGAGTCAACTGAAGGAAGAATGGGTTTTGTTCACCCCAATCATATCAGCGGTGGAGCAGAATCTGCTACCATTGAATGCTTGGTAAGAGATTTCGACACTAAAAATTTAGCTAAGCATGCTCAAAGAGTTTTGGAAATTGCTCAGCAAGTAATTCAATCTAATCCTGCTTATCATAAAGCTTCTGTAAGAATGGAAGTGAAAGAGCAATATAGAAATATGCGAGAAATCATTGATCAATATCCGCATATAGTTGACAGGGCATTGACAGCCTATAAAAAAGCGGGTATCGAGCCAATAGTGGAGCCTATTCGTGGAGGTACGGATGGAAGTAGAATGAGTTTTATGGGTCTTCCCACACCTAATATTTTTACTGGTATGCAAGCCATTCATAGTAAGCATGAATGGATAGGTGTGGAGGATATGGAGAAGGCGGTAGAAGTATTGGTGAATTTGGTAGAAATAAATTAACTTTAAACATAAATTAGCAACTATGTTTTTATTACAAGCTGTAGAGAGTAAAATATCTTTATTTAGTTTATTGCAAAAAGGTGGATGGATCATGTATCCATTGTATGGATTGTTAGTGATTGCCATTTTTGTTTTTATAGAAAGATTTTTAGCTATTAAAAAAGCTGGCGCAATTGATCCACAGTTTATGTTGGTGATTCGCGATCATATTATTGGCGGTAATATTGCAGCTGCAAAAGCACTTGCAAAAAACACAGCTAATCCGGTGGCTAAAATGATTGAGAAAGGAGTGATGAGAATTGGTAAACCATTGGATGCCATTGAAAAGAGCATGGAGAATGTGGGTAAATTAGAAATGTATAGCATGGAGCGTAATTTGAATATTTTGTCTTTGGTGGCAGGTATAGCTCCTATGTTTGGTTTCTTGGGAACTATTGTAGGTATGGTGCAATTGTTTTATGGCATTGCTTCTACTGGAGAATATACTTTAAACACTATTGCTGGAGGTATCTATACTAAAATGATTACTTCTGCAACTGGTTTGATCATCGGCTTGATTGCTTATGTTGGTCATAATTTTTTATCTACACAAATAGATAAAACGGCTAATAAAATGGAAACAGCAAGTGCAGATTTCTTAGATATTTTACAAGAACCAACTCAAGCTTAAGATGAATTTAAGAAATAGACTTAGACATCAACCTGAAGTGCATACTGGAGCATTGAATGATATCTTATTCATTCTTTTGTTGTTCTTCTTAATCGTATCTACATTGGCAAATCCAAATGTGATCAAGGTGTCTAATCCAAAATCAGCAAGCGATACAAAAGCCAAACAAACTGTGGTGGTGACCATTGATAAAGATCAACAATTATTTATTGGATCAACACCGGTATTAATGGATTCCTTGTCTAGTCAATTAAAAACATTCTTATCCAAAGAAACAGATAAACCTTCTGTTGTTATTAATGGAGATAGTGTGGCTAATTTAGGCGTGACTATTCAAGTAATGCAAATCATTAAGCAATTAGGTGCAACACCAGTGGTGGCAGTAGATCCATCTCATTAATTCTTAAGACTTAATTCTTCAGACTGGCTCTAACCATTCTATCCTTTCCGTAGATATCCTGTCTTAATTCTGCATGATAGCCCATTTCGTTTAACAAAGCCATGATGGCTTCTCCTTGGTCATAATGAATTTCAAAAAATAATTGTCCATTAGGTTTTAATGCCGACTTGCCTATATGTGCAATTTTTGAATAAAAAATTAATGGATACTGGTCTGGAACAAATAAAGCAATTGCTGGTTCATGATCAATTACCTGCGGTTGCATGTTGGGCTTTTCTCTTAAAGGAATATAAGGCGGATTACTAACAATGATATCGTATTGATCTTTTAAATGTTTGGTTTGTAAAATATCCAATTCTATCCATTCAATATTTGCATTGTATGTAGCTGCATTTTGTTGAGCAACTGCTAATGCTTCTTTGCTTATGTCGATGGCCGTGATACTTGCATTGGGTAATGCTAATTTTAATGCAATAGGAATACAGCCTGAACCAGTGCCAATATCTAAAATAGATAAGGGTTTATTTACTATATGAGCATATTCTGAAACCCACTCCACTAATTCTTCTGTCTCTGGTCTAGGAATTAAAACAGCTTCATTCACCATAAAAGCTTTTCCCATAAACCAAGCTTTGCCAATGATATATTGCAATGGTTTTCCGGTTAATAACTTTTCTACATATTGAGTAAGTTGATCTGTATGTGATTGTTCCAATGCATCATTTTTATGGATGTTTTGATGTAGTGCATCCCATCCAGTTACTTCCTCTATTAATATGTTTACAATACTATTTAACTCCAATGCATCGTATACATTGCTTAATTGGTGTTTCATAGCTTGTTTTGTATCTTGCAAACTCATACTGCAATGTTACAACAATGGATCCATTTTACTACAATACTATTGAACAGCCCGCTATGGCTGAATTTAAAGATAGGGGTAGTAAATTTATTGCATACAGTTATCCAGTTCATTCAATAGACCAAGCTAAAAAATATCTTGCTGCTCTGAAAAAAGAACACCCCAAAGCAGTGCATCATTGTTTGGCATATAGAATGGGTGTGGATGGAGCAACATTTAGAGTAAGTGATGATGGGGAGCCTTCTGGATCTGCGGGCAGGCCCATTTTAGGTCAGATAGACAGCAAACAATTAACCAATATACTAGTAGTGGTGGTGAGGTATTTTGGCGGGACCCTTTTAGGAGTGCCAGGATTGATTAATGCTTATAAAACAGCCACTTCATTGGCCTTGCAACTATCTCCAATCATTCAAAAGCCTATTGAAATTCCGTACACCTTACATTTTGATTACCAACAAATGAACGAAGTGATGATGATTGTAAAGCAATACAATTGTTCTGTCGTGAATCAAGAAGCACAGTTATTTGTAGCATTGAAAATAGGTATTCCAAAAAATAGATTAGAAGAAGTGATTGCAAAAATGGATGATTTGCAAGGAGTCACTTATGCAACTAGTTTAGTGGAATAGCCTTAGTAGGTATAAAATCCTTGTCCAGTTTTTACTCCCAATTTTCCTTCCGACACCAATTGTGCTAATAGAGGAGAAGGCGCGTATTTGTCATTTTGGAATCCTTCTTGCATAATTACCATAATATTTCTACAAACATCTAGCCCAATATAATCCGCTAATTGCAATGGTCCCATGGGATGTGCCATTCCTAATTTCATAATTTGATCAATTGTTGCTGCATCACTTACTCCCTCGGATAATGCAATGATGGCTTCATTGATCATAGGCATTAATATTCTGTTGGCAATAAAGCCAGGAAAATCTTTAACTACACATGGAATTTTGTCAATCGTCTTAGTAAGTGTTACAATGGCTTCTGTTGTAGCTTCGCTCGTAGCTTGGCCATTGATGATTTCTACCAATTTCATCACTGGTACTGGATTCATAAAATGCATACCAATCACTTGACTAGGTCTTTGGGTTGCTTTAGCTAATTGCGTGATAGAAATTGAAGAGGTATTGCTTGCTAAAATACAATGTGCTGGTGCGTATTGATCTAATTGAGTGAAAATGCTTTTTTTAATATCACTATTTTCTGTAGCAGCTTCCACCACCAAATCTGCATTGCTTACGCCCTCTTGAATAGAGGTTTTTGTGGTAATATTAGCAAGGGTCGCTGTTTTGGTAGCTTCATCAATTACATTCTTGGCTAATTGTCTATCCAAGTTTTTCTGAATAGTTTGTAAAGCTTTTTCCAAAGCTGCCGCTTGAGTATCAATTAAATTTACTTTAAATCCTTTTTGTGCAAACACATGCGCAATTCCATTTCCCATCGTGCCCGCCCCAATTACAGCAATCTGTTTCATATTTATTTTTTAGATTTATAGTCGCCCCTTTTCCAAGAATTAATAAAGGATTTCCATGCTGCCGGGTTTAATATATTCATTGGCGGCAATTGTCCAGAATAATAATATCTAGTTGCTTGTTGTGTTAAAGATGCACCAACTGCTTCCTTGCCATCTCTTGGTAAACTTGAAAGAATAATTCTTTTCTGAGCTGCACTTGTATTTTTTCTTGCAGTCTCATACATATCATCATCTACTTTTGCATTCACAAAATCTCTTTCAAACTGTTGTCTTGTTGGTCTTGGTTTCAAAATAGTAGCTGGCAAAAAATTGGTATCATTTACCATTAATTGAATCACACTATATTGGTTGCCTTCCAGGTTAGCAGGAATTTTAATGACTCTGTTTTTAAAACCCACACAACTAAAAGTAATTTGTTCGCCCTTATTTACTGCAATAGAGAAAACTCCATCATTATTGGTAATGGTTCCTCTTCCTTTATTGTTTACCACAATACTTGCAAATGGAATAGCTTTCAAGCTATCTGCCGTCATGATTACCCCATATAATTGCACTACAGAATCCCTATAAATATTGGGTGCAGTTTCTGTGTTTTGCGCATTTAATTGAATGCTAGCAAAGCTGAACAATAGAATGGAAAGACTAATAAATACTTGCTTTTTCATGTGGATACAAAATTAAGTAGCAATTGGCTAATTTTTTCGTTTTTCGTGGATAATCCTTGTTTTAATTGGGCAAAATAAGGGCATTGAACCTTAACTTTGCACAGCTTAAATTTATTTAACAAAAACTTGCAAAATGACTGAGGCGGATATTCTAAAAGCACTGAGTAATGTACAGGAGCCAGACTTGGGAAAAGACTTGGTAAGCTTGAATATGATTCAGGATTTATCTATTGATGGCAATAAAGTAGCGTTTACCATTGTGTTAACAACGCCTGCTTGTCCCATGAAGGATTTGATGAAAAATGCCTCTGAAAATGCCATTAAATTATTGGTGAATAAAGAAGCCCAAGTAACAGTCAATTTTACTTCTAAAACAACCACTGCAAGAAAAGATGATCAAGCGGTTTTGTCTAAAGTAAAAAATATTATTGCTGTAGTGAGTGGAAAGGGTGGCGTAGGTAAGAGTACCGTTTCTGCTAACCTAGCTTTGGCTTTGGCTGCAGGTGGCGCTAAAGTAGGTTTAATGGATGCGGATATTTATGGGCCAAGTGTGCCCATTATGTTTGGTGTAAGAGGTCAAAGACCTTTGATGAAAGATGTTGACGGAAAGGGCATTATTTTGCCTTTAGAAAAATACGGTATCAAGTTAATGAGCATCGGATTATTGGTGGATGAAAAAGATGCAGTGGTGTGGAGAGGTCCTATGGCAAGTAGTGCTATAAGACAATTCATTACAGATGTAGATTGGGGAGAGTTGGATTATTTAGTGATTGATATGCCTCCAGGTACAGGTGATATTCATTTAACCATTATGCAAACAGTTCCAGTAACGGGTGTAGTAATTGTAAGTACTCCTCAGAATGTGGCACTAGCAGATGCAAAGAAGGCGATTGCGATGTTTGGTCAAGCAAAAATCAATGTTCCTATTATTGGATTGGTTGAAAATATGGCTTATTTCACTCCTGCAGAATTACCAGAGAACAAATATTATTTGTTTGGAAAAGAAGGTGGTAAGAAGTTGGCAAGTGAATATGATTTGCCTTTCTTGGGTCAGATTCCATTAATTCAATCTATAAGAGAAGGGGGTGATGAGGGTGTTCCTGCAATGGTGGGAGACGATGCAATTACAAAAGAGGCTTTTACAAAAGCAGTTTCATTAGCAGTAAGACAGATTGCTGTAAGAAATGCAGACCTTCCTAAATCTCAAACGATCGTTGTAGAATAATATGTCTAAAAAAATAATCATAGCAATTGACGGTTTCTCTTCTTGTGGTAAGAGTACTTTAGCAAAGGCATTGGCCAAGTCCTTAAGTTATGTGTTTATTGACACAGGTGCCATGTATCGTGCTGTGGCTTTGTATTTCATGAGAAATGAAATTGCTTTTGATAACATTACTGCTATAGAAAAAGCCATACAATCCATTCAATTACATTTTGTTTTTAATGAGACTACTGGAAAAAGTGATATGTACTTGAATGGCGAAAATGTGGAAGCGGCTATTAGAGAAATGAAAGTAAGTCAGAAAGTAAGTGAGGTAGCAGCTATTCCTGCAGTTAGAGATTTTGCAGTGGCGCAACAACAAGCAATGGGTATTGAAAAAGGTATTGTGATGGATGGAAGAGATATTGGTACAGTCGTTTTCCCGACTGCTGAATTAAAAATATTTGTTACTGCCGATCCATTAGTGAGAGCTGAAAGAAGATTTAAAGAATTACAAGCAACACAGCCTAGTATTACCATACAGGAAGTGGCGGAGAACTTAAGCCATAGGGATTTAATTGATAGTACCAGGGAACATAGTCCACTCAAGCAAGCAGAAGATGCTTTGGTGTTGGATAATACCCATTTAAATCAAGAAGAGCAGTTTACGATTGCATTAAATTGGGCAAAAGAGCGCATTTCTGCTTAATTGCTCCAGGTCATTTCCATTTCTTTTAATTGATCTTCCACACCGTAGAAAGAAGTAATCTTGTGTATTACTGCTTCTACCACTGCGTCTGGACAGCTTGCGCCGCTCGTCATTAAAATAGAAATAGATGCTTTATTAGGTAAGTAGTTAGAAACAATCACAGACTCTTTATTCTTCCAGTCGGTTTTTTGAATTTGTTCCTTATTAATTATTTTACTCGCATCGTCAATAAAGTAAGTAGGTAGTTTTTGTTCGCAAAGTTCTACTAAGTGAGAACTATTACTGCTATTTTTTCCGCCCATTACGATGGCCAAATCTGCACTTGTTTCCAATAAGCCAATAACTGCAGATTGATTGTCATTGGTTGCATAACACAATGTGTCTCTAGTATCTGCAAAATGTTCTTTGATATGTTCGGCGCCAAATTTTTCGATAATTACAGACCTTAAATAATCCGAGATGGCTTGAGTATCCGTTGCTAATTGAGTAGTTTGATTTACTACGCCAATTTTATCTAAATCTTTTATAGGATCAAAATGCTTTGAATACCTGCCTTTAAACTGAAGTTCAAATGCTTCTAAGTTAATCTTTCCTAAAATGAAAGCACCTAGTACTTTTGCTTCTTCCATATCATTTACTACTATAGAAGGCGTGTTGGCTGCAGCATGAGAAAATGTAGCTCTTGTTTCTTCATGCTTTGGTTTGCCATGAATAATAATGGAGTATCCTTTTTTGGCAATCTGCTCGCTTCTGTTCCAAACTTTTTCTACAAATGGACAAGTAGTATTGTATTTCTGAATATCAATTCCTTTTTGAATAATTTTTTCTTCTAATTCTAAAGTGGTTCCAAAAGCTGGTATGATAACCACATCATCTGCATTCAAAGTGCTTAGTGGAATTAATTCATTCCCTAAAGTATCTTGTAAAAACTGAACGCCTCTTTTGGTAAGGTCTGCATTTACTTGAGGATTATGAATCATCTCACTTAATAAGAAAATTCTTTTTCCTTTATTTTCTTCAATGGTTTTATAAGCGATATTGATTGCATTCTCTACCCCGTAACAAAATCCAAAATGCCTAGCCAAGTATATTTTCAAGTTCCCAAAATCCAATAATGTTGGACTAAAGTCTTTCTTTAGTTTATCTTGTTCTTTGCGCTTTTGTTTAATGGCAGAGATTAGATTACTTCTATAACCAGTAGGTACTTCAAAACTTTTCATTCAAATTGGATTTGGTCGATAACAAGCACAAAAGTACATAGTTTCTCCAATAAATTAGCAGATACTAGTTAGGGCCCGTATCTTTGCGCCATGCATTATGTATCAGTTGAAGGGCTAACAAAGAGTTATGGAATTTATCCCTTATTTAAAGGGATTAGTTTTAATATAAACGAAGGGGATAGAATTGCATTAATTGCAAGAAATGGGGTGGGTAAATCTACTTTATTGAAGATTATGGCAGGAAAAGAGCATCCCGATGCAGGTACCTGCAGAATTCATAAAGATGTTCATTTGGTGATGTTTGAACAAGATCCTCAATTTGATGAATCTGCGACCATTTTACAAAACTTATTTCAGCAAGATCATCCTGTAATGAAAGCCATTAGTCAATATGAAATGGCAATGGAAAGTGGAGACGAACAAGCTATTTCTGATGCGATAGTAGAAATGGAAGAAAGAAGTGCTTGGGATTTTGAATCCAAAGTAAATATTATTCTTACTCAATTAAATATTCATCATTTACAACAACCTGTTGCTAAATTAAGTGGTGGTCAAAGAAAAAGAGTTTCTTTGGCAAAGACCTTGATTCAAATTGGTTTTGATCCTAGACATATTTTATTATTAATGGATGAGCCCACCAATCATTTGGATTTAAATATGATTGAATGGTTGGAAAATTATTTATCTCAAGAAAAAGTTACTTTATTGTTGGTGTCGCATGATCGCTATTTCTTGGAATCGGTAACGGATGAGATTTGGGAACTAGAAAGAGAAAATTTATATACTTACAAAGGCGATTACGAAAATTATTTAGAAAAGAAAGCTGCTAGAATTGAAGCTGAGCAAGCGAGTATTGATAAGGCAAAAAATACTTTTAGAAAAGAACTGGAATGGATGCGAAAGCAGCCCAAAGCAAGAACTACTAAGAGCAAAAGCCGACAGGATAATTTTTATGAGGTAGAAGCCAAGGCCAAACAAAAAATTGAAGAAGCCAATTTGCAATTGGGTATGAAAATGTCTCGTTTAGGTGGAAAGATTATCGAGTTAAAGAAAGTATATAAATCTTACGGGGATATTCAAGTATTAAAAGGGTTTGATTATACATTTAGTAAGGGAGAGCGAGTAGGTATCGTGGGAAAAAATGGAGTGGGCAAGTCTACTTTTTTACAAATTTTACAAGGTATAACTGCTCCTGATAGTGGAAAAGTGAATGTAGGGGATACGATTGTGTTTGGTAATTTTTCTCAAGAAGGTTTGGTGTATAAAACCGATATGCGCGTAATAGAGTATTTGAAAACCTTTGCAGAGAATTTTCCTTTGGCAAGTGGTGGCTCTTTAAGTGCAGCGCAATTCTTGGAATTATTCTTATTTACTCCAGATAAACAATATACTTATTTAAGTGCTTTGAGTGGAGGGGAGAAAAAGCGTTTACAATTATTAACTGTCTTATTTAAGAATCCTAATTTCTTAATATTAGATGAGCCTACTAATGATTTGGATTTGCCTACCTTGGCAGTATTAGAACAATTTTTATTGGAATATACTGGTTGTGTGTTATTAGTATCCCACGATAGATACTTTATGGATAAATTAGTAGATCACTTATTTATTTTTGAAGGAGATGGTATTATTAGAGATTATCCAGGCAACTATACCCAATACAGAATCTTGGAAAAATCTAAACAAAGCTTAAGTAGTGTAAGCTCAGATATTACTACACAAAAAGAACATCCTGTAGTAAAAAAAGAAGAGAAGCCTGCGCCAGCAATACAAGACAATACTCCCAAGCCCGCTGCCGTAAAAATGTCTTATAAAGAAAAATTAGAGTGGGAAACCTTAAATAAAGACATGCCTTTATTGGAAAAGACAAAAGCTGAATTGATGGAGCAAATGAATCAGCCTAATCTGGATTATGACGCCATTACTAAACTAAGCGAAGCCTTATCTCAAATCACCCATCAATTAGAAGAAGCGGAACTTCGTTGGTTAGAGTTAAGTGAGAAGCAATAAAAATGAGGCCTAGCTTATGCTTAATTGAGGCCCAAGTACCTAAGACATAGAATGGCTAGTATATATTTTAGTGTTATATCTCACTAAAACTATTTACTATGAAGCCAATTGAACGAATTTCTATGTACCTACAATTCAGGAATATCTCTCCCTATTCTTTTGAAAGGAAGATCCAATTATCCAATGGGTATTATGCCAAACAGTTAAGAAACAAGGGATCTGTTGGCTCGGATATTTTGATTAAAATTCATGAGCATTATCCCGAACTCAATATGTTATGGGTGCTCACTGGTGAAGGTAATATGATTGATGAGTCAAGGGCTATTAGTATTGCGCAAGCAGAAGAGTTTACTTATAAATATGAAGTAGAGAATATTAAACTACAAAATCTTCAAGAGGATGTGGCGCAATTAAATACTGCATTAAAAGATAAAGAGAAAATAATTACCTTATATGAGTTCATGATGAATCAGCCTGCTAGTTCATTAGTGATGAATAATTCTTCCCCCAATAGTTTATAATCAAAAGGCCCCCGAAATCGGGGGCCTTTTCTATAATGCATGTTGTAATATTTAAGCGTATGATGATACGGGCTCGCATGTACAAACCAAATTTCTATCACCATGTGTATTATTCACTCTAGCTACACTTGGCCAGAATTTATTTTGTTGTACATAAGGCAATGGGAATGCAGCTACTTGTCTTGAGTATACATGTTTCCATTCGTCAGCACAAATTACATGTTGTGTATGTGGAGCGTTCTTTAAAGGATTGTCTACTTTATCAAAGCTTCCATTTTCGATCGCTTTAATTTCTGCGTGAATAGATAATAATGCATCACAGAAGCGATCTAGTTCTCCTTTGTCTTCGCTCTCTGTTGGTTCAATCATAATAGTGCCTGGAACAGGGAAGCTCATTGTAGGTGCGTGGAATCCATAATCAATCAAACGCTTTGCTACATCTTCTGCTTCAATACCAGCGCTAGCTTTGAATGGTCTTAAATCAATAATAAATTCATGCGCACAGGTTCCATTCTTTCCAGTATACAATATTGGGTATGCTTTTTCCAATCTTGCTTTCATGTAATTGGCATTCAAAATTGCATATGAAGTAGCTAATTCTAATCCTTTAGCTCCAAGCATCTTAATATAAGCATAACTAATTAGCAAAATACTTGCAGAACCCATTGGAGCTGCACTTACTGCGTTGGCATCATTGTTATGAACGCTATGTCCTGGTAAATAAGGAGCTAATTTATCGTTCACGCAAATTGGGCCCATGCCAGGTCCACCACCACCATGTGGAATAGCGAATGTTTTATGTAAGTTCAAGTGACAAACATCTGCACCAATATTACCTGGGCTAGTTAATCCCACCTGCGCATTCATATTCGCACCATCCATGTACACCAATCCGCCTAAATCGTGAATGATTTGGCAAATCTCAATGATGGTTTCTTCAAATACACCGTGTGTACTTGGGTAAGTAATCATTAGACCACCTAAATTATCTTTATGTTCTTCTGCTTTTGCTTTTAAATCTGCAACATCAATATTTCCTGCAGCATCACATGCTACTACCACTACTTTAAAGCCAGCCATTACTGCACTTGCAGGATTGGTTCCGTGTGCGCTAATAGGGATTAATACAATATTTCTGTTGGATTGATTTCTTGCTTCATGGTATGAACGAATAGTTAATAAACCTGCATACTCACCTTGTGCACCACTATTAGGTTGTAAACTACAAGCGGTGAAGCCAGTGGTTTCACATAAGTAGTCACTTAACTCTTTGGCGATTTCTTGGTATCCTTTAGTTTGTTCTGCTGGAGCAAATGGATGTAAGCCACCAAAACAAGGCCAGCTTACTGGAATCATTTCAGTTGCAGCATTCAATTTCATGGTACAACTACCTAAGCTAATCATGCTGGTATTCAAAGAAAGATCTTTGTTTTCTAGTTGCTTAATATAACGCATCATTTGTGTTTCACTATGGTGCGTATTAAATACTGGATGTTGTAAGTAAGTGCTAGTTCTTGTTAAGCTAGCTGGGATGCTTGCATTTTTTACGGTTGCATTTTGTGCAGCAGCTTTCTTATTGGTTAACTTTTCAAATAAAGCAACAATTTGTTGTACTGTTGCAGTTGAAGAAGTTTCGTCTAAACTAATACTTACTGTACCATCACTAAAGTAATTAAAGTTAATGGCTGCAGCACTTGCTAATTTGTATAAAGCACTTGCATCAAATCCTTTGATATGCAATGTGTCAAAATAGTAAGCGTTTGCTTGTTCAATTCCTAGTGATGTTAATTGTTGTTCTAAAGATTGTGCTAAGCTATGTACTCTAGAAGCAATATTTTTCAATCCTTCTGGTCCATGATATACTGCATACATTACCGCCATATTTGCTAATAATGCTTGTGCTGTACAAATATTTGAAGTTGCTTTTTCTCTTTTGATATGTTGTTCTCTAGTTTGTAATGCCATTCTCAAAGCACGATTACCTTGCGCATCAATACTTACGCCAATCAATCTTCCTGGCATTCCTCTCTTAAATTCATCCTTTGTAGCAAAGTACGCTGCATGTGGTCCGCCGAATCCCATTGGAACACCAAATCTTTGTGTATTACCCACTGCCACATCCGCATTTAATTCTGCTGGAGTTTTCAATACAGTCAATGCTAAAATATCAGCTACTAAAATCACATAACCACCTGCTTTATGCACTTTGTCAATAAAAGCAGTGTAATCTTCTATGCTACCAGTAGCGTTTGGATATTGTAAAATAGCTCCGAAATAAGTATTGTCAATGGCAGCAGTGGTATAGTTGCCTTCTACTAATTCGATATTTATTGGAGTAGCTCTTGTTTTTAAAACAGATTTTGTTTGTGCAAAAATGGATGCATCTACAAACAATTTAGTTTGTGTAGCATGTTCTGTTTTGTTCGCATGATTGTATATCATCGCCATAGCTTCTGCAGCAGCAGTTGCTTCATCTAATAAAGATGCATTGGCAATAGCCATACCGGTTAAGTCGGTAATCATGGTTTGGTAGTTTAATAAACTCTCCAAACGGCCTTGTGCGATTTCTGCTTGATAAGGAGTGTATTGTGTATACCATCCTGGATTTTCAAAAATATTTCTAAGAATAACACTTGGTGTAATGGTACCATAATAACCTTGTCCAATACAATTGGTAGCAATTACATTTTTTGAACCAATTGCTTTTAAAGATTCCAATAATTCAAACTCAGTTAAAGCAGCTGGAATATTCATTGGCTTTTTTAAGCGAATAGAAGCTGGAACTGTTTTTTCAATTAATACATCTAAACTTGGTGCGCCAATGGCTTTCAACATTTGATTGGTTTCAGTTGCATTGGGTCCAATATGTCTTTGGATAAATTCTGCGCCGCTGTTATTCATTTTCGACTGTATTGAGAAGGTTAAAAATTGCCACAAATATAGTCAATAAATAGGCGGCCTTGGTTCTTGTTTAAGGTTTTTGCATTCCATTGGGGAAAGCTTGTGGATGACTGTTAAATGGTTTACATTTGACTGCTATTATGGTGCCGTCAATTGAACAATATTTTGAAAAGCCTACCCCGGAAGTGCTTAAAAAGTTCCAAAACTTCTTAAAAAGGGTGGAAAAGAAGCAAATCTTGAAAGTTTTGCCAGATTTGCATGATTTGGCCTTTGAAAAGATCAACTGCTTGGATTGTGCGAGATGCTGTAAAAACTATTCTCCAAGATTCAAAACTCCAGACATTAAGCGAATCAGTAAATACTTGAAATTGAAAGAAAGTGTATTTATTGAGAAATACCTTTTATTGGACAACGAAGGAGATTATGTAACCAATACGAAGCCTTGTCCATTTTTAGCAGGGGATAATACCTGTTCCATTTATGACCAAAGACCTTCAGATTGTGAAAGGTTTCCCTATACTGATGAAGATGTATTTTTCAAAAGAACATCCATTACAATGAAGAATGCAGAATTCTGTCCTGCAGTTCATGTGGTGATGGAAGAGTTGCTAAAAAAATAATCTAGTATTCTATTTTTCTTAAACTTGGCGCTTTAAACCAGGTAGTAGTCACTACAATTAAAGTCATGACACCTCCGAACACTACTGATGGTACTACACCCATTGCTCGGGCCGCCAATCCACTTTCAAATTGACCTAATTCATTACTGCTATTGATAAACATGGAGTTCACACTCATTACACGGCCTCTCATATGATCTGGTGTTTTAAGTTGCACGATGGTGCCTCTAAAAATCATACTAAAACCGTCTAATATCCCACTCATTAATAGTGCAGCAAATGATATCCAAAAATTAGTAGATAAAGCAAACACAATAATACATACACCAAATCCACCCACAGCTAGTAAAAGTTTTTTTCCTTGTTGCTGATGCACTGGGAAAATAGTAATGATAAATATAATTAGAATGGCACCGATATCTGCAGCGGCGTTTAACCAACCAAATCCTATAGGTCCCACTTTTAAAATATCTTTTGCAAACACCGGTATCATCGCAACGGCTCCTCCAAATAATACCGCAAACAAGTCCAATGACAATGCTCCGAGCACTTCTTTGGTTTGAACCACAAATCGTATTCCTTCCTTGACACTTTCCAAAGTCTTTTGTTCTGTTTCTTGTTTATGTGGCGGCTTGGGTTTGATTTTAGAAATAAACACAAATCCAATAGCTACCATAACGATTACAATCCATAATGAACCAGTATTACCAAAACCTGCAATAAAGAATCCTACCATCGCATGACCTAATACAGAAGCGCTTAACCAAATGCCTTGGCTCCAGGTTGTCGCATTTTGTAATAAATCTTTTGGCATGATTTCACCCACCAATGTGCCAAAGCTTGGTCCGGTAAAAGATCTTATAATTCCTGTACAAAAAATCACAAAATAAATCCCAATCGCAATTTGTAAATTAGAAAAAGCCCCCGTTCCAATATTGCTTGAAAGTACCAATAAGGCAATGGCGCATACCCAATATAATGCTACTCCTTTTAAAATTAGTTTTCTTTTTTCGCTGATATCAATGACATGACCTGCGTATAATGCTAATGACACTGCCGGAATTACTTCGGCTAATCCAATCAAACCAATAGCAAATGGTTCATTGGTTAATTCGTATATCCACCAACCCACCAAAGTACCCATCATTCTAAGCCCCATGATAAACAAAAAGCGTCCAATCATCAGGTTCCTGAATTCACTTATTTTTAAAGCGCCAAAGGGATCCTTTTTTTGAACTACTTGCTCTGTTGACATAAGCTTAAGGTAAGTTGAAATAATGTTGACCTTCTTCTAGGTCTTTTTCTAATGCATCTAAAATTACTTTTAAATGTGCTTCATTGTATAAAAAATCTGCATTACTTGCATCTACAAAGATGGTTCGAATATTATGTTGCTTAATATAGCTTGTATAAGTCTCTTGAATTTTAAACAAATACTCGTCTGGAATGGCTTGTTCAAATTTTCTATTGCGTTTCTTAATATTGCTTTGTAATCTGTTTACAGGAGCGTGCAAATAAATTAAAATATCAGGAGGAGTTAATTGCTGATAAAATACATCAAACATTTTTTGATATAATCTAAATTCTTCTTCTGGTAAATTAGCCTTGGCAAAAAGCAAACATTTGGTGAACATATAATCCGAAACAATTACTTGTTGAAACAAATCTCCATTTTTAATTAAATCTTGTTGTTGCTTAAATCGTTCTGCTAAGAAAAATAATTCTAAAGGAAAAGCATATTGCTTTGGGTTCTCGTAAAATTTTGTCAAAAAAGGATTTTCTGCAAACTCTTCCAAAACCGTTTTCGCATTAAAATGTTGTGATAACAAATGCGTTAAAGTGGTTTTACCTGCTCCTATATTCCCCTCGATGGCTATAAATTGATGCTTCATTGTTCTTTACTTCGGCCCAAATATAAGCGCTGTATTGCGTATCTATTTATTTTTTTATACACAGTAATGAATCCTCGCAATCCATCAATAATTGAGCTATAGATCTGTTGAAAATGGGGTGGATAAAATCCGGGGCAATTTCATGTAGAGGAGTTAATACAAAATTTCTTTTTTGCATTTGTGGATGGGGAATGCTAAGATTCTCCGAATTGATTATTTGGTCATTAAAAAAAATAATATCCAAATCTATAGTTCTTGGTCCTAAATGTTCTTGTCTTATTCTACCCATGTTTTTTTCAATTTGCAAAAGAGTATTCATTAATTCTTCTGCTTTCAAATTGGTTTCAATCAACAAAGCTTGATTTAAAAAAGCTGGTTGATCTTCTTTGCCCCAAGCTGCTGTTTCATAAACAGAGGAGGTAGATAAAATATTTCCTAGCTCTTTTTTAATAGCTGTTTTGGCATTTTCTAGATTTGCCAATCGATCACCCATATTGCCGCCTATCAAGAGGTATGCTTTGTTCATGGAAGTATGCTTAAAGTAGCTCAAATATCCATAATTTTACACCGTTACACAATTAAATAT